>JBAVKQ010000205.1:0-11856 GCA_049688395.1 Candidatus Nanopelagicales bacterium
TCTGCTGGACCCACCACCGCCAAGTCGACCTGCACATGTGGACCATCGAGCCCCGACACCCGGGCCAACCGCCACCCCCCGACCCGCACCCCGGCGCCCCACCCGGAACCCCCTGGCCCGCCAACAACAACGCCCCCTGGGTGATCCGCACCACCCCCCGCACCCGCTGGCGACAGTGAGAACCGGCTCAGAGCGACCAGGTTGGGTGGCGATGCCCGCGCCAAGGTGCGCCATACGCGGTGTAGGGCATCCGTGACCCACCGAGCGCACGCTTCCGACAAGGTCGCGAGCATTGCTCGCCTGCGGAGAGGCGGAAGGCTCAGGCGCCGACATTGAGGTCGACGATGTATCCGGTCATCAACGTCTGGGACTGCTGGGATGCGTCGCCACCCACGTAGTTGTCCGCCTCGCTGCCATCGGCAAACGTGACGTTCTCGAACGACGTGCTGCCCGTCACCGGGATCCACTCACGCTTCGGCCCGGGGACGTAGCGGCAACGGGCGACTCGGATGCGCACCACCGTGCCGTCCACGACCCGCACGCCGTGCGGCTGAGTGTCGTGGTGATCCTCGGCATGAGTGACGGCCCGCGCCTCGTCGACCCCGATCACCGTGCTCAGCCACTCCACGTCGGGTCGGTTCGACAACCGCCACGACACCGCCTCGCCAACGGCGAACGGGGCCCCACAGCACTCCATCTGCCAGTCAGTCACCCACACCACCAGCAGCACGAGACGATGCTACGGTTCCCCGCGCCACACCGCCCACACCACCGCCGCCGCATCGGACACCACTTCGTAGGCACTCACGCAGCGAGCCCGCGCGAGGTTCCCATGCACGGTGTTCCCCAGCATGCTCATCGCAGGTCCGCGGCCGGTATATGATCGACGAAGGCGCTATGACGCTCGGGTGTGCTTCTGCCGCGCTTCGGCGGCGAGCGGTTGTCACCGTGGGCACCCGATGGCACACTGTACCGGAAGTCGTACTACTAGGAGTTGCCAGGGCCGTCACCGCGAGCGAGGCCCGCAAGAATCTGTTCCCCCTCATCGAGCAGGTAACGCCGACCGCACCCCCATCGAGATCACGTCCCGGCGCGGCGACGCGGTCCTGATGTCCCGGGCCGACTACGACGCCCTCGAGGAAACCGCCCACCTGCTGCGCGTCCCCGCGAACGCCCGCCACCTGCTGGAGAGCCTGCAGCAGGCCAAGACCGGCCAGCGGGACCCGCACGATCTCGTGCGATGAGGCTGGTCTTCACCCCCAACGGGTGGTCGGACTACACGTACTGGCTGGCAGCTGACCGGCAGACCCTCGAACGGATCAACCGGCTCATCGATGACGCCCTACGCGACCCGGTCGCCGGGATCGGCAAACCCGAGCCCCTTCGCCACATGCTCACCGGGACCTGGTCTCGGCGCATCACCGAGGAACACCGCCTCGTCCACCTCATCGACGGCGACTACCTGATCGTCCTCCAGGCCCGATTCCACTAAGAGTAGCTCGACCACACAGACTGGCCAATGAGTTCGTATCGAGGCGGAGAGCCGCATCCGCAGACGGTCATTATGCGGCGGACAGGTCAGAGAAGCATGTGTCGGTGCTGGCGCACTGAGAACAAAGGCGGGACTCACCCGGTCACCACCGTAGGAGGGGCGCTATTGCGCAATCGGCATCGCCTGGTGCGGCATGCTTCGGGGGTGGAGGGGCATGCCGCACGACCGACGCTCGAGCATCAGCAACGCGCCGTGGCTCACCTGCTGGACTCAGTCTGGGACCCGATCGGTGTCTACGACGACGAAGCGGGCTCATGGCAGCCCGGCGAGTACGAGTCCTACGCATGGCAGGTGCTGGGGCACCTTCGCGACGGTGACACGGAAGCGCAACTCATGTCGGTGCTGGTCGACATCAAGGCGCGGATGATGCAACTGCCGCCCGGGCCAGAGGACGCCCGCGCGGCTCATGCCCTCATAGAGTGGTACCGCGACGGCAGTGACTAGGTAGCCTGCCCCCACTGGGCCTGCAGGCAGCGACATTCGGACACGCCCTATCAGGGCGGAGAGCCGTGCCCGGGTGTCTCAGCATGGCCGTCTCCGGCAGGGTTGGCCAGGCCGGGCGTCAGTCACACTGAGTGATCCGCTGGGAGGCCACGCACGTCCTGTTCAGACAACAGCGGCCAGACACACATCGGGTGTGCCCGCACCTGCGGTGGTCACGCTGGGTGAGATGGGACACCGGTGACCCGTCGCGCGCATCTGGCCAGCAGCACCGCACGCCCCCGGCGCGCATCGACAGGCGCGCCGCCTGGCCCGTATTCGACTCACGGAGCTTCAAGATGGCGTCTGCAGCAGCCGATGTGGTGGCCGTACCGCGAACTCGGACAAGCGGGGGTGTTTGGACGTGCTGCGTGCGATCGTGCTGGTTGGAGCTGGTCTCGTGGTGGCTTCGGCGACGGGCGCCTACGCCCTTGGAGCTCGCGACGACACGACTCAGACAGAGGTGTTCAGCTCAGAGTGCTCGATCATGTTCGCCGACGGAAACCCCTATTGGGACGAGTTCAGCAAGACGCAACTCGTCGAGGCGGACAAGCAGGTACGTCGGCTGCCCGGCGAAGACGGCTGGCTGATCATCCTCGACGTCGATTCGCAGCGGGACAGGCTGGTCGGGGACGAATACGACTCCGCCGAGCGGAAGGCGCGCCGCGCCGAGCATGTCGCCTACTACAGGAGTCTCGATCTGGTGACCGACGCGAGGCAGGCAATCGATGACTGCATCGTGAACCTGGGAGAACCCTGAGCGCACTCAGGCAGCTCCTTCAGACTCCAATCTGACCTGCCCTGCCGGGCCAGTTCTCCTCCGGCACGACACCGTGCGTGTTGGAGGAGTCGTCCTGGGTGTCAGGGGCCCCAACGCGGCATCCCTGGGACGCTCAGCGCACGAAGATCGCGGATTCGTTGACCAGGGTGAGGACCGCCTGCGGGAACACCCCGAGCAGCAGCGTCGCGGCCACGGCCACCGCGATCGCACCCTGCGTGAGGACACTGGGCACCGCGACGGATGCGGCGCCCTGCGTGGGCGGCTCGGCGAAGTACATCAGCACGATGATCTTCAGGTAGAAGAACGCCGAGATGGCCGAGGCCAGCGCAGCCACGATCACCGGCCAGATCGCCCCGCTGGCGATCGCCGCGGCGAACACCCCGAACTTGGCGGTGAAGCCGCTGGTCAGGGGGATGCCGGCCAGGGCAAGCAGCAGGAACGCGAACACCCCGGCCAGCAGCGGCGAGGTGCGGCCCAGTCCGGCCCACGCTGACAGGTGCCCGGCCTCGCCCGCCGGACCGCGTACGAGCATCACGACGGCGAACGCGCCGATGGTCGTCAGGCCGTAGGCCAGCAGGTAGAACAGCGTCGCCGAGAGGCCGTCGCGCGAGTAGGCGATCACGCCGAGCAGCAGGAAGCCTGCGTGCGCGATCGAGGAGTAGGCCAGCATCCGCTTGATGTCCGAGCTGGTCACCGCCAGGACCACGCCGACCAGCATGGTGACGATGGCCACGACCCACAGCATCGGCTGCCAGTCCCAGGCCGCCCCGCCGAGCGCCACGTACATCACGCGGATCAGCGCGCCGAAGGCCGCCACCTTGACGCCGGCGGCCATGAACGCAGTCACCGGGGTCGGGGACCCCTGGTAGACGTCGGGGGTCCACATGTGGAAGGGCACCGCCGCGACCTTGAACAGGAGCCCGACCGACACCAGGCCGATGCCCAGCAGCTGCAAGCCAGCAGCCCCGGGGCGGTTGGTGAACGCATCGGCGATCGCGCCGAAGTCCAGCGAGCCGGCGTAGCCGAACAGCATCGCCGAGCCGTAGAGCAGGAACGCCGAGGCGAACGCGCCGAGCAGGAAGTACTTGACCGCCGCCTCCTGGGACAGCAGCCGCCGGCGCCGCGACATTCCGGCCAGCAGGTACAGCGGCAGGCTCATGACCTCCAGGGCCACGAACAGCATGAGCAGGTCGTTGGCCGCCGTGAACAGCAGCATGCCGGTGACCGCGAACAGGAACAGCGGCCAGATCTCGGTCTGCTCCCACCCGCGGCGGGTGAGCTCCTGCTCCTCGGCCGAGCCCACCGGGGAGGCCGCCCGCGGGGCGAATGCGTCGCCGGCCGGGTCCACGCGCCGCTCGGCCATGACCAGCATCGCCAGCAGGGACACGATCAGGATCGTCACCCAGCCGAACAGCGACGGTCCATCGACAGCCAGCGTCCCGCCGGCCACCGGGCCCAGCTGCGCGGCCGGTGTGGCGATGGCCAGGATCAGCGCGGCCACCAGGGCGGAGCCGACCAGGGTCAACTGGATGCCGCGCCGGGCCCCCCGGGGCACCAGCGCCTCCACGAGGACGCCGGCGACGGCGGCGACCAGCACGATCAGCACCGGGGCCATGGCCCGGTACTGGAACGACGGGAACGTCAGCGTGTCGGCCAGGGGCACGATGGTGTGGATCATCGCGGGCTCACTTCCCGGCTTCGGCGACGACCGGCGCCGGGTCGGTGGACCCGGTCACGATCATCGTCTGGTCGACGGAGGGGTTGATGATGTCCAGCGCGGCACTCGGGAACACCCCGAGGGCGACGATGATGGCCAGGACGGGCGCCAGCGCCGCAACCTCACGACCGCGCAGGTCGGGCATTCCGGCCACGCCGTCGCGCACCGGCCCGGTCATGGTGCGCTGGTACATCAGCAGGATGTACAGCGCGGCCAGGACGATGCCGAAGGTGGCCACGATGGCCGCCCACGGGTAGCGGGTGTAGGTGCCGGCCAGGACCAGGAACTCCGACACGAACGAGCTCAGGCCGGGCAGGGCCAGCGAGGACAGGCCCGCCACCAGGAAGAACCCGGCCAGCACCGGGGCCACCTTCTGCACTCCGCCGAAGTCCGCGACCGTGCGCGACCCGCGCCTGGAGGCCATGAAGCCCACGATCAGGAACAGCGCTGCGATGGAGAACCCGTGGTTGACCATGTAGAGCGTCGAGCCGCTCTGGCCCTGGCTGGTCATCGCGAAGATGCCCAGCGCGATGAACCCGAAGTGACTGACCGAGGTGTAGGCGATCAGGCGCTTGAGGTCGGTCTGGCCCATGGCCACCAGCGCGCCGTAGACGATGCCGATCAGCGACAGCACGATGATCGTCGGGGCGAAGTACCGCGAGGCGTCGGGGAACATCGGCAGGCACAGCCGGATCATGCCGAACGTGCCGACCTTGTCCAGCACGCCGACCAGCAGCACCGACGTGCTCGGCGGGGCCTCGGCGGCGGCGTCGGGCAACCAGGTGTGCAGCGGCCACAGCGGTGCCTTGATCGCGAACGCGATGAAGAACCCGAGGAACAGCCACTTCTGGGTCTCGGCGGGGATGTCCAGGCCGACCAGGGCGGCGTAGTCGAACGTGCCCTGCCCGTACTGCTGGGCGGACAGGACGTACACCCCGATCAGCGCGGCCAGCATGAGCAGCCCACCGAACAGGGAATACAGGAAGAACTTGACGGCCGCGTACTGGCGCTGCGGGCCGCCGTAGCGACCGATCAGGAAGTACATCGGGATCAGCATCGCCTCGAACAGGACGTAGAACAGGAACACGTCCGTGGCGGCGAAGACACCCAGGACCAGGCCTTCGAGGACCAGGATCCAGGCGAAGTAGCCACGCACCGAGCCGACCGCGCCGTCCGCGTCGGCCCACCCGGCCAGGATGCAGACCGGCACCAGGATCACGGTCATCAGGATCAGCACCAGCGAGATGCCGTCCACGCCCAGGGCGAAGCTCACACCCCACGCCGGGATCCACTCCCAGCTGCTGCCCAGCTGGAAGGTCTCGGTCGCGCCGGGCTGATAGGCCAGGCCGACCACGACGCCCAGCACGAGCACGAGCAGCGAGATGGCCAGCGTGACCTGCTTGGCCAGCGCGGGGTTGTTGCGGGGCAGCAGCGCGACCAGCAGGCCACCGAGGATCGGCAGCAGCACCAAGGCGACCAGCGGGAGGTACGTGGTGGCGGTCACAGGACGCTCCCCAGGGCCAGGACGGCGCCGACGACCACGACACCTATCAACATCGTCAGGGCGTAGGACCGGACATAGCCGGTCTGCCAACGGCGCATCCGGGCGCTGAGCCCGCCGACGCCGGCCGCGGTGCCGTTCACCGCGCCGTCCACGACCTTGGTGTCGGTCCAGACCAGGGTCCGGGTCAGGTGCTGACCGGGACGCATGAAGACGGCCTCGTTGAACGCGTCGCCGTACAGGTCCTTGCGGGCGGCCACGGTCAGCGCCGAGACCTGCGACGGGGCGATCTCGGGCACGTCTCGCATCGCGTACTGCCGCCACCCGATGATCACGCCGACTGCGACGACGGCCAGCGTGATCGCGATCATGACCGGCGCGGGCAGGCCCCCGGACACCTCCTCGTAGCCGACGACCGGCGCCAGCCACTCCTCGATGTTGCCGACGTAGAGCATCAGGAAGCCGGCCAGCACGGCGCCGACGGCCAGGATGATCATCGGCACGGTCATCCACCTCGACGACTCGTGCGGATGCACGCCGTCCTCCCAGCGCGCCTTGCCGTAGAAGGTCATGGCCATCATTCGGGTCATGTAGAAACCGGTGACCCCGGCGCCGACCAGGGCTGCGAACCCAGCCACGGGTTGCTCGGCCCAGGCCGCGTGGATGATCTCGTCCTTGCTGAAGAACCCGGCGAACGGCGGGATGCCGATGATGGCCAGGTAGCCGATCCCGAACACCGCCCAGGTGGCCACCATGAACGTGCGCAGCGCGCCGTAGCGGCGCATGTCGACCTGGTCGTCCATCCCGTGCATCACCGACCCGGCGCCCAGGAACAGCAGCGCCTTGAAGATGCCGTGGGTGAGCAGATGGTAGATCGCGAAGACGTAGCCCACCGGCCCGAGCCCGGCCGCGAGGAACATGTAGCCGATCTGGCTCATCGTGGAACCGGCCAGGCCCTTCTTGATGTCGTCCTTGGCCGACCCGATGACCGCACCCATCAGCAGCGTGATCGTGCCCACGATGACCACCGCGAGCCGGGCGGTCTCGCTGAGGTCGAAGATCTCGTGCGAGCGCACGATCAGGTACACCCCGGCGGTGACCATCGTGGCGGCGTGGATCAGGGCCGAGACCGGGGTCGGGCCCTCCATGGCATCCAGCAGCCAGGACTGCAGCGGGAACTGCGCGGACTTGCCGCACGCGGCCAGCAGCAGGGCCAGTCCGATCCAGGTGACCGTGTTGGAGTCGGCCTGGCCGACCGTGGCGTTGACCCCCTCGAACGTGAACGTGCCGAACGTGGCGAACATCATCATGATCGCCAGGCTCAGGCCGAAGTCGCCTACCCGGTTGACCACGAAGGCCTTCTTGGCCGCGGTGGCCGCCGAGGGCCTGGCGTACCAGAACCCGATCAGCAGGTACGAGGCCAGGCCCACGCCCTCCCAACCGACGTAGAGCAGCAGGTAGTTGTTGGCCAGGACCAGCAGCAGCATCGCGGCGATGAAGAAGTTCAGGTAGGCGAAGAACCTGCGCCGCTCCGGGTCGTGGGCCATGTAGCTGACCGAGTAGATGTGGATCAGCGAGCCGACTCCGGTGATCAGCAGCGCGAACGCGATGCTCAGCGGGTCCAGCTGCAGCGCGAACGGGGCCAGGAACATGCCCACGTCGATCCAGTCGAAGAGGTGCTGGTTGATCGTGCGGGCGTCCTCGGCCTGGCCGAGCAGGGCGATCAGGAGCACGAGGGCGACGACGAAGCTCGCCACGACTGCGCCGACGCCCAGCCAGTGGCCCCACGCGTTGGCCCGCTTTCCGGCCAGCAGCAGGATGGCTGCGCCGGCCAGCGGGATCGCGATCAGCAGCACGGTCAGGCTGAACGCGCCGGTGGCCGTCACGACCTCGCCCGGGGATGCCGGCCCGGAGGCGAGGACCGCAAGGGTGGTGTTCACAATCGTCCCCTCAGAGCTTCAGCAGGTTGGGCTCGTCGACCGAGGCCGAGTTGCGGGTGCGGAAGATGGTCACGATGATCGCCAGGCCGACGACCACCTCCGCGGCGGCCACGACCATGACGAAGAAGGCCACCACCTGTCCATCGAGCACACCGTTGGTCCGCGCGAACGTGACGAAGGCCAGGTTCGAGGCGTTGAGCATCAGCTCCACGCACATGAACACGACGATCGCGTTGCGGCGCACGAGCACGCCGGCCGCCCCGATCGAGAACAGGATCGCGGAGAGCACCAGGTAGTTCGTGGGGTTCACAGCTCCGGCCCCTTCTGCGGATCGGTGGCCGAGGCCGGCTCGTCGGGTGGGTCGGGCAGGTCGGGTCCGCGGGCCTCGGCCTCGGCCTGCGCCTCGGCCTGCGCCAGGGCCAGCCGATCGGCGTCACCGACCTGGCCGCGCACACGCAACGGCCCGGGCACCGACTCGGCGCTGGTGCTGCCGTCGGGCAGCATCGCGGGCATGTCCACGGCGTTGTTGCGTGCATACACCCCGGGGCTGGGCTTGTTGACCGGATGCGTCCCGGGCGCGAACCGCTCGGCCGAGCGCTGTGGCTGACGCTTGCGCGGCTCGACCCGTTCGCGGTGGGTGAGCACCATGGCCCCGAGGGCGGCGGTGATCAGCAGCCCTGAGGTGACCTCGAAAGCCAGCAGGTAGCGGGTGAAGAGCAGGGACCCGATGCCCTGGATGTTGCCACCCTGGGCGGCGTTGGCCTCGTCGATGCCGACCACGGTGGTCCCGTCCAGCGCGCCCGAGATGCCGGCCAGCACCAGGCCGAGGAACCCCAGGAACGCCAACCCGGCCCAGACCCGCTGACCCTTGATGGTCTCCACCAGGTTGTCCGAGGCGTCCACGCCCACGACCATCAGGACGAAGACGAACAGCATCATGACCGCGCCGGTGTAGACGATCACCTGGACCATTCCCAGGAACGGGGCGCCCTGGGCCACGTACAGGATCGCCAGGTTGATCATCGTCAGGGCCAGGAACAGCGCGGAGTGCACGGACTTGCGCGAGAGCACCGTGCCGGCCGCGCCGAACACCGCCAGCGTGGCGCAGATCCAGAACGTGACGGTCTCCCCGGTGTTCGGGGCCAGGTTCACCGGACCATCGGCGGCCAGGCCACCCAGATGGAGCAGAGCACTCACTTTGCGGCCGTCCCCTCTGCCTCGTGGTCAGCACCCTGAGCACCCTCGGCACCCTCGGCACCCTCGGCACCCTCGGCGCTGGCCGCCTCCCGGGCCGCCACCTGCGCCTTCTGGGCCTCGGTGGCGCCGGTCACCGCACCGCGGTAGTAGTCCCCGTCGTCGGTGCCCTCGACCATCGCGTGCGGCGCGGCCACCATCCCGGGCAGCAGCGGGCCGAGCAGGTCCGCCTTCTCGTAGATCAGTGACTCGCGGGTGTGGTCGGCCAGCTCGTACTCGTTGGTCATCGTCAGCGCCCGGGTCGGGCAGGCCTCGATGCACAGGCCGCACAGGATGCAGCGCAGGTAGTTGATCTGGTAGACGCGGCCGTACCGCTCACCGGGGGAGAACCGCTCCTCCTCGGTGTTCTGCGCACCCTCGACGTAGATGGCATCGGCCGGGCACGCCCAGGCGCACAGCTCGCAGCCGATGCACTTCTCCAGGCCGTCGGGGTGCCGGTTGAGCTGGTGGCGGCCGTGGAAGCGTGGCTTGGGCGGGTACTTGTCCTTCTCCTCCGGGTACTGCTCGGTGGCCACCTTCTTGAACATCGTCCGGAAGGTGGTCGCGAAGCCCCGGGCGGGCTGGGGCAGCTCAGGCACGGGGTGCCTCCTCGGTGTCGTCGGCGGGCCCATCGGCGGTCCCATCGATGGCTACCGCGCTGGGCACGGTCTGGCGGGCACGGGGGGTGAACTCGAACTGCTCGCCGGGCATCGGTGGGACCGGGTGCATCCCCGGCTGGGCCCGGAACTCGGCCTCCTCGGCCTCGGCCAGATCGGTGCGGTCCGCGCGGGCTCGGTCGCGTCGGGCCTCGATCAGGTAGGACCCGGCGAACACCACCAGCAGGGTGCCCAGCAGGAGCGCGCCGACGACCAGGGTGTTGTCCGGCAGGTCGTTGCGCAGCGCCCGGAACGTCGAGACCAGCACGATCCAGGCCAGCGACGCCGGGATCAGCACCTTCCAGCCGAAGGCCATGAACTGGTCGTAGCGGAACCGTGCCACGGTGCCGCGCAGCCAGATGAACATGAACAGGAAGCCGCAGACCTTGACCACGAACCACAGCAGGCCCCACCAGCCGGTGTTGAACATGCCGTCGTTGATCGCCGAGATCGGCCAGGGTGCCCGCCAACCGCCCAGGAACAGGGTGGTGGCCAGCGCGGACACGGTCACCATGTTGACGTACTCGGCCAGGAAGAACAGCGCGAACTTCAGCGACGAGTACTCGGTGTGGAACCCGGCGACCAGCTCGCCCTCGGCCTCGGGCAGGTCGAACGGGGCCCGGTTGGTCTCCCCGACCATGGCGGTGACGTAGATGATGAACGAGGGCAGCAGGATGATCGCGTACCAGATGGGCTGCTGGGCCGAGACGATCTCGGAGGTCGACATCGACCCTGCGTGCAGGAAGACCGCGACGAACGCCAGGCCCATCGCGATCTCGTAGGAGATCATCTGCGCCGAGGAGCGCAGCGCACCCAGCAGCGGGTAGGTCGAGCCCGAGGACCAACCGGCGAACACGATGCCGTAGATGCCGATCGAGGCGATCGCCAGCACGTAGAGCACCGCGACCGGGAAGTCGGTGAGCTGCAACGGGGTGCGCGTGCCCAAGATCGACACCTCGGGGCCGAACGGGATGACCGCCAGGGCCAGGAACGCCGGCACCACCGAGATGATCGGGGCGATGAAGAACACAGCCTTGTCGGCCGCGGTGGGCATGATGTCTTCCTTGAGGGCCAGCTTGATGCCGTCCATCAGGCCCTGGAGCACACCGAACGGCCCGACCCGGTTGGGCCCCAGGCGCATCTGCATCCGGGCCACCACGCGGCGCTCGCCCCAGATGGTGAGCAGGACGGCCACGACCACACCGAGGAACAGCGCGACCACCTTGAGGATCACCAGCCACCACGGGTCGATGCCGAACGGTTCGAACGACTCGGCCAGAATCACCGCGGTGTTCACCTGGGTGGTCATCGGGCACCTCCTGCACTGATCGTCACCACTGCTCCCGGACCGACCCGAAGCGTGGCGTTCACCGCGCTCGCCCGCGAGTTGCCCGGCAGCCAGACCACGCCGTCGACCATCTCGGTGACGGCCAGCGGCAGCGTGATCGCCCCGTGCTGGGATGCGACCGTGACCGGCTGCCCGTCGACCAGACCGTGCGCGGCGGCGGTGCCGGCCGAAATCCGGGCCAGCGACGGGCGGGCGGTGCCGGCCAGCGCCGGCTCGCCGCGCTGCAACAGGCCCTCGTCGAGCAGGTGCCGCCAGCTGGCGAGCACGACCTGCCCGGGGCCGACGCTGGGTGCCGGTGCGCCGCGCTCGGGCTCGGTGGCCGGACGCGCGCCCTGCCAACGGCCCAACCCGGCCAGTTCCGCGCGCAGGTCGCCGACCTCGATCGTGGGCCTCGGATGCCCCATGGCCTGGGCCACCAGGCCCAGCACGCGGGCGTCGGTGATGCTGGTGGACTCCCGGAGCACCTTGCCGAACGGGCGGGCACGGCCCTCCCAGTCCAGCAGCGTGCCGGACTTCTCGGTGATGACCCCGACCGGCAGGACGACGTCGGCCAGTGCGGTGACCTCGGTGCGCCGGGTCTCCAGGGCCAGAACGAACGGGGCGTCGGCCAGGGCTGCGGCGAAGGCAGCCGGGTCGGGGGTGTCGCCC
>JBAVKQ010000206.1:0-15621 GCA_049688395.1 Candidatus Nanopelagicales bacterium
CCCGACACGTGCGCCTGCGCGACGGCACCTGCCGATTCCCCGGCTGCGAGGTCCCAGCACGCGAGTGCGACCTGGACCACCTCGTTCCCTTCCCGCAGGGCCACACGTCAGAGTCCAACCTGTACGCCCTCTGCCGACGCCACCACGGGCTCAAACACGACGGCGGCTGGCAGGTAGACGCCCTACCGGACAGCGCATTGCAGTGGATCAGCCCACAGGGGGCCAGCACGCTCACCCACCCCGACGACACGCGCCTGCGCGTCGCCTGACCTGAAAGCCCGGATCAGTGCTGTCGGTCGGTCACCAACAGCGGAGTCCCCGCGGCGCGTAGGCAAAGTGGATGTCAGACCCTCACGGTAGGAAGGAGCCATGCAGTCGAGTGTGTGGATCGTGACGGGCGTAGCGGTGCTGGCGTTCGCGGCAGGGTGGCTCCTGCGCGGGCTGATCGAGCGAGCGAGGCAGGATGCAGCAGCGGTGACGCTCAGCGCGGAGGCAGGCAAGCAGGCCGCTGAGCGCGCGGCTGAGCGCGCCGTCAGCCAGGAACGGCTGGGTCGGGTGAGCGCCGAACTGGACGCTGCGCGCGCGGCCGCTGCGGCGCAGGCGCAGGCTCCTGAGCAGGTCGCGGAGGCGATGGCGCCAGTCCAGAGTGCGTTGGGGCGCCTCGAGCGATCGGTCGCGGAGGCCGAGGGTGGGCGTGCCGCATCCTTCGGGCAGCTGGCCGAGCAGCTGCGTGCGGTGGCGCAGAGCACGACCATGTCCAGCGAGGGGTTGCGCCGTGAGACGTCTCGACTGGTCAGCGCCCTGGGACGCAGCGAGGTGCGTGGCCGCTGGGGTGAGTTCCAACTGCGTCGGGTCCTGGAGACCTCAGGACTCGTCCGCGACGTCCACTTCACCGAGCAGGAGTCCGTGGACAGCGAGGCGGGCCGGCTGCGCCCCGATGTCGTGCTCAGTCTCGGCCAGGACAAGACGGTCGTGGTGGACGCCAAGGTGTCACTGCGCGCGATCCTGGGCGTCACCGCCGACGATCCCGACGATCAGGTGGCCGCTGCCCGCACCGCCCATGCTCGCGAGGTGCGCAACCACGTCGACCGGCTCGCCGGCAAGGAGTACCAGCGCCAGTTCGACTCCGCGCCGGAGTTCGTGGTGATGTTCCTGCCGGCCGAGTCGCTGCTGGCCGAGGCGATGGCCTGCGATCCCGGGCTGCTCGAGCACGCGTTCGAGCGCAACATCGTCCTGGCCACCCCCACGACGCTGATGGCACTGACCCGGACCGTGAGTCACATCTGGCGCCAGGACGCACTGGCCGGCAATGCCCGGGAGATCCAGGCCCTGGGCCGAGAGCTGGCCGCGCGGATGAGCACGATGCTCAGCCACCTGGACAAGGTCGGCGCCTCGCTGGGCAGCAGTGTGACTGCCTACAACAAGGCGGTCGCGTCGTTGGAGTCGAGGGTGCTGGTCACCGGCCGCCGGTTCACCGAGCTTCAGGGCCTGCCGGTGGAGTTGAACCAGCCCCGCCAGGTCGACCAGCAGCCACGCAGCATCGCCGGAAACGCAGACGATCCCGGCGGCGAGAGCCGAGACGTCGCGCAGGTGGGCGTGGGCCAGAGTGACGCAGGCCAACCCGACAGGGCCGAGTTCGACAGGGCCGAGCTCGCCGTGGGGGAGCTCCATGCGGCCCAGCGCAACGCCGGCCAGCTCGACGCAGGGGAGCGGCGGGTCCTTGCAGGCGGTGATCAGGCGCCTCCCGAGCAGACGCCGACGAGCGCCGCCAGCGCGGCGGTCGCGTAGTCCCGGTCGGACGCGTGGCGAGTCCGGTCGTGCGTCACGGGCGACCACTACGATCATCGACGTGACCGTTCCCGCCCCAGGCCCGCAGGATGCCGGGTGGGGCAGGTCGCCAGCACCGCGGGCATCCACCGGCCAGGCCGCCAACACCGGTAACGCCGGCCGGACCGGACCTGCGGGTACCACCGGGCAGCGCCCGGCCAAGCGCCGCCGCGGCGTCCCCGGCGGCAGAGTCGTCACCCTCGCCAGCCTCGCGGTGATCGTCATGGCGTTGGCCGAGGCCTCGGTCCACGAGCGGATCGGCCTCTGGACCGGTGTCACGTTGATCGTCGTGGCGATCATCGGCCCCCTGGTCACCCGTTCCGGTGACCGCTCGCTACCGGCGATGATGCCCCCGCTGGCCTTCCTCGTCGCCGTCCTGATCGCCGGGCAGTTACTGCTTCCCGAGGCCAGCAGCGCGCGATCGCAGCAGGTGCTGATGCTGGTGCAGACCCTGGGCCCCAACGCCGCCTGGGTCGTGGCCGCCACGATCCTGTCAACGGGGCTGGCTGCGATCCGGCACCTGGCCGACCGCTGACGTTGACGCTGACGCTGACCAGCCTCCAGTCAGCTCTTGCCACCGATCACTTCCTGCCGGCGGCCTTCAGGTCACGACGCAGCTCCTGGGGCAACGCGAACACCAGGCGCTCCTCGACGGCGTCCACGTCCTCGACATCGGCGAACCCGAGCTCGGCGAGCCGGGCCAGCACGTCACGCACCAGGATCTCGGGTACCGAGGCACCACTGGTCACTCCCACCGTCGTCGCGCCGTCGAACCAGGCCGGATCCAACTCGGCGGCGTAGTCCACGCGATGACCGGACTTGGCTCCGCACTGCAACCCGACCTCCAGCAGCCGAACCGAGTTCGACGAGTTGGCCGAACCGACGACGATCAGCACATCGCTGAGCGGAGCCACGACCTTCACCGCAGCCTGCCGGTTCTGGGTCGCGTAGCAGATGTCGTCGCTGGGCGGGCTGACCAGCTCCGGCAACCGACCGCGCAACGCTTCGACAGTCTGCATCGTCTCGTCCACGGACAGGGTGGTCTGCGAGAGCCACACGACCTTCTCGTCGGCGCTCAGGGACAGGTCGGCCACCGAGTCCGGGTGCTCGACGAGCGTGATCGCCTCGGGGGCCTCCCCCATCGTGCCCTCGACCTCCTCATGCCCCTCGTGACCGATGAGCATGATCCGGTAGCCCTCGTCGGCAAAGCGGCGCGCCTCGTTGTGCACCTTGGTCACCAACGGGCAGGTGGCATCGATCGTGCGCAGGTTGCGCTCGGCGGCCTGCTCGTGCACGACCGGCGCGACGCCGTGGGCGCTGAACACCACCGTCGCCCCCTCGGGCACCTCATCGGCCTCCTCGACGAAGATCGCCCCACGCGCAGCCAGGGTGTCGACCACGTAGCGGTTGTGGACGATCTCCTTGCGTACATACACCGGGGCGCCGTAGAGCTCCAGGGCTTTCTCGACGGTGACCACCGCCCGATCGACCCCGGCACAGTAGCCTCGCGGGGCGGCGAGCAGGACCTTGCGCGGTGACTCCGACATGTCTCCATGGTAAGGGTGACCTGCCCGCTCTGCCGCCTGCCGTACGCTCGGGCGGTGACCGCGACCCCCACGACCGGCCCCCGGGACGGCCGCTCCCCGGAGCAGGCCTGGCCGGTGCGCGAGCTCTCGGTGAAGGTGCGCGACTACATCGCGCGGCTGAACCGGGTGTGGATCGAGGGACAGGTCGTCGAGGTCAGCCGACGCAGCGGATCGCAGGTCTACCTCACAGTCCGCGACGTCGACGTGGACGCCTCGGTCTCGATCGTCATCACCGCAGCGCTGGACCGCGCGATGAGCCCCACCCTGGCCGCCGGCCAGCGGGTGCTGCTGCACGTGCAGTGCGAGTACTGGGTCCGCAACGGTCGGCTCATGCTGCGCGCGGGCGCGATCCGGCCGGTCGGCGTCGGCGAGCTGCTGGCCACCATCGAGCGCCGCCGCCAGCAGCTGGCCGCCGAGGGGCTGTTCGCGGTCGAGCTCAAGCGGCGGTTGCCGCTGCTGCCCCGGCGGATCGGGCTGATCACCGGGGTCAACGCACAAGCCCGCCACGACGTGATCGTCAACGCCCGGACCCGGTGGCCGGCGGCCGGCTTCGAGGTCCGCGAGGGCCCGGTGCAGGGCGCGCAGGCCGTCGCCGCCATCATCGCCAGCCTGCGCGCACTGGACGCCGACGAGCGGGTCGAGGTCATCGTGATCGCGCGCGGCGGCGGCAGCCTCGAGGACCTGCTGCCGTTCAGCGACGAGTCCCTGATCCGCGCCGTCGCCGCGGCCCGGACCCCCGTGGTCAGCGCGATCGGCCACGAGCAGGACAATCCCCTGCTGGACCTGGTGGCCGACGTGCGCGCCTCGACGCCCACCGACGCGGGCAAGCGGATCGTCCCGGACTGGGCCGAGGAAATGCGGCGGATCAGCACCGCCCGCGCCCGGGTGGACCGCACGATGCTCACCAGACTGGAGCACTCGGCGACGTGGCTGGAGCAGACCCGGAGCCGACCCGCCCTGGCGGATCCGGCCGGCCTGCTGCCCCGGCTGACCGCCGAGATCGCCACCGCCCGGCTGCGCACCTTCCGCGCCGTCGAGCGGCGGATCACCACCCAGGAGCACGACTTGGCCCACCTGCGGGCGCGGGCCCGGGCGCTGTCCCCACTGGCCACCCTGGAGCGTGGCTACGCCGTGGTCATCGGACCGGTCGGTGGCGTCGTGCACGCGGCCGATCAGCTCCAGCCAGGCGACGACGTGCGGGTTCGGGTGGCCACCGGACACTTCCGCGCGCAGGTCACCGACGTAGCATCAGCGCCATGACGCAGCTGCCCGGTGGCGCCCCCGAGGACCTGACGACGCTGAACTACGAGCAGGCGCGCGCCGCCCTGGACGAGGTGGTGGCTGCCCTGGAATCCAGCACTGTGAACCTCGAGATGTCACTGGCCCTCTGGGAGCGCGGCAACGCGCTGGCCGACATCTGCCAGGCGCACCTCGACGGGGCCCGGGAGCGGATCGAGGCCGCCCGGCCGGGACTGACGGGCAGCCCGACGCCGGACTGACCCGGCAGCGGTCACGGGCTGGCCGGCGCCAAGGTGCCGGCCAACGTCTCGAGCTCGGCCCACGATGCGGACCCGGTCACGAGCGTGACCGTCCCGGCCTGGGTGAGCACCAGCGAGCGCCGATCATCGGGGGTGGGATCGCCCACCGACCGCACCCAGTCCCGGCCGCCGATGCTCACCGACTCCCCCGGCACGCCGTTGCGGGTCTGCTCGTCGATCCACTCCTGCTGCGCGACGGCTGCCTGCTCGGGGAACACCCCGCGCTGGAGCACGGCCGCGTAGTCGGCACCGGGGGTGTAGAAGCCGACCTGCCATCCCACGGTCCCATCGCTTTGCGGCTCCACCCGGGCACTGGTCGCCGGCCATGGGAAGGTGGCCGGCGGGGCCAGCACCTCGTACTCGGCCGTCCCGGTCGCGGCGGCCGCCACCCCCGCCCAGTCGACCTCGCGGACCGGGTCCGGGGTGCGCGGATGGGACAGGTACATCCAGCCCAGCAGCACGACTGCGACCAGCCCCAGCGAGAGGACCATGTCCCGGCCGGTCTGCCGTCCGCGCGGGGAGGTGCGCCCCTGGGGCTGTTGGGTCATGGACATGATGGTCGCCCATCGTGGGCCAGTCCGCACAATCACCTCGGCACGCCCGGACTACCCTGAGGCCCATGGCCGAGTTCACCTACACCGACCTGCTCCCGGTCGGCCCCGACGAGACCCCCTACCGCCTGCTCACCACCGAGGGTGTGTCCACGCTCGAGGCTGGTGGGCGGACCTTCCTGCAGGTGGCGCCCGAGGCCCTGTCGCTGCTGGCCTACGAGGCCATCCGCGACATCTCGCACCTGTTGCGACCGGCCCACCTGGCCCAGCTGCGCCGGATCCTCGACGACCCGCAGGCCAGCCCCAACGACCGGTTCGTGGCCCGGGACCTGCTCGAGAACGCCAACATCGCCGCCGGCGGGGTGCTGCCGATGTGCCAGGACACCGGCACCGCCATCGTCATGGGCAAGCGCGGCCAGCAGGTCCTGACCGACGGCCCGGACGAGGCCGCCCTGAGCCGGGGCATCTTCGACGCCTACCAGAACCTCAACCTGCGCTACTCGCAGCTGGCTCCGCTGACCATGTGGGAGGAGCGCAACACCGGCACCAACCTGCCCGCCCAGATCGAGCTCTACGCCGACACCGAGCCCGGCCACGAGGCGCTGTACAAATTCCTGATCATGGCCAAGGGCGGCGGCAGCGCGAACAAGTCGTTCCTCTTCCAGGAGACCAAGGCGCTGCTGAACCCCACCTCGATGATGCGCTTCCTCGACGAGAAGCTGCGCGGCCTGGGCACCGCGGCCTGCCCGCCCTACCACCTGGCCATCGTGATCGGCGGCACCAGCGCCGAGTACGCGCTCAAGACCGCCAAGTACGCCTCGGCCAAGTACCTCGACGCGCTGCCCACCCAGGGCAGTCCCGGCGGGCACGCGTTCCGCGACGTCGAACTCGAGGCACAGGTGCTCGGCCTGACCCAGCAGTTCGGGATCGGTGCGCAGTTCGGCGGCAAGTACTTCTGCCACGACGTGCGCGTGGTCCGGCTGCCCCGGCACGGGGCGAGCTGCCCGGTGGCGATCGCGGTCTCCTGCTCGGCCGACCGCCAGGCGCTGGCCAGGATCACCGCCGAGGGGGTGTTCCTCGAGGAACTCGAGCGCGACCCGGCCCAGTACCTGCCCGACGTGACCGACGAGCACCTCGACGACGATGTGGTCCGCGTGGACCTGAACCAGCCGATGGACGCCGTGCGCGCCCAGCTCACGAAGCTGCCGGTGAAGACCCGGGTGTCGCTGACCGGCCCGCTGGTGGTCGCCCGCGACATCGCCCACGCGAAGATCAAGGACGGCCTGGATGCAGGGGAGCCGATGCCGGCCTACCTGCGTGACCACGCGGTGTACTACGCCGGCCCGGCCAAGACCCCGGCCGGCTACGCCTCAGGCTCGTTCGGCCCCACGACGGCCGGGCGGATGGACGCCTACGTCGACCAGTTCCAGAAGGCCGGCGGCTCGATGGTGATGCTCGCCAAGGGCAACCGGTCGACCGCGGTGACCACCGCCTGCCGGGACAACGGCGGCTTCTACCTCGGCTCGATCGGCGGCCCGGCGGCGCGCCTGGCCAAGGACAACATCCGCTCGGTCGAGGTCCTGGACTTCCCCGAACTGGGCATGGAGGCGGTCTGGAAGATCGAGGTGGAGGACTTCCCGGCGTTCGTGGTCGTCGATGACAAGGGCAACGACTTCTTCGCCGAGACCTCGAAGCCGACCTTCACCTCGATCCCCGTGGGACCGCCGGCGGGCTAGCGCCCGCGCGACCGACTCGGTCGGCTCAGTACCAGTGGTGCGAGCGCCAGAACGACCAGGCGCCGCACGGGCTGCCGTAGCGGTTCTTGATGTACTTCGCGCCGACCTTGATCTGCACCTCGGGGTTGTTCATGTACTGCGAGTTGGAGTACCCGGAGGCCCGCCACACGGCCGAGGAGGTCTGCGGGATGCCGTGGTACTTGCCGTTCGGGTTGCTGACATTGTGCCGCCACCCGCTCTCGCGGGTCCACATCGAGGCCAGGCAGGACATCTGCGACGAGCCCCAGCCGTACTGGTTGGCGATGTAGACCGCGGCGTAGCGCTTGTTGGCCGAGGGCGTGCCGGTCGCGGGCATGCCCCGCGACGAACTGCTCTTCTTCGCCGCACGGGCCTGGGCCGCCGCGTTCTTCTTGATGTACTTCAGGGTCTTCTTCGACACGATCCCGTTGCGCTTGAGGCCGTAGCGGCCCTCGACCTTCTTGACCGCCGTCTTCGTCATGGGGCCGAAGTACCCGGTCGCCTTGACGCCGAGCAGCTTCTGCAGCGCCTTGACGTCGGCACCGCTCTTGCCCTTGCGCAGGGTCCGACTGCCCAGCGAGTAGGCGGCTGGGACGGCGATCGACGGTGCCGAGGCGATGCTCGGGACCGCGGCCGCAGCGCCGGTCTGGGCGTGGGCGGGAAGCGCGATCGCGGGCACCGACGCAACGAGCGCGCCGGCCACGAGCAGGGACATCCGGGTACGAATTGGGGCCATGGACATAGGAGCGTGCCAGCCCCGAGGCCCCAAACTCCAACCCGAGTTATCCACAGGACAGCGCCGAAATGTGATCTACACCACAGACCCGCGCCAGGAAACCTCGCATCACGCCATCTTCTGTCACATCCCTATCACAGTCAGATATGACATAGGTCACACCCGGACTGAGACACAAAAGCGACAATCGGTCGTGGAGGGGCACTCCGGGAGTGCCCATGCAGGTGCCCCGGCGCGTCGCCCCGGACCGCCGATAGGAGCTGGTCGCGGGTCAGCCAGGCAGGTCCTCGAGCATCTCGGTGACCAGCGCCGCGATCGGCGATCGCTCGCTGCGGGTCAGCGTCACATGCGCGAAGAGCGGGTGGCCCTTGAGCTTCTCGACCACCGCGACGACCCCGTCGTACCGGCCGACCCGCAGGTTGTCGCGCTGCGCCACGTCGTGGGTCAGCACGACCCGGGAGTCCCGCCCGATCCGCGAGAGCACGGTCAGCAGCACGTTGCGCTCCAGGGACTGCGCCTCGTCGACGATGACGAAGCAATCATGCAGTGACCGGCCCCGGATGTGGGTCAGGGGCAGGACCTCGAGCATGCCCCGGTCGAGCACCTCGTCGATCACCTCCGGGGTGGTCACCGAGGACAGGGTGTCGAACACCGCCTGCCCCCAGGGCGACATCTTCTCGTTCTCGTTGCCCGGCAGGTAGCCCAGCTCCTGCCCGCCCACGGCGAACAGTGGCCGGAAGACCATCACCTTGCGGTGCGCCCGGCGTTCCAGGACCGCCTCCAGCCCCGCGGCCAGGGCCAGCGCGCTCTTGCCCGTGCCGGCGCGACCGCCGAGGCTCACGATCCCGATGTCCGGGTCCAGCAGCAGGTCCAGGGCGATCCGCTGCTCGGCCGAGCGCCCGTGCAGCCCGAATGCCTCCCGGTCCCCGCGAACCAGGCGCAGGCGCTTGTCGGCGGTCACCCGGGCCAGCGCGGAACCCCGCTCCGAGATCAGCACCACGCCGGTGTTGCAGGGCAGGTCGGCGGTGGCCTCGCAGTCGATGCGCTCGTTGTCGTAGAGCTCGTCGACCACCAGGGAGCCGACCTCGACCTCCTCGATCCCGGTCCATCCGGTGCTCACGACCAGCTCCGCGCGGTACTCCTCGGCCTGCAGGCCCAGCGTCGCGGTCTTCACCCGAAGCGGCAGGTCCTTGCTGACCACGACCACGTCGCGGCCCTCAGCGGCCAGGTTGCGGGCCACGGCCAGGATCCGGGTGTCGTTGTCGCCCAGCTGCATCCCGGTGGGCAACCGGGAGCCGTCGGTGTGGTTGAGTTCCACGCGCAGCGTCCCGCCCTGATCGTTGAGCGGGATCGGCTCGTCGAGACGGCCGTGCTCGATGCGGAAATCGTCGAGCAGGCGCAGCGCCTGGCGGGCGAAGTAGCCCAGCTCCGAGTGGGTCCGCTTGGCCTCCAGCTCGATGATCACGACCAGCGGGATGACCACCTCGTGCTCGTCGAAGCGGAACACCGCCCGCGGGTCGGACAGCAGCACCGAGGTGTCGAGCACGTAGCAACGGCTCGCCGCGCCTCGGGCGGGGCTGGATCGGGGCTTCGTCGCAGTCGGCACGCGCGCCTCCACTGTGCTCCTCGGGCCGCTCGGGGTGCGCCCGATGCGCCGAATCTAGGCGTCAGCGGGCTGGCCACGGGGGCGACACGCCGCAGCCGGGGTGCGGGGCGGGCGTGGTGCGGGGCGGGCGGGTGCTGGGGCGCGCGTGGTGCGCCGAAGCGCTACGACCCGAACCGGCGCTCCCGGGCGGCGTAGTCGCGCAGCGCCCGCAGGAAGTCCACCCGGCGGAAGTCCGGCCAGTACGCCTCACAGAACCAGTACTCCGAGTGCGCGCTCTGCCAGAGCAGGAAGCCCGACAGGCGCTGCTCGCCGGAGGTGCGGATCACCAGATCGGGATCGGGCTGGCCCTTCGTGTAGAGATGGGCGGCGATGTGCTCGTGCAGCAGCGCCCGCATCGCGTCCACGAGCTCCTGGCGTCCGCCGTAGCCCACCGCGACATTGACCGTCATCCCGACCACGCCCGCAGTCGCCGACTCGGCGGCCTCGAGCACCGTCCGCGTGCGCTGGGGCAGGGGCTCCTTGGACCCGACATGCCGGATCACCCAGGTGCCCGACTCCGCGAGCGCGCGCACCGCGTCCTCGATGATCGTCAGCAGGTGCTCGAGCTCGTCGTCGGGCCGCGCGAGGTTGTCCGTGCTGAGCATCCACAGGGTCACGACCTCGACCCCCACCTCGGCGCACCAGTCGAGGAACTCCGCGATCTTCGCCGCCCCCGCCCGATGGCCGGTCTCGCTGCTGGAGCCCTGCTCGGTGGCCCAGCGCCGGTTGCCGTCGAGGATCACCCCGACGTGGCGGGGGATGTCCTCCTGGTTCAGGTCATGGGTGAGCCGACGCTCGTAGAGACCGTAGACGAGGTCGTCCAGACCCATCCGCGCCTCCCCTCACCGCCCGAAGTCACCGGTGCCAGTGACGACCGCGAGGTTATCGCACTGCCGTCACGACCAGCGCTGCTGCGGCGAAGTGACTCGCCCAGCCGCCCAAGGTGAACGAGTGGAACACCTCGTGGAAGCCGAACCACCGGGGCGAGGGGTTGGGCCACTTCGTGGCGAACACCCCCGCACCCAGCGTGTAGAGCACACCACCGAACACGATCAGGCCCAGCACCCACAGCTGCCGGGTGTCCGACAGTGTCTGCGAGCTCAGGAAACCGGGCAGGAACATCGCCGAGGCCCACCCCAGGGCGAGGTACATGGGGACGAACAACCAGCGCGGCGCCCGGATCCAGGCCAGCCGGACCAACGCCCCACCGACCGCGCCCAACCACAGCACGGCCAGCAGCGATCGAGCCGGGCCGGGACCGAGCAGGGCCACGGCGAACGGGGTCGCGCTGCCGGCGATGACCAGGAAGATGTTGGCGTGGTCCCAGCGCTGGAGGATCGAGGTGACCCGGGGCGAGAAGCTGCCCACGTGGTAGATCGCCGACACCGAGAAGAGCAGTATCGTGGTCAGCGCGAACAGCACCAGCGGGATCCGCAGGCCTGAGGGCGCCAGCACGACGAGCAGGATCGTGGCGAGCCCGGCCAACGGGGCCGCCACCAGGTGCAGCCAACCACGCAGGACAGGCGTCACGGCCTGAAGGTGCTCCCTGAGGGAGTCGGCCGGAAGCATGGGGCAAGTAAAGACCCCAGCGCCTCAGGTGGCAAGGTTGCGATCCACCACGACCGGTGCATGGTCGCTGGGTGCCGGGGTCCCCTTGGTTCCAGGCTTGCGTGCGTCGCGGTCCACGAACGCACCGGTGACCTGCGCCGCGAACGGCTCGTTGGCGTACACCAGGTCGATGCGCATGCCCATCGCCTTGTGGAACGAGCCGGCCCGGTAGTCCCAGAACGTGTACGGGTGTGGTCCCTTGCTGATGGTGGGCACGATGTCGATCAGCCCGAGCGCGCGCAGCCTGGCCAGGCCGGCCCGTTCGGCCGGGGTGACATGCGTGCTGTCGGCGAAGGCGGCGATGTCCCACACGTCGTCGTCCCCGGGGGCCACGTTGAAGTCCCCGAGCACGGCGAACGGCTCGGCGGCCGCAGCGACCGGAGCCAGGTGCGCGGCCAGGACGTCGAGCCAGGCCAACTTGTACTCGAAGTGCGGATCGGTGGTCGTGCGCCCGTTGGGCACATACACGCCGGCCACCCGGACCCCGCCGCAGGTGCCCGCGATGTACCGGGCTTCCGGTGGGTCGCTGACCTCGGGGAATCCGGGCACCCCGGGCAGGTCGGTCTCGACCTCGGTGATGCCCACCCGGGACAGCAGCGCGACCCCGTTCCAGCGGCCTTGGCCGCGGTGCACGGACTCGTAGCCGACTGACGCGACCTGCTCGGTCGGAAAGGCGTCCTGAACGATCTTGGTCTCCTGGAGCACGACGACGTCGGGCTGCACGCGGGCCAACCAGTCGAGCAGCCGGGGCAGCCGGGCGGGCAGGGAGTTGACGTTCCAGGTGGCGATCCGCACGTCGGGGATTGTCGCACCCCGACACCGGCCGCGGGCAGGGGACCGGCTCGGGGGACACCTGACCGGACACGCCCAGTCGGTGCAGGTCGGGCGCGCTCGCGCTGGCAGGATCGCCACATGTCTGCCTCGACCGCCGTCGCGGACGTGCGCCGCATCGCGCACGGTCCGGTGCGGCGGCTTTTCGTCGGGCAGTTCCTCAACGCGCTGGGCAACGGCCTGACCCTGGCCCTGCTGATCGTGTACCTGACGCAGGTGCGCGAGCTTCCCGTCGCGCTGGCCACCGCCCTGCTGGCCTGGCAGGCGGTCCTGGCCCTGCTGGTCTCGCCGATCTTCGGCACGCTGGTCGACCGGTTCGGCCCGCGCCACGTGCTGCTGGTGGCCGTCCTGATCGAGGCGGCGGGCATCTACTCCTACGCCCACGTCGACTCGGCCCGCTCCGCTTTCCTGGCCATGAGTGTCGTGGCGATCGGTGGTGGCGGGATCTGGGGCCCCGCTGCGGCATTGACCGCGCGGGTGGTGGCCCAGCCAGATCGATCGACCGCGTTCGGGTTCGGATTCATGCTCAACAACCTCGGCCTGGGCCTGGGCGGGCTGATCAGCACCACGATCGTCAACACCGCCGACCCGAGCACGTTCGAGCGGCTCTACACCTACACCGCCCTGGCCTACGTGGCCCTGTTCGTCGCCGTGCTGTCGATGGGCGACGTCGGGCGGGTGCCGGTCGGGGAAGCCACCGAGGAGCAGGCCCCGACCAGCGACGACGGCGGCTGGCGCGAGGTGTTGCGTGACCGGGTCCTCCTGCGATTCGCCACCGCCGGGCTGCTGATGCTGACCTTCGGCTACGGCAGCATCGACGCGGGGCTGGGCCTGTTCATCAAGGACTACGTGGACCTGCCGACCAGCATGTTCGGCCAGGCCGGCGAGGTGCGCGGGGAACGCTTCATCGGCCTGGTGTTCGCGGCGAACACGTTCGTGATCGTCGTTGCCCAGCTGTTCGTGCTCGGTCTGATCAAGGGGCGCTCGCGGGCGCGGCTCCTGGCCGCGGTGGGCCTGCTGTGGGCCACCAGCTGGGCCATCTTCGGCTCGGCCCTGGCAGTCCAGGGATGGGTCGCAGTGTTCCTGCTGATCCTGGCGATCAGCGTCTTCGCGATCGGCGAGACCCTGTGGTCGCCCACGGCACCGGCCCTGCTCAACGACCTGGCCCCCGAGCATCTGCGCGGGCGCTACAACGCTTTCCAGTCCGTGCTCTGGGGTGTCTCGGGAGCGCTGGGACCGTTGCTCACCGGGCTGTTCATGACCTTCGACCTCGCCGGGCCGTGGACCGCAGCCCTGGCCGTGGGCTGTCTGGTCGCCGCGGCGATCGCGCTGCGCCTGCGCCCGCACCTGACCCGGGTGCAGGACGGCCTGGACGAGACCGACGCGACCGGCCCGACCCACGCCGAACCAGCGTGACACGGCGTCGGCTCAGGCCTCGGGCAGCTGCGGGCGATCGGGCCCATCCATCGACTTGCGTCCCTTCCGGCGCTTGGGGCGCTTGACGTCGACCCCGCCGAAGAACGCCGCGCCCTTGATCCGCAGCACCGGCGCCCCCGGCACGCCGGGGCCCTCCGCGCGCTGGTCGAAGCCCCCGAAGATGCCGATTCCCTCGACGTGCACGGTCAGACCCTCGGGGACGGTGATGTCCACCCCGCCGAACACCGCCACGGCGGTGATCTCGCACTCGGGGGCTGAGAACGTCGCACGGGTCAGGTCCAGCTCCACACCACCGAACATCGCGAACGCCGTCAACTGGGTGGGCATCACCCACTGGCCCTTGCGGGTCGCCCCGCCGAAGACCGCCACGACCGAGGACCCCGAGGACTCGACCCCGCGCTGCGGGTACCAGCCGCCGGCCGGGTCGACGTCCCCCGCGGCACCGGGCACCGCAACGGTCATGCCGACCAGCGGCGCCAGCGCGGTGGAGACCGTGACCGGGGGTAGCCCGTCGAGCACCGGGACCAGGTCGGCGGCTGTGCGCGCACCCATCGTCGCGGTCAGCCGGTCCTGGTACTCCTCGTTGGTCAACCGGCCCTCGGCGTACGCGTTGCCGATCACGTCGGCGATCCGCGCCCGATCGGCGTCGGAGACCAGCACCCGGGCTGCGGCTCCCAACGGGTCCGGGCGACCGCCAGCGGGGACGTCGGGGACGCTCATCGCGCGCCGGCCCCTGCCTGCAGCTCGTGCGTGGTGCGCCGCTCGAACACGAAGGACATGAACGGGATCGTGCCGGCCAGGGCGACCAGCACGGTGCGCCCGGGTGCCCAGCGGGCCCGGATCGCCACGTCCAGCACGGTCACGAGGTAGGCCATGTACAGGAAGCCGTGCAGTTGCCAGCCCACCGCGTACCAGAGCGACTCCTCGTTGCCGAGCAGGTACTTCCAGGGCAGCCCGACCACGGTCATGAACGCCAGCAGCACGCCGGTCACCCAGGCCATCACCTGGAAGCGCTTGTAGGCCCCCGAGTGCAGCAGGGTGCTGGGGGTGGCGGGGGCTGCGTGCGTGCTCATCGGGGGCTCTCCTGCTCGAGTGGTCGATCCATCAGGTCGCGCCGGAAGCGGTTCCAGAAGAAGGCCGCGAACCCGGCGAAGACGATCCACTGGAGCGCGTAGGCCGCGTTGCGCCAGTTCAGGCCCACATCGGCACCGGGCAATTCTGACACCTGGAGCGCCAGCGGCTGGTCTGCGACCTGCGGGCTCAGGTCGGTCAGGGCGTACCAGCCCGAGCGCAGCGGGTAGCCCGCATGCGCGGCCAGCGCCCCGGTGTCCACGACCTGCAAGGTGGGCGGCTGGCCGGCCACCACGGCAGCACCCGGGGCGCGGGCGTCGGCGACCAGGACACCGATGACCTGGACCTCCCCCGGTGGCGGCAGCTCCGGGCGCTGGCCGGCGGGCACCCAGCCCCGCACGACCGCGACCGCGGCCTCGCCCGAGCTGGGCAGCAGCGGGGTCAGCACCCAGGCGCCGGGCTGGTCGGAACGCAGGCGCGGGGCCACCAGAACCTCGTGCTCCGGGTCGAAACGGCCGGACATCTGCACCCGGATGCCGCTGAAGGCGGTGGCCGGGTCGAGGTCTGCCAGTTCCACGACCGGCCCCTGCGGGACGGCGTCGGCCTCCGAGCGGTTGGCCCGATCCCACTGCCACCGCGCGGCCACGACGCACACGAGGATCGCCACGACGGTCAGGGCATGGAAGGCCAGCCGATGCAGGCCCGGCCGCTGGACCATCAGCGCGAGTCATCCTCGCGGGCCGAGCCGGAGTCGGCCCGCGACCCCTGGGTCGGGCCGGGATTGGCCTGCGCCTGCTGGGCCGAGCCGAGGTTGGCCTGGGCCCTGCGCACGTGGCGCACGAACGACCAGAGCAGCACGACCAGCGTCAGGGCGAGGAAGGTGAACACCCCCGCCGACAGCGGTACCGGACGCACCGTCGCCGGATCGATCTCGTCAGCGGCGATCAGTGCCGCGAGCACACCGTGCATCCCAACCTCCCAGCCAGCGCCCAACGTCCGGGTACTAGTGTCGCAGGCATCATGTCCAAGGAACGAAC
>JBAVKQ010000207.1:0-6397 GCA_049688395.1 Candidatus Nanopelagicales bacterium
ACCCCGCTTCCGGTTGAGCCGGGTGGTGCCTCCAGTGATTGCCTGTGGCACCGTGCAGCACGCCAGGTTCGATGTCGCATCGGACCGGGCGCTGCGGCACCTGCCCAACCTGCGCGATTCGCGGCGATTAGACACAACTCGGTCGCAGAGGTCCCGAGCAAGTCAGCTGTGCCGAGTCCATGCAGACGATGATTGTCGCGTGAACGCCAACGAGGTGATCCTCTACGTCGCCGATCAGCGCCGGGCTGCGACGTTCTACGCCGCACTGCTCGGGCTGGAACCGTCCCTCGACGTGCCCGGCATGACCGAGTTCGACCTAGGCGGACTCACCCTCGGCCTCATGCCCGGCAGGGACATGACCGATCTGGTTCCCGACATCGTCATCGGGACCGGCCAGCGATGCGAGCTCTATCTCCGCCGGCGCGACGCAACGGACGTCCTCAAGCGGGTCGCGCCCGCGGGGGGTCGCATCCTCGCCCCGGTGGCACGGCGCCCCTGGGGAGAGCGCGTTGGCTACGCCCTCGACCCCGACGGACACGTGCTGGCCCTCGCCGTCATCTGAACGCGGAACCCCAACGGCGACGGAATGCTGCACCGCTCGAGGGTGGTGCGCGATAGGCGGCGGAGTGCAGCACCCCGCCGAGCTGAAGGCCAGATACACCGGGAGGCCACAGGCGTGGCACTACTAGGGTTGCTGGGGCCACTGATCAGGCGACAGAATGCGCTGGGAGACCTGAGGGGGACACATGGCGCGGTTCATGGCGAGGCTTGCCACACCATTCTCCATCGTCCTGCTTGGATGTGCAGTGATGACCGGCGGGGTGGCGAGCCCTACGAGTGCTGCTGATGGGGGGTTCGACCGTACGGATCGGGATTCCGTCGAGCGTGCTTGGCTTGAGGCCAACCCCATGGGCCGCACAATCGACCCGGGCTGGACTGGTTCCATAGCAAGTTGCACGGCAGGTTCGGTGAATCCGGAGATGCAGCAAGCTGTGGTCAAGGCGATAAATTTCTACCGAGTGCTTGCTGGATTGGACCCGGTCGCACTTGACCCCGGCCTGTCTGGCTTGGCACAAGAGGCCGCCTTAGTCTTCGGCGCTGGCGGCGCAGTGCAGGACGTCCACACCATCTTGCCGACTGACCCGTGCTACACGTCGGGGGCTGCACTTGCTGCACGGTCATCGAACGTCTCTTTTGGGACCATGGGCTTGATGTCGCTCGTCAGCTACATGCAGTCCTCTAGCCATCGTCCGTGGATCTTGTACCCCCCCACTCGACTCATGGGCAGCGGGTATGTGTCCGTCTCGGAATGGAAGCAGTACAACGCCTTGTGGGTGGTTCCGTGGAACGATCCCTCGGGCGCTGCCGCCGCCCCCGCTGGGAGTTACTCGAATCCGGAGTGGGTGAGTTGGCCCCCAGCCGCCGCGCAGACTCCTGCGGACCTCCTCAGGGGCAACTGGTCACTGACGTCCTACAACGCGGGAGTGGACTTCAGCGGAGCCGCGGTGACGGTCGTGGGACCAGGCGGACAGGAGTTCAAACCAACCCCCTGGGTTCGTCCGCCGGGATGGGCCGCCGCGGTGTACTGGTCAGCGCAAGAGCTGGGTTCACCGGGGGAAAATCCGGGCATCTATGACGTAACGGTCTCGGGAGTGACGCGCGACGGGGTTGCGCTCCCGCCTGTGCGTTACCAGGTCAACTCCTTCCAGCCTCGGGTGCCGGCGGCCCCGACAGCCCCCACCACCCCGTCCCCGACGCAGAATCCTCCGCCTGCGACACCGGTCGTCGTGAAGGTGAAGGCCACGAACGGGAAGTCGAAGCTGTACGTAGACGTGAACCCCAACAAGGGCTCCGGGTACTGGAAGTTCCAAGTGCAGAAGCAGCGTGTTGACGGGCACTGGAAGCCGGTGAAGACGTACAAGACCAAGGGCAGTAAGGAGACCCGCACGATCAACCTGCCCAAGGGCACCTACCGGGTCGTCGTTAGGGCCAAGTACAACTACGCCGAGACCACCTCCACACCGGTGACCCTCAAGCGGTAACCCCCAGGGGCGCACAGGGTCCTCACGCCGCGGCCGAAGGCCCCATCGATCCTGCCCAGACACCAAAGCACGCCGCGTCAATGCGCGCGCTGCCTGCCCCAGGGCGCGCGACTCGCGGCCGATGTGTGGCACCGCCGCTGACCGGGACGGTGCGCGGATAGACGCGATCTCCTGAACGGTGGATTCCGGCGCCCGCCCTCGTTCAGTTCTCCTTGGCTGCGGCCAGTACTGCGTCGCGGAGGCGGACGTCGTCCCCGTTCAAGCCGGCGAGGATCTCGTCGAGCCCGACGTCGGTCTGGATGATCCGATCAACGCCGGCGGGGCCATCTACTCCTCTGGTCACGAAGACCTTGGTGTAGTCAGGGCCAACCACCGGGTCAGCCACGCGCGCGTTCTCCACGACGGCCGTGGGTCCGTACTCGAGGAAGACCGTCGGCTGGGAGTCGGCCCGTTCCAGTTCCACGCACCACTCCCATTGCCCAACGAACCGCGTCCGGACCCGGGTCACCTTTCCGACCTCGAGCGTTGCGTTGACTTGGCCGGTCAACGTCTGCTCCGCGTAGCGCTTCAGCGCCTGCTTCACCTCGGCAAGCGTCCTGCGTCCTTCACCGAACTGCCGCTTGGCGTGCAGTGCCACAAGGTCCGCGAACTCCTGTGCCGCCACCTCCTGCGGCCGTCGGCCGTACCGCGCACCCTCTCCTGTATCGCACATGGCCTTGATGAACGCGATCCGATCCTCACCGCTCACAGCCCCTGGTCCCTCCACGAAATGCTGGACAAGTTCGTTGATGAAGAAGTCCTGCCGCGGATGGGCGCGCCGCCACGCCCTATCGCCAGCGACGTACGCCTTCAGGTCCTCGAGCAACTCCGCGTACGTCACGACGGCGGCCTGCTCCCAGCCATCCGTCAAGCGATGGCTCTCGCGCCGGGCGCACAGCAGCACGACGACGCTTTGCCTGCCGCCCGCGACGCCATACGCGAGGTAGTGGTGGTAGTCGTGGCCATGACCGTCTGAGGACTCGTAGTTCTCCACGACGACACTGGCGTGCGCGCTGGTGAGCACGATGTCGGCGATGTCCCTGCCGAGGCCGTCGTGCCCAGAGGTGTCCACCTCTTGCATGACCCGGTAGCCGCCCGTGGGCAGTTGGGATTCATCGGGAAGGCATCGATTCACCTGCTCGACGAAGAGCCGCTGGAACGCATCGGCCAGCTGGTGCGTGCCATCCTCACTCAGCAGCCACGCGAACACATTGGACAGCTGTTTCTCGTGGGTGCCATGGTGCATGACCCGGAAGACGTTGAACTGCTCAGCCAGGCTCCTCGACAGCGAGGGCACCAAGGCGGTGACCATCTGGTCGAGCGAGCTCGCAGCCTTCCCCACGGCGCCGAGCGTACCTGTGGGGGGCGCGATCGAGACGGGCAGAAGGCCGTGACTACGAAGCACCACCCCAACATGCGCGACAGGCGGCGAAAGGACTCAGCCTCCGAGCACATGTTCGGCACGACCGCGATGGATGAGTCGATGCGTCCGGCCGCTGCCAGACCCAGACAGAGTCTGCGCCGACCAACTCACCGACGTCTGGTCTGGCGCTGATAAGCGGGTTCCCGCGGGGAGCCAGCTGCGAGGGGGTCACTGATAGTGTCCGGTCACCGAACTCGTCCGAAGTTCAGGGGAAGCCGGTGGGAATCCGGCGCTGACCCGCAACCGTGAACGGCCCTGGGCCGTAAGTCGGAGCACCTGACGGACGCGAGAGCGGCTCCACCGTCGAGGTCTACGGCTCGGAGCCCACCTGCGCGGTCAGGCCACCTCATAGTGGCGCGCGTGGGCGGGCACCCGGGTTGGGACCCGCTCACCGAGAGGAACACCCGCAATGACCACCACCCTCCCCCGCGCCGCGCGCGTCGTGGGCACCGTCACCGCTGCACTGGCCCTGACCCTCACCACAGCAGGGACCGCCTCAGCGGCTACAGCACCCACACAGGCGCCCAGCGTTGTTCGGAGCGCCGGCAGCGGCGATGTCGGGCTGTTCGGCTCCGCGGATCCCAGCTTCGATGGGGTCTACCGCCAGGGCCTGGCGATCACCGGACTGCGCGCGGTCAAGGCGACCGTGCCCACCAGCGCGATCACCTGGCTGGTGGCCCAGCAGTGCCCCAACGGTGGCTTCCAGGCCTACCGCGCCAACACCAACGCACCGTGCGACGCCCCGAACCCGGCGACCTACAGCGGACCGGACTCCAACTCCACCGCCCTGGCCGCGATGGCCCTGCGCTCGGTGGGCCGCACCAAGCAGGCCACCCGGGCCACCGCCTACCTGCGCACCCTCCAGAACTCCGATGGTGGCTTCGCCTACTACAAGGGTGGATCCAGCGACGTCAACAGCACCGGCCTGGCCCTGTCAGCCCTGCGCCCCCAGGCCGGCTCCACCGCGGTGGCCAAGCGCATCACGCGTGCCACCAACTACCTGAAGGCCGCGCAGCTGCGGTGCACCGCGACCCAGGACCGTGGCCTGCTGCCCTACCAGCCGGGTGGGCCAGCGAACTCCCTGGCCAGCGCCCAGGCCGCCGTGGGCCTGACCACCACGCTGCCGGCGAAGGCCCGACGGACCAGCGCGGAGGCGTTGACGTGCCGCAACGGTCGGCAAGTCGGATCGGTGAGCACCCGCAACGCCCTGCTCGCCGGGGCGGCCAGCGCCCTTCGGGCCGGCAATGGGACCGCCCCGAGCTCGTTCGGTGACGGCCCAGACCTCTCAGCCACCGCCCAGATGACCATCGCCCTCGCGGCCGCGAAGCAGTCCCCGAGCACCGTGCGGAACGCCGTGCGGGCCCTCAAGCGCAACGCCGCTGAGTACACCAGCGTGACCTCCACACCCAGCCCGGCGGCCCTGGGCACGCTGCTGCAGGTGGCAGCGATCACCCCGAACAGCTCCCCCACCTCGTTCGGCGCAGTGAACCTGACCCGGCAGCTGCGCGCCACCATCCGCCGCTGACGATCCCGTGGCCCGGGCCAGCCCCGGGCCACGGGATCGTCCACGGTCGGGCCGCACCACCAAGTGCAGCAAGTACGCCTCGAGGCAAGGATGCTGCCCTCAGCTGGGATCAACCGACCGATCGGCGGTGAGGGCCTCTGTTCGGCGGCCGCCACAATCGGCTGAAGGGAGCACCGGTCCAGCCCCGCGTGATCTGGGTGACCCGGATCAGCTCCCCCCGTAGTCCCTGCTGGCACGCCAGAGGTTGGGATGGAGGGTCGCGGTGGTTTGATCGTGCCATGCGGATCTTCTTCACCGGGGGCAGCGGCAAGGCTGGCAGGCATGTCGTGGCGCACTTGGCCGAGCGTGGTCATCAGGTCACCAACGCCGACCTCGTCCCGTTGGGGAACCCGGCCGTGGCGGATCTGAGGATCGACCTGACCGACATCGGCCAGGCCTACTCGGCGATGGCCGGGCTGGCGAGGATGTCCGAGTTGGACCTGGCGGAGAAGCCCGACTACGACGCCGTCGTGCACTTCGCGGCAGTGCCGGCGATTCTGCGGACCTCCGAGGCGCGGACCTTCGAAACGAATGTGCTGAGCACCTACAACGTGCTTGAAGCCGCGACCCGGCTGGGGATCGGCAAGATCGTGTTCGCCTCCTCGGAGGCGACCTACGGGATCTGCTTCGCCCAGGGCGAGCGGCGACCGCACTACATACCGGTGGACGAGGACCACCCAACCGTGCCCGAGGACTCCTACGCGATGTCCAAGGTGGCCAATGAGGTCACGGCACGCTGCTTCCAGGCCCGCACCGGCGCCGATGTCTACGGCCTACGGATCAGCAACGTGTTCGAGCCGCACGAGTACGCTGAGCTGTTCCCGGACTACCTGGCCGATCCGTCGCTGAGGCGGCGCAACATCTTCGCCTACGTTGACGTGCGCGACCTCGCCCAGATGGTGCAACGCTGCCTGGAGGTCGACGGGCTCGGCTACGAGGTCTTCAACGTCGCCAACCCGGACATGTGCGTCGCAGCAACGACCGACGAGGTCCGGGCCCGTTTCTACGACGGGGTGACGCTGACTCGACAGATGGGCCGCAGCGAGTCCTTCAACTCCATCGACAAAGCCCGCGAACTCCTCGGATACGCACCGCAGCACTCCTGGCGGGATGTCCTTCCCGATCCCCGCGCAGAGAGCTGACGCCACCCGACCGCTGCGCACCGCCTGACTCGCAGGCGGCGTCGCATCGGGCGCCGCGACACCGGGACGGTACGCGGCTACTTGATGATTGTGGGTAGGGCCGGTGTCTGGCCAGACTCGGTCCAGGTGCTCGGCGGGAGGCTCTCTACGCGGCTGCCCACCAGCAGGATCGGTGTGGCTCTCTACC
>JBAVKQ010000208.1:0-27327 GCA_049688395.1 Candidatus Nanopelagicales bacterium
GGGCCCGGCTGCGCGGCGGTCTCCGGCTCGACGGTGACAGTGCCGCTCACCGCGGGGCCTCCCCGAGCAGCGACTCGACGGGGACGGCGTGCCCGGTGTCCTCCACGATGCGCCCGTCGCGGATGAACACCACCCGGTCGGCCCAGGCGGCGTGCCGGGCGTCATGGGTCACCAGGATGCCGGCGGCCCCGGCGTCGACCCGGTGGCGCAGCATCCGCAGCACCGCATCACCGGTCTCGGTGTCCAAGGCGCCGGTCGGCTCGTCGGCCAGGATCAGGGAGCGGTCGCCGACCACCGCTCGGGCGATGGCCACCCGCTGGGCCTGACCGCCGGACATCTCGTCGGGGAACCGGTCGGCCAGGTCGGCCAGGCCCACCTGCTCGAGGGCGGCCGACGCGGCAGCACGGGCCGGCGCACGGCCGATCCCGTCGAGCTCCAGGGGCAGGGCCACGTTCTCCGCGGCGGTCAGCGCCGGGATGAGGTTGTAGTCCTGGAACACGTAGCCGACCGTGCGCCGACGCACCGCGGCCACCTGCGCCGTGCTGGCCGACCCGAGCTCCACACCGGCGACCTCGACCGAGCCCGAGGTGGCGCGGTCCAGGCCGCCGGCGATCGTCAGGAGGCTGGACTTGCCTGAGCCCGACGGGCCCATCACCGACACCAGTTCGCCGGCCGACACGCTCAACGACACCTCGCGCAAGGCGTGCACCTGGACCGGTGCAGAGCCGTACACCCGGCTCACCGCCGTCATCGACAGCACCGGACTCATCGCCGCGTCCCCGTCCCCGTGATGTCGGCGCCCGGAGCAACTCCGGCGGCCCGGTCCCCTGCTGTGGTCGGGGTAGCGGGGCTGACTCCCCCGCGGCCCACGCTTGTCGCTCCGGTCATGTACGCGACCCGGACCAGCCGCGACTCGCAGTGATCGAGCCAGCGCACCTCGGCGTCCGCGTCGAAGATCAGCGACTCGAGGACGAGCTGCCAGGACAGTTCGGCAGGCGTGGCCGGTTCGGGGGCCATCTGGGCCTTCAACCGCGTGTAGTCCTGCAGCGCACGGACCGTGGCCGAGCGCTGCTGGGCGACCACCGACCGGATGTCCACCCCGGGCACGGTGACCGCCATCGCCAGCTTGATCGCCAGCTCGTCGCGCGGTGGGCTGACCCGGTCCACCGGGGTCGCGAACCACGCGGACAGCTCCGCGCGGCCGGCGTCGGTGATCCGGTAGCGCACGCGGCCCTCGTCGTCCTCGCTGTCGGGATCGACCAGGCCGTCGCGCTCCAACCGGCCCAACGTGGAGTAGACCTGCCCCACATTCAATGGCCAGGTGGCGCCGGTCCGCGCCTCGAACTCCACCCGCAACTGGTAGCCGTACATCGGCTCGTCGGCGAGCAACGCCAGGATTCCCTGCCGAACGGACATGTCCCCACTCCTCGGATCGCGATAGATACGCGGTATTCATATACCGGGTATCCCCGCGGCGTCAACCCGGCGCGCATCCCTCGCGCAAACACCGGACTCGATGTGCGGATCAGCGCAACGACGCATCAACGGCCAGACACTGTCGATCGGTGCCTACTTCGGTGCCGACGTCGAGGGCCAGGTCAGGAGGCTGCTCGCCGACCAGCTCGATGACGGTGGGTTGGAACTGCGATGCGGTGTACGAGACCACCGTGGCCTCAGCGTCCCGAGGACTGGTCTCGGCGGTAAGACGCTGCGCGGGGACCCAGGGGGTCCGAGACCACCACACACTTCATGCTGCCCGGCACTCCACTGTGACCTCCATGCGCAACGCCGGAGTGCCGGACCACATGGTCTCGGCCTGGCACGGGCACGGGCGCGACGAGATGGTCATGCGCCAGACCTACTTATCTGACTGGCGCGCCTGAAGGGATTCGAACCCCTGGCCTTTCTGATCAGCAGGCAGGCCCAACCCTCCCGGGACCCGTGCCGGTGTCGTTCGTGGCGGGAGGGTAGTTGGGGGGCTTGTCGGGGTCCGATCGGATTCCGATCGGCGCCCACGTGCCATCCTCTGGTCATGCTGATCGTTGCCGGATACGTGCGGGTCCCCGCGGACCTGCGTGCCGAGTACCTGCGGGGGGTCCTGCCGGATACCGAGTTGGCGCGGCACGCGCCCGGATGCCTGGCGTTCGTTCAGGCCCCCGACCCGCTTGAAGCTGACCGCGTCGTCATCTACGAGCGGTGGGAATCAGTGCGGGACCTACTGGCCTTTCGAAACTCCGACTCGGGGGAGGCGACCCCACTGCCGGTGATCCTCGGTACTGAGGTGCTGCGATACGACGTGTCCGGAGTCGGTCCGCCCTAGGTCGGGGGGCGCCGCATTGCGAATCCTGCTGTCGTCGATCGTGGAGTACTACAGACTCATCCTGGGTCCTCCGCCTCCCGTGCAGGACGGCTCAGCCGGGAAGCACCCAGCCCTCGCCCCGTACTGACAGGCCGACGATGTCACCGGGGCGCGGGATCGGGACGAGGTCACCGAGCACGCGGGCCTGCACCATCGTGCCAGCCGACGAACGGGCCTTGACCAGGGCGTCGTGGCCGTGGAACGACAGCGCGGTGACCTCCGCCGACGGGCACTTCGACCTCGAGTCGAGCGTTGACGGGACGATCTGCTCGGGCCGCAGCATGACAGTGACCGCGCCCCGGGCCGGTGTTGCGATCGGAACGTCTCCGAGTTCTGTGCGCGCGAGGCGACCGGAAGCATGCCCGGGCAGCAGAACCGCTTCGCCGAGGAACTGTGCCACTTCGGCGCTGGCTGGTCGGGAGTACACCTCGGCGGGTGGGCCGATCTGGGCAATCTGCCCCCTGAGCATGACCGCAACGTCATCGGCCACGCTGAGGGCTTCGTCCTGGTCGTGGGTCACGAGGAGCACAGAGGCGGACTCGGCCCGCAGGGCGCCCATCACGGCATCGCGGACGGACAGTCGCAGGCCGGCGTCGAGTGCGGAGAACGGCTCGTCAAGGAGCATCAGGTCCGGGCGGCCCGCAAGCGCACGCGCGACGGCGACGCGCTGCTGCTGGCCGCCCGAGAGTTGGTCCGGTCGGCGGGCTCCCAACCCGCCGAGCCCCACGATGTCGAGCACGTGTTCCACACGCCGGCGCCCCTCAGGTAGACGACCGCCTCGGGGCAGCCCGAACCCGACGTTGCGCCGCACATCCAGGTGGCTGAACAGGGCCCCTTCCTGGGGGACGACCCCCACCCGGCGTCGCTCTGGCGGTATGTGGCACGCCGGGCGGCCCGCTGCACGGGTCGCCGAGATCACCCGACCCGCCAGGTCGATCCGGCCGGCGTCGGGGTACTCGAAGCCGGCCACGAGTCGCACCAGGGTCGTCTTGCCGCAGCCGGATGGACCAACAAGCGCCAAGACCCGACCGGGCTCCACATGTAGGTCGACGCCGTCGAGCACGTGATGCTCGTCGAAGCCCTTGGTGATCCCCCGCACCGACAGAGCGAGGGCGGGGATGGCGGCCGCTTGGCTCCGCGTATCACCTGACACCCCGGGCGAGATGGCCCCAGCGTGGATCTCGTCAGCGATCACGATTCCTCCTGAACGGCTCGGCGCGGCCGAGGATCACGGCCGGGAGCGCAGCTCCCAGCACGATGAGCGCGGCATACGGTGCCGCGGACGCGCGGTCCGAAATGAGCATGAACCGCCAGAGCATGGTGGCCAGCGTCTCGGTGCCAGTGGGGTGCAGCAGCAGCGTGACCGGGAGTTCCTTCATGGTCGTCAACAGGACCATGAAGGCTCCGGCAGCGAGGCCCGGCGCGGCGAGCGGGAGTGTGACCTGGCGCAGCACCGCCCCGCGGGTCAGACCCAGGCTCCGCGCGATCTCCTCGGCCCGTACGGGGCTGGCCTCCACCGAGGCACGCACTGACACGACCGCCAGCGGAAGGAACATCACGACGTAGGCCAGGACGAGCAGTGGGGTCTGCTGGTAGATGGGACGCAGGAGCGTGACCCCGACGTACACCATCGCGATCGCCACGACGATCCCCGGAAGAGCATGGCCTGTGAAGGTGGCCCGCTCGAGCACGCGGCTGACGGCACCCGGAGATCGAGCTGCCAGGATGCCAACCGGAACTGCGAGGGCGATGCAGGCAGCCGCAGCCAGCGCAGAGAACCACAGGGTGGCCCTGACCGCGGCCAGCAACGACTCGGCGTCGAGGCTCTGCGCCGTCCCCTCCGCCGTCCAGCGCAGCAGGCTGACGGCTGGGACGAGCAGCGCGGCCACGACCACGGCAACGAGGCCCCCAACCGCACCGATCTGCCAAGCACCCAGCTGGATCGTTCGGCCCCGACGCGCAACGCCAGGCCCGGATCTGGCACTCGTCCGCCCACGGGCGCGGGCCTCCAGCACGACCAGGATCATGGCCAGGGCCACCAGCAGCAGCGAGAGGGTAGCTGCCCTCGTCGGGTCGAACCCGGAGCGGTATGCGCCGTAGATGACCCAGGTGAACACCTCGTAGCGCATCAGCGCGACGGCGCCGAAGTCACTGAGCGTGTACAGCGCAACCAGCAGCGCTCCCGCCGCGATGCTCGGGCGGATCTGTCGGATGGTCAGCAGCGCTACAGCGGCCCGACCCCGGCCTAGGGACGCGCCGACCTCCTCGACGGCGGGATCGACCCGGCGAAGCGCCGACAGCGCGGGCAGGAACACGTACGGGAACGTGGTCAGCGTGAGCACGAGGACCGCCCCGGGGAGCCCGGCGAGCGCGGGGAAGGCCTCGACCCATACGAACGCGCCGACGTAGCTGGGGACCGCCAGCGGCAGGACCATCGCGACCTGCCAACCCCGTCGCCAGCGCAGATCGGTCCTTGCCACGAGCCATGACGCCGTCACGCCTATCACGGTGGCAGCGGCGCTCACCAGCGCCGTCAACCCGAGGCTGCGCAGAGTGAGTCGCAGCGTGGCGGGTGTGAGCAGCGTGTCGGCCACCGTGGCCACGGACTCAGCCCGGACAACCAGGTACCAGACCGGGAGCACCGCGACCACCGCCGCCACGAGGGCCGGGGCCACGAGCCACCAGGGGGCCCGCTGCCCTCGGACACGCCGAACCTGCCGGGGCGGCTGCACCGGCCGTTCTACTGCCACGTGGGTCACGACAGGGCCTCCTCGAGCCAAAGGGGTCGACTCACTGGGTCAGCAGGCCCACTTCAGCCAACAGAGCCTGGGTCTGCGCGATGGAGTCCAGGTCCGACAGGTCGAGCTGTGGGGGCTGCAGTTCGTCGAGAGTGGGAAGACCTTCAGCAGGCTCGACCCCGTCGATGAGGGGGTACTCGTACGTGCTCGTCGCGAAGTACTCCTGAGCATCCCTGCTGCTCAAGTAGTCGATCAGGGCCTGTGCGGCCTCCGGTTGGTCGCTGGAGGCGAGGATGCCGGCGCCGGCGACGTTGACCAGCCCGCCGGGATCTCCTGGGGCCATGAACTGGTTTCGGACGGTCAGGTTCTCCTCGACCTTCTCCGCGGCCAGCTCGTACAGGTAGTAGTGGTTCACCAGACCTATCTGGATCTCTCCGGCATCCACGGCATCGCGCACCTGCGAGTTGCCCTCGAACGACACTGGATCCTGGGCCGCGAACGCTTCCAGCCACTCGCGAGCACCAGCTTCGCCCCGGAGGACCCGCAGACCTGTGACGAACGACTGCCAGCTCGCGTTGGTGGGCGCATACCCGATCCTGCCGTCGGCATATTTGCCCGAGACGACCTCATCGATGGTGTCCGGCGCCTCAGCGACCAGGTCCGGGTTGTGGATCACAACTCGAACTCGGCCGGACAAGCCCATCCACGTGCCATCCTCGGCACGGAATGCCTCAGGCACTCGCATCTGGACATCCTCGGGCAGGCTGGCGAACAGGCCCTCCTTCGTCAGTGCCCCGAGGCCGCCGGCGTCCTGGGAGAGGAACACGTCGGCCGGGCTGGCGTCGGACTCGGTGAGCAACTGAGCGGCGAGCTCACCCGAGCCTGCACTGCGCACGTCCACCTGGATGCCGGTCTCCTCGGTGAACATGTCGAGCAGGGGGCCCACGAGCTCCTCGCTGCGGCCGTTGTAGAGCGTGAGCGTCTCGGTCTCGGCCGTGGTGGCGGCATCGTCGGCGGAGCTGCCACAGGCAGCAAGGAAGCCGACGGATCCGGCGATCGCAGTCGCTGCGACCCAGCGGAGGCTTCGCGCACGGGAGTGGGGACTCATTGGAACAGGTTCCTCTCGGAGATTAGGTATGCCTAACCTAAACGGTGAGCCTCGGCAGGACAAATCGCCCGCGGCTGGCCCGTTTCCGGTCTGCAGAGCGGCGCTTGGGCGCCACTCTGAGACCGACATGCACGGCTGTGTGCCCCATGTCCGCGCACGGCGCCAAGTACGACAAGACCGGCCACGCCACCGGCGTCCTCTACTGCTCCGCCCAATTCGCCAAGGCCCAGGCGGAACGAAACCGGCGGGCGCGCAAGCGCGCGGAGACCAACTCGGACCAGGCGGGCCAGGCGAACTGAGATGCCCAGGCACGGTAAGCCGATCTACGCGGTAGCGGTCAACGGTCGTACTCGATGGGTTGTCTATGTCTCGCTGACGCGGGGTGTGCGAAAGGCCTTCGCGACCTACAGGGTGCAGGACATCACGGAGGACCAGGTCGAGGAACTCGTCCGCGTCCTTGCCAAGAGCAATTGTCAAGACCTGTGGATCGGCGTGTCACGCGGCGTTGGCCTCACCTCCTGAGGCGTCGGGTCGTTCGATCAGTTTGCCCTTCTCGAACACGGCTCCTGCTCGGACGAGAGCGACCAGGTGGGGGGCGTTCACCGCGCGCCACCGGGTTTGGGCGGACTCGATGAGCTTGAACGCCATCGCGACGCCGGCCGCCCGGGAACCCGGGCCTTTGGTGACCCGCTGCCGAAGCCGCACGGTGGCGAACGTCGACTCGATCGTTATCTGGAGCCGTCCTGCGGGTGTTGTTGACGTGCGGGACGGGGTTTGGGGGTGCCGGGATCTGGGTGGTGGACGTGGTTATCTGCAGGCGTCCAGCACGGGGATCCCTGGGAGGTCTGATGTTCGTTCAGCGGGTTGCGGGGGCCGGGTCGCGGCCTGAGTCGTGGGCGGTGATCGCCGACGACGGTGCTGCTGTCGAGCCGGTCGACCGGTATCTGGGGTATCTCAGTGACATCCAGCGCTCACCGAACACGGTCAAGGCGTACGCCCATGACCTGAAGGACTGGTTCGGGTTCCTGGCATCTCGGGGGCTCGAGTGGCAGGACGTACGTCTGGAGGACGTTGGGCAGTTCGTGGCGTGGCTTCGGCTGCCGCCGACCGCTCGGGAGGGTCTGGTGGTGGTGCTGCCCTCGGTGGCCGGGCATTGCTCCGAGGCCACGGTCAACCGCAAACTGTCGGCGGTCAGCGCGTTCTACCAGCACGCGGCGCGCAACGGCGCCGATGTCGGTGGGCTGCTCTCGGCGTGGCAGCCGATGGGTCGGCGGGGATCGGCGTGGCGGCCGTTCCTGCACCACATCAGCAAGGGCAAGCCGACCGCTCGTCCGGTGATCCGGTTGAAGTCCGACCGCAAGCTCGCGCGGGTGCTCAGCCCGGCCGAGGTGCAGTCGATCCTGGACAGCTGTGACCGGCTGCGGGACCGGTTGCTGTTCGCCGTTCTGCAGGGCACCGGGATGCGGGTCGGGGAGGCCTTGGGGATGCGCCATGAGGATTGGGCGGTCCCCGGGTGTGAGGTCACGGTGCGCCGAAGAAGCAACGACAACCGGGCGAGGTCCAAATCGGCGCTGTCTCGCACGATCCCGGTCAACGCGGACCTGGTCCGCCTCTATGCGGACTACCTGCATGGTGAGTACGGCGATGTCGACAGTGACTACGTGTTCGTCAACCTGTGGGGCCAGCCGCATGGGCACCCCCTGACGTATGCGGCGGTCTACGACCTCGTCAAGCGGCTGCGCACACGCACCGGGGTGCAGTTCGACCCGCACTGGTTCCGCCATACCTACGCCACCAGCCTGCTGCGGGCCGGCACCCCGGTCGAGGTGGTCAGCACCCTGCTGGGCCACGCCTCGGTGACCACCACCGTGGGGGTCTACGGACACCTGGGTGTTGAGGATGCCCGTGACGCGCTGGTGACGGCCGGATGGCTGACCCGAAGCGACGTGCCACTGTGACTTCGCACCCGCGCTCGATACTGCCGGGGTCCCCGACAACGTGGCGTCCCGGATCGGTCCTGCTCGAACGGCTGGCCGAGGTGGTGCGCCCGCAGTTCCTGGTCGAGCCGCTGGTCTTCACCGCCGACGATCCGGTGTTCGGCGGGGGTGCGTGCGCAGTGGCGGGCTGTCCTCGATCGGCCCGGGCCCGGGGCATGTGTCAGGGGCACCACCTGCGGTGGGCCAAGGCAGGCCGCCCCGAGATCGGTGCGTTTGCGGCGGTCACCGACCCGCGGTGGAAGCGCCAGCAGCCCAACGCCTCCTGTCGGGTATCCGACTGCGGCTACGGGGCCGCCGCCGGGGGGATGTGCCAACTGCACCGCCAACGCTGGGCCCGCGCGAAACGCCCGGACCTGGACGCCTGGCTGGCCGACCCGCTGCCGATCACAGCGCCGCAGAGTCCGGCCTGCCGTGTTGCGCATTGCCGGTTGTGGCCCCAGGCGTCGGGGCCGTTCTGCCATGCCCATGCGGCCACCTGGCGGGCTAACGGCCGACCCGACCCCGCCGACTTCATCGCGAGGTTCGCCCCAGCGCAGACCACCGAGGACGAGATCATCCGACTGGACCGACTCGGCCCCCAACTGCGCCTGGAAGTCGCCTACGGGCTGCAATGCCGCAACGACGAACGGGCCAGCAAGACCCCGCCGGCCGTGGTGATGCGGGTGGTGCGCTTCCTGGCCACCAGCGACGCCGTCTCGCTGCTGGACCTGACCGAGATCAGCTGGCGGGACCAGATCGGCCTGGTCGCTGGCACCGACCGAAGCCAGGGCACGCTGCTGGCCTACCTGCGCCGCCAGGTTGACGACCTCGCCGACGCGGGCGGCTGGGAGGCCGAGTATCCCCGCGACGTCTGGCAGATGCGCCGGCTGGGCTGCCAGGGCAACCAGACCCTGGACCTGACCAAGATCCCCCAACCCTGGCTGCGTGCCCTGACCAAGCGGTGGCTGCGCTGGCGGCTGGGAACCGGGCTCAACCTCGAGACCGTCCGCCGCGGCCTGCGAGCCCTCACCCGGTTCGCCGGCTTCGCCCAGCACATCGGCGTTACCAGCCTGGCCGGGGTTGATCGGGGCGTGCTGGAACGCTGGCTGGCCGACCTGCACGCGCAGATGGGCGGGGCCCAACGCCACGGCGACACCATCGGCCAACTCAGCTCCTTCCTGCAGGCGATCCGCCAGCACCGCTGGGACGACACTCTGCCGGCCAACGCGCTGCTGTTCACCGACGACTACCCCACGCGTGTGGAACGACCACCCAGGGCCCTGGCCGAGCAGGTGATGGCCCAGATCGAGCATCCCGACAACCTGGCCAAGTGGCCCAACCCCGCCTACCGACTGGTGACCCTGATCCTGATCCGCGCGGGGCTGCGGGTCTCCGACGCGCTGACGTTGACCCGCGACGCCGTGACCCACGACGCCCAAGGGGCACCGTATCTGCGCTACTACAACCACAAGATGAAGCGCGAGGCCCTGGTCCCGATCGATGAGGAACTCCACGCCCTGATCACCGACCAACAAGCCGCGGTCGCCAAGGACCACCCCGCCGCCGACGTGTTGTTCCCACGGCCGACGAAGAACCCCGACGGCCGGGCCCCTATCCGGGCGGCCACCTACCGCGGCGCGCTCTACCGGTGGCTGCTCCACATCGACATCCGCGACGAGCACGCACGACCCGTCCAGCTCACCCCGCACCAGTGGAGACACACGCTGGGGACCCGGCTGATCAACCGCGACGTGCCCCAGGAAGTGGTCCGCCGGATCCTGGATCACGACTCACCCCAGATGACCGCCCACTACGCCAGGCTCCACGACACCACCGTCCGCCGGCACTGGGAAGCCGCCCGCAAGGTCGACATCACCGGCCAGCAGATCGTCATCGACCCCGACGGCCCGCTCGCCGAAGCCAGCTGGGCCAACCAGCGCCTCGGGCGGGCGACCCAAGCCCTGCCCAACGGGTTCTGCGGCCTACCCGTGCAACAGACGTGCCCCCACGCCAACGCCTGCCTGACCTGCCCGATGTTCGCGACTACCACGGGGTTCCTGCCCGAGCATCGCAACCACCGCGAACAAGTCCTGCAGATCATCACCGCGGCCCAAGCCCGAGGCCAGGACCGCCTCGTGGAGATGAACCAGCAAGTCCTGACCAACCTCGACCGGATCATCACCAGCCTCGAGGATGAACCCCGACCCGAGGACATCGCCGATGCCGGCTGACAACGCCCACCACGTCATCGCCGCAGCCCGACGACGCTCTCAGGCCACTCACCGCCGTGCCGTGGCAGCGCTGCGCCGCATGGACAACCAAGGCCTGCCGATCACCTACCAAGCCCTCGCCCGAGAAGCGGACGTATCCCGCTCGTGGCTCTACAGCCAGCCCGACCTCCGCACTGAGATCGACCGTCTCCGGCAGCGCGAACGCCCCACCGAAGCCCGCCTCGTGCCCGACCGCCAACGCCCGTCAGACGCCTCCCTGCAGACACGCCTGGACCTCGCCGGACAGCGGATCAAGAACCTCGAGTCGGACAACCAGCGACTCCGACTCGCCCTCGCCCAGGCCCTCGCAGACCGGCGCGGCCGTCCGGAACGATGACCCAACGCGACACGCCCGGCGGTGGAGACTTCCGCGCCGTTTCGAGGACCCATCCAGACCACGTCAGCGACACCGTCCACCACGCAAACCCGCAGATCACAAGCACAAACAGCCGACCCGGCTCCAGATAACGATCGGGTTCGTCGTGCGCAGGTGGATCCAGTGCTCGGCGGGGAAGTCGTAGAACGCCAGCAGCACGTCGAGGTGCTCGGTGATCTTCGCGACCGCCTTGGGCCACTTCGCTCCGTAGAGGTCCGCGAACGCCTTGGCAGCCTTGGTCGCGTGGGCCTTGTCCTCGGCTCGGAAGATCTCGGCCAGCGCGGCCTTCGCGCCGGGGTGCGCTGACTTGGGCAGCGCGGCCAGCACGTTGCCCTGCACGTGGAACCAACACCGCTGCTCCTTGGTCTGCGGGAACACCTCACGCAACGCCTTCCAGAACCCCAACGCCCCGTCACCGACCGCGAGCACCGGGGCGCGCATCCCGCGGCGCTTGGCCTCACGCAGCAGGTCTGCCCACGACTCCGCAGACTCGCGGAACCCGTCAGCCAACGCGACGAGTTCCTTGGTGCCGTCGACTCGGACCCCGATCATCACCAGCAAGCAGACCTTGTCCTGCTCCAGGCGGACCTTGAGATGGATCCCATCGACCCACAGGTACACGTAGTCGCTGTCGGCCAGCGAGCGCTTGGCGAACGCCGCAGCCTCGTCCTGCCACTGCGCCGTGAGCCGGGTGACCGTCGACGCGGACAGCCCCGCAGCCGAGCCGAAGAACTGCCCCAACGCCGCGGTGAAGTCCCCCGAGGACAGCCCGTGCAAGTACAGCAACGGCAGCACCTCCGCGATCTGCGGGGACTTCCGCGCCCACGCCGGCAGGATCGCCGATGAGAACCGAGCCCGCTGCCCGGTGGCCTCGTCGACCCGCTTGTCGTTGACCCGCGGCGCCCGGACCGGCACCGCCCCGGCAGCCGTGGCCACCTCCCGCTCACCGTGGTACCCATTGCGGACCACCAGCCGACGACCCTGGTCGTCGAGCACCTCACGATGGGCCTCGACGTAAGCCGCGACCTCAGCCTGCAACGCCGCCGCGAGCATCTGCTGGGCACCATCACGAACCAGCTCGTCGAGCAGCGACCCACCCACCGCCACCGGAGCGTGCCCGCTGGACACAACCTCTTCTTGGACTACCTTGAGCACGGGCGTACCTTCCCGAACCAGCGCGCCAACGCCGGCTCTTGATCAGACTCACTGGACATCGAGATCATCCTCGGGAAGGTGCGCTCCTTCACCTCACCCCGCCGAGGGCCATCCACAGGTTCTGATCATTGCTCCTTGCCAACAGGGGCAAGTCCAAGCGCACCATCGGCAAGATGCTGGGCACACTCCGCGCGGTGTTCCAGTTCGCGGTGCGCAAGGACGTCCTGCGCGTGAACCCGGCCCAGGACGTGGAAGCGCAGGGCAAGCTGCGAGGCCCGCGACGCCCTGACAGTCGCCGAGCTCGAGGCTCTGCGCCGAACCATTGAGCGCGATCCGTGGGAGGCCAGCTGGATGCTCACCTTGGCTGGCCTGCGCCGCTCGGAGCTGCTCGGCCTCCACTGGAGCGACTTCGACGCCAAGACAGGCGAGCTCACGATCCGGAGGGGCCGGGGGATCATCGGAGGGGAGCAGGATCCGAAGACCTCCCGGGGAGCCCGGGTCCTTCCCCTGGACTCAGAGCAGATCGGCCTTCTTGAGGACCTCCACGCTCAGCAGGTCGTCTCCTACGGATCAGATGAGGTCCCCGACGGCTACGTCTGCATGAACGAGTTCGGGAGGCCGATGCGTCCCGAGGACTGGTCGCGGCGGTGGAAGACGCTGTGCGAGGACACCCAGGGGATCCGAGATCACCACACACTCCATGCTGCCCGGCACTCCACGGTGACCTTCATGCGCAGAGCCGGAGAGTTCCGGACCACATTGTCGCGGTGTGGCCCGGACACGACGAGGTGGTCATGCGCCAGACCTACTCACACGCGCACCTGGAGCAGCTGAAGAGCGCCGGTGCGAGCCTCACGTTCGGGTCGTAGCTATCTCGTAGTTACCTGAAGCGAGCCCCCCGGGGTATCCCGAGGGGCTCTCTTCGTGCTCATGACTGGCGCGCCTGAAGGGATTCGAACCCCTGGCCTTCTGATCCGTAGTCAGATGCTCTATCCGCTGAGCTACAGGCGCACACCCCGAAGGGGCCTGCACAGGTTACCTGACCGCGCCAGCGTTGGGGAAATCCCGGCGGGCGGCCCGGTCGGGTCCGTGCGCGGCCCGGAGTCCCCCGGACGTGCCGGTGGCCCCGGGCGAGCCCAGGGCCACCAGACGTTCTGCGGAGGCGGAGGGATTTGAACCCTCGATGGAGCTATGAACCCCAAACCCGCTTAGCAGGCGGGCGCCATAGACCTGACTAGGCGACGCCTCCAACGTCCTGACGGACGCGCACAGGCTACCCGAACGCGAACGCGCCGCGGTAATCGCCGATCAGCTGGCCAGGGACTCCACGAGCTCGGCGTAGGCGGCCATCGCGTCCTCGGCGGACGTGCCCTTGATCTTGTTCCACGCATCGAACTTGGCCTTGCCGACCGGGTCGGTGAAGCCGGGGCGCTTGCCGGTGACGTCGCCTTCCGTGGCCTGCTTGTACAGGGCGTACATGCTCAGCAGCGTGTCGTTGTCGGGACGCTCGGGCAGCGTCTTCGAGGCGTCCGCGGCGGCGGCGAAACGATCATCGAGCTCGGACATGCATCCTCCTGGCAGGGATGGCGGATTCGGGTGCGCCCATCGTGGCATGCCGCCTCAGGCGTTGCTTGGCTGGGCCGCCCGGTGCACGCTCAGGGCCAGCCAGCCGCAGAACACCACGATGCCCAGCACGACCATCGCGGCCGGCAGACCGGGCACACCCAGCGTCTTGGCGATCACAGCGGTGTTGCTGACCAGCACCATGCCACCGACTCCGACCCCCAGCACGGCGGTCGGCGCCCGGTGCGCCAGGCGTGCAGCGATCGGGGCGACCATCGCACCACCGAGCACCAGACCCAGGACCGGCAGCCACGGCACCCCGGCATCGCCGGCCCCGAACACGAACCCCGCCGAGGCCGCCACGGCGACCACGAACTCAGCCGCGTTGACCGTGCCGACCACCCGGTGCGGCTGGTGCTTGGTGAGCATGAGCAGCGAGGGGGTGGCAACCGGGCCCCAGCCGCCGCCGCCGGTGGCATCCACCAGCCCACCGACCAGGCCGACCGGCCACAGGTGCCGCGTGCGAGCCCGGATCTGCGGGAGCAGGTTCCGCCCGAACCCGAACCGGGCAAGGATCACCACACCGAGGACGAACAGGATCACGGCCATCCACAGCCGGGCGGTGTTCGAGGCCACCATCGTGAGCACGACCGCACCGAAGAACGCCCCCACCGCGCCGGGCACCGCGAGCACGATCAGTACACGCCAGTCGACGTTGCCCTCCCGCCAGTGGCTGATCCCGGACACCAGCGTGGTGCCCATCTTGGCCGCGTGCGTGCCGGCCGAGGCCGCCACCGCGGAGTAGCCGAGCAGGGTCAGCAGGGTGGCCGAGGTCACCCCGAAACCCATCCCCAGAGTGCCATCGACCATCTGGGCGACAGCACCGACGAACGCGAAGATCAGGACCGTGAACAACATGTCGCCACCATAGCCCATCGGAGTAGTAGGCAATGCAGCGGCGCCTCGGTTCCCATGCCGAACGCGTTACGGCCCAGCAGGCATCCGGGTCGCGAGGGCCAGAAGGCCCGAGGGGCATCGTCGTGGGCCTCGGATGCGGCCGAGGAGCCCTCAATGACGGAGATGCTCCCGGGTTCGCTGGACCGGACAAGGTCCGCCATGCAACGCACCTCCGGTCAATGCCGGGGGAGTTGATGATGATGATGCTGACGAACCGCTGGCCGGAGCACGCGCCAGTGGGTTCTACCCGAGTTCGACAAGGCGGTCGACACTGACGTCGTCGAGGAAAGCTTGGTCGTGGCTCGCGATCAGCAGCGCACCGCGATAGGTCGCCATGGCCGCCACCAAGGCGTTGTAGGACGCGAAGTCGAGGTTGTTCGTGGGCTCGTCGAGGAGCAGGAGTTGCGGGGCCGGGTCTGCGAGGAGGACTGCGGCCAAGGCTGCGCGGAATCGTTGCCCTCCAGATAGCCCGCCGGCGAGCTGGTCAGCAGCAGTTGCGCGGAACAGGAAGCGAGCGAGCTGAGCGCGCATTGCGTTGGCCGACGCGTCTTGGGCCCGGGCGGCGACGTTCTCGAAGACGCTGAGCCCGGGGTCGAGGACATCGAGGCGTTGCGGGAGCAGACCCAGGGGAACGCGCAGGTCAACCGCACCTGCCGAGGGTGGCAGCAGGCCAGCGATGGTGTGCAAGAGCGTGGTCTTGCCCGCCCCGTTGGGACCGAGGACCGCGATCCGGTCGGGTCCGCTGATGTTGAGCTCGACCGGGGTGTTGGTGCGCAGCACCAACCCTGGCGTGGCCAACACGACACGGCCACGAGGGACCTCGGTTGCGGGGAGGTCGACCCGGATCTCTCGATCTTCACGCAGTCGTTCTTCGGCGTCGTCAAGGCGTGCGCGCGCAGCATCCAGCCGGTCGTCGTGGGTCCGGCGGTACGCGGCGGCCGACTCTTGTGCGGTGCGTTTGCGCATCTTCATCACGGCACGGGGCTCGCGCTTGTTGGCGTACATCCTGTCCCCGTAACGCTTTCGGCGTGCCAATACCCGCTCCGCGTCGACCCGATCCGACTTCTGCTTGCGGACGTCGGCTCTGGCGGTGGTAACTGCCTGTTCAGCGGCCTCATGCTCCGCGGCGACCTGCTCGACGTAGGAGGAGTAGCCGCCTGCGTACCAGGCGATCTCGCCGCGGCGCAGGTCACCGATCCGCTCGACGCGTTCCAGAAGCTCACGGTCGTGGCTGACCACGAACAATGTGCGCGGCCAGGTTTCGATCACGTCGTAGAGACGCGCTCGGGCGGCCGTGTCGAGATTGTTGGTCGGCTCGTCGAGAAGCAGCACCTCGGGGCGACGAACCAGCAGTCGTGCGAGACCCAGCTGAGTGACCTCACCCCCGGACAGTTCTCCCAGCTGACGGTGCAGCGTGTCGGGAGGCAGACCCAGCCGGACCAGCTCGGCGATGGTGCGTTCCTCGAGGTCCCAGGCATCGCCAATGATGTCGAAGTCATTCGGATCGACCGATCCGGCTTCAACGGCACGTATCGCGTTCATGACCGTGGCGACGCCGAGGAACTCCTTGACCGCAGTGTCCGGCAGCGAGGGTGAGGTCCTGGCGCAGGTAATCAACCGTTCCGGTCAGTGCGACGTGCCCCGTCGTGGGGGCCACTTCTCCTGCGATGAGTCGCAGCAGCGTGGACTTGCCGACGCCGTTGACACCGACGAGGCCGGACCGGCCAGGTGGGAGCAACAGATCAAGACCGGTGAACAGCGATGGGCCGTCGGGCCAGGAGAAGGCGACGGAAGACAATGTGACGCCGCAAGCAGGAATGCTGAAGTCCCGGAATCGGTAGAGGTCGGATGGGATGACCTCAGAACTTCACGATGGCGCCTTCCGCAGGAGACATGGCAGACGTCAGTGCAGGAGGGCGAGCAGAGGAGGGACAACCACGTTGCCGGGGGCGGGAGCCGTGGTCACCGGATCACGCTTGCCGACAGGTGGCGTCGGAGGCCACGATCAGACCTCTGGTGCACCGTCCGATTCGGACGTCGGCGCGCCGTCTGGCCATGCGGCGATGCACACCTTGTTGCCCGAGCGATCCGCGAGGATCCACGCACCCGGCGCCTCGGAGTCGTCCACGATTCGCCCGCCGGCGGAGACTGCAGCCTGGACCCGTGCCTCGGCATGGTCCTGCGCCACCGACACGTCGACGTGCATCGCATGGCGCAGCGCTTTGCCCGGGTCGAGAGCCTGCATCCAGACCGTCGAGCCCTGTCCGAGCGGATCAATGCAGTTGTCCTCGCGCAGGGGCGCGTACCCGAGCACGGAACGCCAGAAATCCAGGTCGATCGCGTCGGGTGCCGCGGCCACGGCCAGCTGGACCTCCCGCGCGGCAGACCGGTCCGCCTTCGCGCCGCGCGCGCGGGCAAGGGCCGAGATGGCCCGAGCCACATCGATGTGTCGGGCCTGCGTGCCCCACATCTCGCGGGTCAGCTTCACGGTGAGAAAGTTCCCTGAGACGGTCAGCATCGTGCGAGGCTCGAGCCCCGGCGCCTCCGCCACCGCGGCCGCCAGCCGCGCCGCCTCCACTAGGGACGCGACTCGAAACACCGCCGTTGGCCCTCCGTGCAGAACCACCCAATCCTCGAGGCCATCGGCGGCGACGAACTCACGCCATCCCGCCTCGCCCATGCTGCGACTGTAGAGCCCCCATCGCACGATCTCTCTCCGGGCAGGCGTCGAGCCTTCCAGCGCTCTGGGCTTCATCAGCGCTCCGAGCTGGTGGCCGTTGCCGGTCCTGTTCCTCGCCGGTCTGATCACCGCGTTCGCGATCGCCCGGCTGCCCGGTGCCGGTGGACACGTCGCGGCCCACGGGTTGGCATCGGGCACACCGCAGGTCGCCGCGCCTTGCCGACGCCGTTTGGCGGGCTACCGATCGGGCGACTCCTGCGGCACTGCGCTCTCGGTCGGCGGCGCGACCGCCAACTGGACCACCGCGGCAACCGCGTCGGCCAGCGGCCCGTCGCCGGCCACGACCAGGTCCGGAGTGAGCGGTTGCTCGTAGTCCTGCCCGACACCGGTCAGGTTGGGCAGCTCGCCGGAGGCCGCCTTGGCGTAGAGGCCCTTCGGGTCACGCGCGGCACACACCTCCACCGGGGTGTCGACGAACACCTCGATGAAGTCACCGGGATCGAACAGGTCCTTGGCCGCGCGCCGGTCCCCGCGGAACGGCGAGACCAGCGCGACCAGGATCACTGTGCCCGAGGCCACCATGAGCCGGGCGACCTCGGCCACGCGGCGCACGTTCTCGGCCCGATCCTCGGCGGTGAAACCGAGATCCTTGTTCAGGCCGTGGCGCACGTTGTCGCCGTCGATGACGAACGTGCGCACACCCTGGGAGTGCAACTCGCGCTCGACGCTATCGGCGATCGTCGACTTGCCCGAGCCGGACAGGCCGGTGAGCCAGACCACCCGGCCCCGGTGGCCGTTGAGCTGCTCGCGTGCGGCCCGGTCGACGACGAACTCATGACTGCGCACGTTCGCCGAGCGGCGCAGGGCGTAACGAACCATTCCCGCGGCGACGGTGTCGGCCGAGAGCCGATCCACGAGGACGAAGCCGCCGGTGTCGCGGCCCTGCACGTAGGGATCCATCGGCACCGGACGATCGGTGGCCACCTCGATGCGACCCACGTCGTTGAGCTTCAGGACCCGGGCAGCGTCCTCGGCCCCCGTGGACACATCCAGGCGATGGCGCACGCTGGTGACCACCGCGGGCACGACCAGCGGCCCGCAGACCAGCAGGTAGGACCGGCCGTGTGCCAGCGGCTCCTCGCCGAGCCACACGACATCGGCGGAGAACCGGTCTGCCGGCTCGACCCGATCCGTCCCCGCGGCCTCCAGCAGGTCCCCGCGGGTGACGTCGAGGTCCGGCACGAGCTCGACGCAGATCGCGTCCCCGGCGTTGGCCTGCTCGCGGTCCTCCCCGGCGACCAGCAACCGCGCCACCTTTCCGGTGACCGCAGAACCGGCGATCGCCAGATCGTCGCCGCGCGCCAGCGCACCGCTGACCAGGGTGCCGGCCAGACCACGGAAGCCATCGGCGCGCAGGACCGTCTGCACCGGGACCCGGGTCGGCTGACCCGCGGCGGCCGGCGGCGCGTCGAGCTCGTGCGTCTCACCGATCGCGGTCAGCACCGTCGGCCCGGAGTACCAGCCGGTGCGCGTGGACGCCGAGGTGACGTTGTCGCCGGTCAGCGCACTGATCGGGATGACGGTCACCCGGGAGAAGTCCATGCGCGCGGCCGCCCCGGCCACGGCATCGGCCAGCTCGGCGAACCGGGCATGGTCGAAGCCCACCGCGTCGAGCTTGTTGATCGAGATGATCACGTGGTGCACGCCCATCAGCGCGCAGATGGTCAGGTGGCGATAGGTCTGGCGGGTGACGCCGCGGAAGGCATCGACCAGCAGCAGCGCCACGTCGGCGGTGGACGCGGCCACGGCCATGTTGCGGGTGTACTGCTCATGACCCGGTGCGTCGGCGATCACCACCCGACGACCGTCGGGCAGCGCCATGTGTCGGTAGGCCACGTCGATGGTGATGCCCTGCTCGCGCTCGGCCTCGAGGCCGTCGGTGAGCAGCGAGAAGTCGATCTCGCCGGCGGGGATGGTGGACCCGGCTCGGCGGACCGTGCGGGCCAGCTCGAGGGTGTCCTCGGGCACGGAGTCGGTGTCAGCCAGCAACCGACCGATCAGGGTGGACTTCCCGTCATCGACGCTGCCGCAGGCGACCAGTCGGATCAGGCCCATCAGAAGTACCCCTCCACCTTCTTGGCCTCCATGGAGGCACCACCCTCGCCGTCGATCAGTCGGCCGGCGCGTTCGGACTGCCGGGAGGACTCCATCTCGGTGATCACCTCGTCGATGGTGGCCGCGGGGGAGTCCACCGCGGCCGACAGCGGGTAGCAGCCCAGCGAGCGGAACCGGACCAGGCGATCGACCGGGACCTCACCGGGCTCGAGCTGCATCCGGTCGTCGTCGACGACGATCAGCTGCCCGTCGCGGATCACGGTCGGGCGCATCGCGGCGTAGTAGAGCGGGACCACCGGCAGCCCCTCGCGGCGGACATAGTGCCAGACATCGATCTCGGTCCAGTTCGACAGCGGGAAGGTGCGCATCGTCTGGCCGGGCGTGAGCTGGGCGTTGACCGTGTGCCAGAGCTCGGGGCGCTGCTTGCGCGGCTCCCAGCGGTGCCCGGGCATCCGCAGGCTGAAGATGCGCTCCTTGGCGCGGCTGCGCTCCTCGTCGCGACGGCTGCCCCCGATCGCCGCGTCGTAGCCACCGGCATCCAGGGCCGCACGCAGGGTCACGGTCTTCATCAGGCGCGTGTACTCCTGGGCGCCGTGGCTGAACGGGCTCACACCCTCGGCGATCGCCTCGTGGTTGGTGGCCACGCGCAGATCGAGGTCGTACTGCTGGGCCATCTGGCCGCGGAACGTGATCATTTCGCGGAACTTCCAGGTGGTGTCGACGTGCAGCACCGGGAAGGGGATCGGCCCGGGCGCGAAGGCCTTGGCAGCCAGGTGCAGCATCACCCCGGAGTCCTTGCCGATGCTGTAGAGCATCACCGGGTTGCGGAACGCGGCGGCCGTCTCGCGCAGGGCCCAGATCGCCTCGGCCTCGAGGGCGTCCAGGACGTCGTGGGCGACTCGAGGGCTGGGCGTGCGGGGCTGGGCGGTGGGGTCGGCTGCGGGCTGGGCTGTGGGGTCGGCAGTTGGCGACATGCGGCCAATTCTGGCCCATCGGAGATGCGGATGCGTCCAGCGGTGCCGCGCAGCCCAGTCGGGCCCCGTCCTCGGGCACCTGCTCGAGCGGTTCGGCGCGCTCGTCGGGCACCTTCCCGTAGGGATGGGGCACTCTGTGCAACGTGGATCTGGAGCGGACGCTGGCCATTGACTGCGGCGGGAGCGGGCTGAAGGGCTCGGTCCTCGACGACCGGGGGCAGATGGTGGCCGACCGGGTCCGGGTTCCCACGCCCTACCCCATGTCACCGCAGCGGTTCGTCGCCGCGCTCTGCGAGATCGCCGAGCGGCTGCCGCCCGCGGACCGGGCCACGGTCGGCATGCCGGGGATGATCCGGCACGGAAGGGTCATCACGACTCCGCACTACATCACCGTGGCCGGGCCGCACTCGCAGGTGGATCCCGGGCTCGAACGCGCCTGGGACCACTTCGACGCTCAGGCCGCGCTGGCCCGCGGGCTCGGCATCCCCACGCGAGTCGTCAACGACGCCGAGGTGCACGCCGCCGCAGTGGTCTGCGGAGTCGGCCTCGAGGTGACCTTCACGCTCGGGACCGGACTGGGGTGCGCCGTCTTCGACGACGGGGCTCTGGTGCCCAAGATCGAGATCTCCCGGGCGCCGGTGCGCAAGGGCGTGCTGTACGACGAGTGGATCGGGGACCGCGCACGCCGCGAGCTAGGCGCTCGTCGTTGGTCGCGGCGGGTGCGCAACGTGGTGGACGGATTGCGGCCGATGTTCGTCTGGGACCGGCTGTACGTGGGCGGTGGCAACGCCGCACGGCTGACCCTGGACCTCGGAGACGACGTGATCCTCGTGCCCAACGACGCCGGGATCTCAGGCGGGATCCGGCTCTGGGAACTCGGGCACGGCACGGTCAGCCAGCCCGAGGACGACCTGCGGGAGGTGCCGGGCGTCGGGTAGGGGCTGGGGTGGGCGGCGTCGGGGGTGGGCGGCACCGGGTCGGCGGTGCCGGGTCGGATCAGACTCGTCCACAGACCAGGGTCAACCCCTTGTGCCAGCCCCATCCTGTGCTAGACTTCGAACATACGTTCGATAGATGGGGGTCTGCATGCACGGCGACGACGGAACTCAGGACGGCCCGGGCGGCGGTGTGGGGCTGGTCATAGATCTGCGCGATCGACCTGACCGGCGGGCGGGGCAGCCCAGCCATTCCGAGCACAGCAGGGGAGAGAATCCACCTGGCCGTGCACGACCGGGAGCCACCGGAGCCCCTCTCTGGCCCGACGCCTCGCCGGCGGTCGCCGACCTGGTCGAGGCGGTGCGGGGCCTGTTGGCCGAGGGGATGCTTGCGGTCGGCCTCGATGCTGGCGACCGCCCAGCCCACGATGTGGGCGCGCTGCTGCATGTGCTGGCCCAGGTGGAGTCCGTCCTGGCGATGCGGATGGCAGTGGCGGAATCCAGCGGATCGTTGCCGTTCCTGAGCTCCGGCGGCATGGCCAGTCAGGCCTACTGGTCCCGTGGACGCGCCCGCGCCATGTCTCGCGCCGGGCACCTGGCCAATCTGCGCCCGGACATCGCCACGGCTTGGGCAGACGGAGCGATCACCGCGGAGCACGTCGACACCGCCGCGCGGGGAGTCGTGGGGCTCACCGACGATCGGGCGGCGGCGGTGCTCGACGGCCTCGGCCCGCTGTGGGGTCAGGTGACTCCTGCGACCGTGGCCAGCTACTGCGCTCGGGCCCGAGCCATCGTGGACCCGCCGCACGAGGACCCGGACGAGCGCGCTCGGAAGGCCTACGAGTCACGTTTCCTGTCCTTCAGCGTGCTGGATGACACGGTCCACATCACCGGCGCCCTCGCGCGCCTGGACGGTGAGCTGCTGATGAACTCGATCCGCGCGAACGCGGAGCGGATGCGGGTCGCTGGGGACGGCCCGACGGCCACCCAGCGGCGCGCTGATGCGCTGGTGCAACTGGCTGCCGCCGCGCAGGTCAGTGGGGTTGGGGGCAACGGCAGATCCAGCGGGAGTGGCAGCGGCGCACCGGAGCCGGACAGAAGCGCCGCGCCGGAGAGGATCACGGCGCCCGACAGGATCACGGGGCCCGACGGGATCGCCGATGGCCCGAGCGCTGCCGCCGACTCCGCGGGTGGTCCGGGTGGCAGCCCCGCCGTCGAAGTCGTCGCAGGAGCGCCCATCTCGATCACCCTGACTGCGGACCTCGACGCCGTCACCGGGGCCGGGTATCACCTCACCCCGGGCGAGACCCAGTTCGCGCTCTGCGATCCGACCGTCACCGCCGTGCTGGTCGAGCCCGGTAGCGACCCACCCGCAGCCGTCGATCACCCGCACGAACGACTGACCCGGCTGACCGCGGACTCGCTGTCGGGGCCCCTGCCTCTCGCGGTTGGTCGTGCCCAACGCGTGGCCACGCCAGCACAACGCCGTGCGCTGGCGATCCGTGATGGCGGCTGCGTCCTACCGGGCTGCGATGTCCCCGCTGCGCAGTGCCAGGTCCATCACCTGGTGCCCTGGACCGAGGGCGGACCCACCGACCTGCCCAATCTGGTCACGCTCTGCTGGGCACATCACCGGCAGGTGGATCTGGGCCGCTGGGACATCCATCCTCGCGGCCAGGACCGCCCCGGGACACCCGCGAACAACGGGAGCCCCTTCACGATCAGCGTCCGCGCGCGAAGCAGGTGGCGACGTTGACCCGGAACCCGCCACCGAAGTCGGCCAGACCCCCGTGGCTCGGACTAGGAGCCGCCTGCCGGCCGGACTCACCCGCGACCGAGCTGCTTGGTCGCGTCAGCGCGCATCCGTTCCCCCAACACGACCTGCCCGACCTCCGATGCGGCGAGCAGCGCCGCAGCCGCGCCGGATCGAGCGGGCCTCATCAGGTCGGCCACGGTGATCCCGTGCTCGGGGACGGCGAGCTGCACGATCTCGTCGCCGGCCTGCACCGTGCCCGGGGTCAGCACGCGGACGTATGCCCCGGGAGCCCGCTGCTCGGTGAATCGCTTCACCCAGTGCGGTTCGTTCATCCGACGGGCGAACGTCGCGCACGGGTTGCGCGGCGAGGTGACCTCGACCTCGAGCCCGGAGTCGCCGATTCGGTACCGCGCCCCGATGACCAGGCCCGAGACCTCCAAGCCGAAGGTGCTCAAGTTCTCCCCGAACAGCCCGGGCGGGATCTCACGGCCCAGTGCAGCGCTCCACCAGGCGACGTCCTCCTCGGCGTACAGGTACACCGCGTACTCCTGGCCACCATGGTGGGCGGTGTCCTTCTGGCTGTCACCGGCGAGTCCCAGGGGTCCGACCTCGACCGGGCCGATCACGGCGCGCTTGTCGATCGCGGTCAGCCCGTCAGGATTGGCCGGCTCAGGCAGCATGGTGTGCACGACGCAGACAGCGCTGATACGAGCCATCCCGGCAGGGTAGCTGGCGGGCGCCGGTTCACGCGTGCGCCTCGACGAACCTCAGCACCTCGTCGGACTGCGCCTGGCTCAGGCCAACCGATTCCTCCGGCGCCACGACCAGCATCGGAACAGGCGGGTCCCCATAGTGGGACAGGGTGCGATGCTCGGTGCCGAAGTCATCGACCCAGACAATCGGGTGCCCGGCGAACGCCGTCTGCAGACCCGCGACCTTCCAATCCGCGGTCCGCTGTGGATGCCGGTCGCCGAGCACCCTGGAGATCTCCAGCACCGGCAGTTCGGGGATGTCGCACAGGGCCGCATTGCGCAGCACGGCTCGCTCCCAGGTGGTCGCCCAGACCACCGCAGCGCCCGCCGCGAGCCAGGCGCGGACCATCGGCCCATGCGCCCGGCTGACCACCACTCGGTGCAGGAACGGTCCCCGGCCAGGCGGCAGCGGCCGGATGTAGGGGTGGGACGGCCAATTCGCTTGGTCCAACTCGACCATGTGGGCCTCGTACCCGGCCGGCACCCGGTCACCTGTGGCGGTGACGTTGAGGACCCCGTCGAAGTCCAGGCCGACCACCGGCTGACCGGGGCGCACCCGAATGCCGGCCCGCGCTCGAGATCCGCTCATGTCGACCTCCTGTGCACTCCATCCTCCCCCTGGCGATCGCCCATGCACCACCGCAGCGGGCAGGATGGCGGGCATGACCGACCGAATCCTGCGAGTTGCGCTCATCGGACTGGGCGACATCGCCGAGAAGGCCTACCTGCCCGTACTGGCCGCTGATCGGCTGGTGCAACCGGTGCTGATCACCCGCGACCCTGATCGCCGCCGGGCGCTGCAGATGGCCTGGCGCGTGCCGGAGGGGTACGCCACCGTCGAGGACGCCCTCGCGGCAGGCTGCCTGCTGGACGCCGCGTTCGTGCACGCAGCCACCGAGGCCCACCCCCCGATCGCGCGGACCCTGATCGATGCCGGGATCCCCACGTTCGTCGACAAGCCGTTGGCGCTCAGCGCGGCAGGAGCACGCGAGGTGGTCGAAGGTGCGCGTGCCGCCCAGGTGTCGCTGGCTGTCTGCTTCAACCGCCGATTCGCGCCCGCCTACGCAACTGTGGCGGCCTGGCCGGGCCTGGACACCGTCGTTCTGACCAAGAACCGGATCGGCCTACCGGATGACCCGCGCGCGTTCGTGTTCGACGACTATGTCCACGTCGTGGACACGCTGCGCTTCCTGGTCGCACCCGATCCCGAGCAGGTGGAGGTCAGCGTTCGGCCCGGCCCGGACGGCACCCTGGCGCGCCTCGCGATCACTGTGCACCAGTCGGGTCGCCTGGGCGTGGGGATCATGGACCGCGACAGCGGCCAGACCGTCGAGGCCCTCGACGCCATGGCGCCGGGTCGGGCCGGTCGGGTGGTGGACCTCGTCGACGTGGTGCAGCGATACGACGCCGCCGCCCATCGGAACCAACCGGACAACTGGGCGTCGGTGGCCCAGCAGCGCGGGTTCGTCGCGATGATCGACCACCTGCTCGCCTCGGTGCGTGCCGGCGAGGTCCTCGACGCAGGAGACGCACTGGCCACCCACGAGTTGTGCGAGCGGGTCCTCACGTCGGTGCAGGAGCAACTGCCCGGCTGAAGGCGCGGAATTGCAGGGTGCGGCAGGCTGCGGGTCAGGACTCCCCGAACACCGCCCGCAGGTGCTCGTTGAGGAACAGGCCATCGGGATCCACCTGCCGGCGCAGCACCGCCGCGTCGGCGAACCTCGGGTAGAGGCCCGCCAGCTGCGCGGCACCCAGCGGGTGCATCTTGCCCCAGTGCGGTCGGCCGCCGACGCCGGCGCAGATCTCGGCGAACTCGGCGAAGTACCGCTCGTGGGCCATGCCTACATACTGGTGGACCGCCACGTAGGCGTTCTCCCGCTCGAATCCGGTGGACAGCCAGATGTCGTCGGCAGCCGCGAACCGCACCTCGACCGGGAACGCCGGCCCGACCGGCAGCCCCTGCGCCAACGCCCCGACCGCCTCCAGCACGGCGGGCAGCGCGTGGCGTGGAATGGCGTACTCGCTTTCGAGGAAGCGCACGTTGCGGGTCGTGGCGAACATCCGGAACGAGGCATCGGAGGACTCCCGCTCGCTGATCACCGACCCGATCAGCGAGTGCAGCCGCGGCAACGAACCCGGCCACCGCCGACCGAACCTGCACATCGCCCCGAGTGCCGCGTTCTCCACCAGCACGTCCTCCACGTAGTGCCGCAGAGGGGAAAGGGGCGAGGTGGGCTCGCCCGCGGCCATCCGGCGGGCTGACTTCAGCTGCGCCGCGTCCCCGAGTGGGAACCAGAAGAACTCGAAGTGGTCGGCCTCCATCCGCTCGGGCAGTGTGGACATGATCGCGGCCAGGGTCTCGGGGGCGACGACCTGATGCAGGCCGAACGCGGGCACGGTGCGCAGCGCGATCTCGGTGACCACCCCGAACGCGCCGAGGCCGACCAGCGCGGCGTGGAAGAGGTCCGGCTCGCTGTCCGAGGAGCACAGCAGCTCCTCGCCGGCCGCAGTCACGAGCGTGAAGGACTCCACCTGCGCGGCCAGGCCGGCGAATCGCGACCCCGTACCGTGCGTGCCAGTGCTGATCGCCCCGGCGATGGTCTGCCGGTCGATGTCGCCGAGGTTGGCCAACGCCCGGCCGATCCCGTCGAGCAACTGGTTCAGCTCGTGCAGCGCCGTGCCGGCCCCGACCGTCACGAGGTCACCCTCGACGCGTCGGATCCCGCGCAGGGAGCCGAGGTCCAGACCGATCCCGTCAGTTGCGCACAGCGGGGTGAACGAGTGCCGAGACCCCGCCGGGCGGACCGTGGCGCCGGCGGACCGGGCGTGGGCCAGCACGTCGCGCAGTTCACTCACCGTTGCGGGTCGGGCCACCTGCACCGGCTGCCAGGACACGTTGCCCGCCCAGTTGGCATTCCGGCTGGCCTTGCCCCAGGCCCGGTTCGCCGAGCGCTGCACGCCCATGCCGACCTCCCTCACGCGATCGTGCGCCGATGATGTGCGCCCCAGTCTGCCCGGCCCCAGCCTGCGGTCTGCCCGCAATCGATCCAACTCCGCAGGCCCACGGGCCCAGCGGACCTGGATCGATCCGCCCTGAAGCCGCGAGAGTTGGATGGATTCCTGGGACGGGGACACGCGGATCGGGTGGGTATCGTGCGGCGGGTGGAGGACCCGGCTGCGCGCAAGGCGCGCTACGACGACGCTGTCCGCGGGCGTCCGGCGCCCCTGGCCATCCTCGACGTGCCGGTGGTGCGGGCCAACGCGATCGACCTGGTCCGCCGCGCCCACGGCACCCCGATCCGGCTGGCCACCAAGAGCCTGCGCGTGCGCTCGACGATCGAGTCGGTCTCGACGATGCCCGGGTTCGCCGGCCTCCTGGGCTACTCGCTTGCCGAGGCGCTGTTCCTGGTCCGTGCAGGCAGCTCGCAGGACGTGGTGGTCGCCTACCCGACCGTGGACATCGCGGCCATCGGCGCGCTCGCTCGCGATGAGCGTGCCGCCGGGGCCATCACGCTCATGGTCGACTGCCGCGACCATCTGGACCTGATCGAGTGGGCCGCGGGCGTGGGGACCGCGGGCGTGGGGACCGCGGGCGTGGGGACCGCGGGCGTGG
>JBAVKQ010000209.1:0-4526 GCA_049688395.1 Candidatus Nanopelagicales bacterium
CTGCTGGCGCACGCAGCCCAACGATTCGGCCCGACGATGCCAGCTCGCAGTGGTCGAAGACCTCGTCGAGGCCAGCGTCCAGCGTCCAGCGTGACGATGGTCGGCTCACGGGGAACCTCGCGCTCGATCTGGTCGCTGAGCCCGCGCAGCCGAGCGTCCTGCGACAACCTCGCCGTCGAACTGGTCGCTACTGGCAGGGCCCAGCGCCTGCCCAGCGACCAATACCAGCGCAAGGTTCATGAGCCCGGGCCCGTCTGGAGCCGCCAGCGACCACATCGGCGGCGAGGCTTGACAGGGGGCAGGTGTGGCCGAGCACCCGGGCCAGTTGCAGACCAGCATCCGGCCGGCGGGATTGCTTGGACGCGGCCGCCCGACCTCGGACCCCCATGGTGCGGATGAGTCGGTCTGTAAGCCGGGTTCTGTCCAGGGGTCCGTTGCCGGACTCCCCTGCGCGGCCATCCATCTACGACTGCCGTTGCCGACAGCCTCCTGCGGTCTACCCGTGAGCTCGGGCGGGCCACCCTCGAACGCTCACGCAGTCCCGACGCGAGCGCCGGTCCCTTCTGACCTTGCTCCGGGTGGGGTTTGCATAGCCGCCCCAGTCACCTGGGGCGCTGGTGGTCTCTTGCACCACCGTTTCACCCTTACCCCGCGCCCGAAGGCACGTGGCGGTCTACTCTCTGTTGCACTGTCCCGCGGGTCACCCCGGGTGGGCGTTACCCACCACTCTGCCCTGCGGAGCCCGGACTTTCCTCGACGACGCCGATCCGAGGATCGTGCCGCCGCGGCCGCCCGACCGACTCATCCGCTCGGCAAGGGTAGCGCGACCAGGTCGATGCCGGCCCCGTGGCTCGGGCCGGCACCATCACTGCGACGACGTGCGAGCCGACGAGCCGCGCTGTGAGCGGGGCAGCACGTCGAAGACGACTTTGCGCGTCGCCGGGTCCGCCACCACGAGCCAGGCGTCCACCCACTGGCCGACCGGCAGGTCCGTGCCCAGACACCTGGCGGTGATCGCCGGGTCGGCGAGCTGCACCACGCCGTCGCAGCGGCGCTGCTCGATGACCACGCCTCGGAACGCCACCCCCTCGCGACCGGCCAGCAGCTCAGCCTCGAGGTAGTCCAGCGACTCCCGAGCCACCGAGCGGGCCCGGGTGCCCGAGGCGCTCATCAGGTCGGGCACCTGGGGCAGGGCTGCCCGCAACGCCGGATCCAGCTCACGACCCTCGACATGCGCCAGGCACGTGGCCAGCACGAACCTGTCGACGAGCCGGCGCAGTGGGGCGGTCGCGTGCGCGTAGTCACCGGCGATGGCGCTGTGTCCGGTGACCTGTGGAGGGTCGCCGTCGAAGGCCGAGTAGCTCGCTCCGCGCAGCAGCACGGTCACGTTGTCCAGGAACGCCAGGTGTTGGGGTTTGCCCGGGGCCAGGGTGCGGATCAGATCCGCGTAGGACAGCTCGCTCGGCCACGACACGCCCAGCGCCCGCGCGCTGGCCCGCCCCCGGGCCAGGTCCTGCTCGGATGGCGCAGGCATCGTGCGCAACACACCCACCCCGCCCGCGAGCATCACTCGGGCCGCGGCCATCCCGGTCATCAGCGACAACTGGGCGTTCCAGCCCTCGACCGCCACCGGCACCCGGTAGTTCAGGGTCACGCCGTCCTCGCCGACCGCGTCCACCTGCTGCGCGGGGCTGGGCAGGCTGACCGCACCGCGGGCGACCTCCTGGGCCATTCGACGCAGGCCCACCTCGCGCAGCAGTGCCACCTGCGGGTGCGGGGCGCCTGCGTCGAGCCGCTGCTGCTCCTGCTCGTACCCGAGCTTGGCCCGGCTCCGGATCGCGGCCCGCTGCAACGAGAGCAGGTCGGCCGCGCCGGCCTCGTCGACCTCGAAGGTCCACACGCAGGCACCGCGCACCTGGTCGGGCAGCAGGCTCGCGGCGTCCTCGGACAGGACCGGCGGGTGCAGCGGGACCTTCAGGTCCGGGCAGTACACGGTCTCCCCGCGCCGGCGGGTGTGCGCATCGAGGGCACCACCGAGCGCCACGAATGCCGGCACGTCGGCGATCGCATACCGGACCCGGAATCCCGACCCGGACGGTTCGATAAGAACGCCTGGTCCAGATCGGTCGACGACGCCGGGTCCAGCGTCACGAAGCCGAGCTCAGTCAGATCCACGTCGGGCAGCCGATAGGCATCGATCGCCCGCCGGGTCTCGTCGTGCACCTGCATCGGGAACTCTGCTGCCACGCCGAACTCCGCACGCACCGCGTCGAGCCCGGCTCGGGCGCGCTGGACCGGGATACCTGCGGTGAACCTGTTGATCGTCATTGCGTGATCGGTCCTGGCCCGATCACGAGGCATCGACCCGGGCCGCCTCGACCTGGACGTCGAATTCACCGGGTGGGTAGCTCAGGTCCATCGCACGCAGGGTCTCGACCAGGACGTGGGACAGGATCCAGTCGCGGTGCCACTTGTGGTCGGCCGGCACGCAGTACCACGCGGGGCGGTGTCGGTGGAGCACCGCGTCAAGGCATCGTTGCAGGCCGCCTGGTACTCGTCCCAGAGCGCGCGCTCATCGATGTCCTTGGGGTTGTCCTTCCAGTGCTTGGTGGGGTCGGCCAGCCGGTCGAGCAGGCGCTGCTCCTGCTCGTCGCGCGAGATGTGCAGCATGACCTTGATCACCGTCACCCCACGAGCGGCGAGGTCCGCCTCCCAGTCGTTTATCTGCCCGTAACGTGCCTGCCAGGTCTGCGGCGCCACGAGGCCGCGCACCCGCTCGATGAGGACCGTCTCGTAGTGCGAGCGGTCCCACAGGCGGACCTTGCCGACCTCGGGCAGGGCCCGCTCGTGGCGCCACAGGAAGTCGTGGCGCTGCTCCTCGTCGCTGGGCGCCCCGAAGCCGGTGACCGAGAACCCGAGCGGGTCCAGCAGCCGGTCGATGGCCTTGGTCGCCCCGCCCTTGCCCGAGGTGTCCATCCCCTGCAGGCAGATCAGGACCCAGCGCCGGGAACCCTTGCGCGACTGCGCCCACAGCTGCTCGTGCAGCTCCGCTGCCTCCCGCTCGAGGGCAGCGGTGGCCTCACGCGCAGCGGCCCGGTCCTGCGGGCCGTGGGCGACCAGTTCCGGGTCGATCGCCCCGAGGTCGAATCCCGGACCCACGCGGTAGTGCGCCCGGACCTCACCGACCTCGCCGCGATCGCGCTTCGTGCGCTTCGGACCGTCCTTGCTCATCGGAGTCCTCCTGGCATCGTCGTCGGACCCATGCCTGCACCGCGACCACGCCGATCGCCCGCCCACGGGCCGCTCGCCAGCGGGCCGCTCGCGACCCAGGACGGCATGGGCGCACCGGTGGCGCGCAAGTCGTCGCCCGCAGGTCTTGCGCACCGGTCCCGCCAGGCCCTAGCGTGAGCAGTGTTCCGAACAGGGCAACTGAAGAATCGTCTGACCGACAAGTGAACAGTCCAGAAGCGACACGATCAGCGAGACGCAGGAAGCACGACGACAACGTCGAGCCAACCACGGGCACGGATCAACACCACGGTTGACCACCCGAGGAGGCGAAGAACCTCGCGGGATGCCGACAGGCACCGCAGATCAGCGTCGGGATCGGACCGACACACCGATGCGCGAGCATCACGGACAGGCAACCATCACGCTCTGAACGGGACACTGGGGCTCCTCGATCTCAACCATCGAGGAGCCCCAACCCTTTGTCAGCGCCCCTGAGCGTGCCACACGGACCCGCGGGCACCGGGGCAGGACACGCCGTCGCCGCGCGCGGGTCGGCTCAGGCGCCGCTCTCATGCAGCAGGCCGTGCAGGTGGCCGTGCTCGCCCATCCCGTAGACGGTGCTCAGCCCATCGGCCCACCAGGCCAGCGTGGTCAGCGAACAGGGCGCCAGCTCGAACCGGTAGGCACTGGACGACGGCGCCTCGAGAACGTTCTGCACCATGACCTTGATCGGCGTCACGTGGCTGACGGTCAGCACCCGCTGCGTGGGGAACTGGGCCACCAGGTCGGCACGCGCCACGTCGACGCGCCGGCGCACGTCGGCGAACGACTCCCCACCGGGCGGTGCCACATCGGTGGACGCCAACCATGCGGCCAGTTCCTCGGGCCAGCGGGCCTTCACCTGCGCGAAAGTCAGGGAGTCCCACCGGCCGAAGTCCGCCTCGGCGATGCCCTCGACGACCAACGGCTCACCCAGGCCCAGTCGTTCGGTGATGATCGCCGCGGTCTCGCGGGTCCGCCGCAACGGCGAGCAGACGATCACGTCGGCACCGCCACGGCGGATCAGCTCCTGCGCGGCCGCCGCTGCCTGCCGGCGACCGAGGTCGACCAGCGGCGGATCGACGCCATTGATCCCGGAGAAGCGGTGCTCGATGCTCTGCTGGGTCACGCCGTGGCGGACCAGGGTCAGGGTCGTCGGGGCGCCCAGGTCCGCGCGCGACCATCCCACGATCCTGTTCGCGCGGGCGGGCAGGTCCGGACCGGTGAGCGCAGCAACGCCGGGATCGGGCACGGCG
>JBAVKQ010000210.1:0-5192 GCA_049688395.1 Candidatus Nanopelagicales bacterium
GGGGTGCAGCGGCCGGTCCGCCCGCTGCGCGTCCTGCCGACGTCGTGCGAGCGGCGGGCGTCGCGCAGCCCAGCCCGGACGCCGGTCCGGACGAGGCCAGCGCCGACGACCCCGACCTCGATGCCAGCGGCGCACAGGGCCTGGCCCTGATCGCCCGCGAGCTCGGTGGCCGGCCCATCGGCGAGATCGACCACTCGTAGGGGCTGGGGCATGTACGAGGGGATCATCCAGGACGTCATCGACGGACTCAGCCGGCTGCCCGGGATCGGGCCCAAGGGCGCCCAACGGATCGCCTTCCACCTGCTCAAGGCCGACCCGCACGAGGTCGCCGACCTGGCCCAGGCCCTGATCACGCTGCGCGAGAAGGTTCGCTTCTGCCAGATCTGCGGCAACGTGTCCCAGGAGGAGACCTGCGCCATCTGCCGTGACCCGCGCCGCGACCCTGCTCTGCTGTGCGTCGTGGAGGAGAGCAAGGATGTCGTGGCCATCGAGCGGACCCGGGAGTTCCGGGGCCGCTACCACGTGCTCGGCGGGGCGATCAGCCCCATGGAGGGCATCGGGCCCGACGACCTGCGCATCCGCGACCTGATGGCGCGCTTGGCCGACGGCGCGGTGACTGAGGTCATCATCGCCACGGATCCCAACCTCGAGGGCGAGGCCACCGCCGCCTACCTGGCCCGCCTGATCAGCCCGATCGGGGTGGCCGTGACCAGATTGGCCAGTGGGCTGCCGGTCGGCGGCGACCTGGAGTTCGCCGACGAGGTCACGCTGGGGCGCGCATTCGAGGGACGTCGAAGGATCGGAGGCTCATGATGACGCAGCAGGACGACATCCACGAGGGCGGTTCGTCGTTCACCGAGGCCCCACTCGAGGCGGCGATGGCGGTGCTCACCACACCCGCCACACCCGTCGAGGCCGACCTGCTCGAGCTGGCCGAGGGCCTGGCCGCCGCGTCTGCCCGGTTCGTGCAGACCGCTGAGGCGGTGGCCGCCGGCATCGGCGAGGACCACGCGATCGCCATCCTGCTGCTCGAGGTCTCGGACATCCTGGCCATGGGCGCGCGCCTGGGAGCCATCGACGACGTCGTGCCCGAGGGGCGCTTCGAGCCCGATGCCGGTGCCGAACCAGATGTGGACCGGCTGCGCGACGCCCTCGCCCGCCGACTGACCCCGGTCGATGCCTACGTGGAGGTCGTCGACCCCTACGCCGAACCCGAGCTGATGTCCGGTCGGCTGTCCGACGACCTCACGGTGATGGTCAGCGACCTGCTGCATGGGCTGGCCCACCAGGCGGCTGGGCGCACGCTGGAGGCCCTGTGGTGGTGGCAGACCAGTTACCTGGGCACGTGGGGGGACTCGGGAGCCACCGCGCTGCGGGCCCTGCGCTCCCTGGTCTCGCACGTTCGCTCCGGCGCCCCGCTCGAGGCCCCGCTCGAAGCACCCCTGGACACCCCACTCGAGCCCACTTCCTAGGTTCGGGCTCGGATCGACTGCGCGCACAGGTGGAGCGGCCGGCGCGACCGACTAGGATCGGGCCCGGAACGCCGCTGCATGCGCCATTCGCCCGACGCCCCAGGAGTACCTCGACCATGGCCCTCATCGTCCAGAAGTACGGGGGATCGTCGGTCGCTGACGCCGAGAACGTGCGTCGGGTGGCCAAGCGCATCGTGGACACCAAGCGCGCGGGACACGAGGTGGTGGTCGTGGTCTCGGCCATGGGCGACTCCACCGACGAGCTCATGGACCTGGCCAACCAGGTCAGTCCCAACCCGCCGGGGCGCGAGCTGGACATGCTGCTCACTGCCGGCGAGCGGATGTCGATGGCGCTGCTGGCCATGGCCATCCACGACCTCGGCGAGGAAGGTCGGTCCTACACGGGGTCGCAGGCGGGCCTGATCACCGACTCGGCGCACGGGTCTGCGCGGATCATCGACGTGACCCCGGGGCGGATCCGGCACGCCCTGTCCGACGGGGCCATCCCGATCGTCGCGGGCTTCCAGGGCGTGTCCTACGACAGCAAGGACGTCACGACCCTGGGTCGGGGTGGGTCGGACACCACCGCAGTCGCCCTGGCTGTGGCACTCGGTGCCGACGTGGCCGAGATCTACAGCGATGTCGACGGGGTGTTCACCACCGATCCCCGCGAGGTCCCCGTGGCCAGCCAGCTGTTCAGGATCAGCTACGAGGAGATGCTCGAGCTGGCCTCGGCCGGGGCCAAGGTGCTGCACCTGCGCTGCGTGGAGTACGCCCGTCGCGCCCACATGCCCATTCACGTCCGGTCCTCGTTCTCCGACAAGGAGGGGACCTGGGTGCTCGACCCATCCGAACCGCTGCCCGCGCTCGCCAATCCAGCCGAGGGGACCATTGTGGAGCAACCCATCATCGCCGGAGTCGCCGCCGACCTCAACGACTGCAAGATCACCGTCATCGGAGTGCCCGACCGGCCGGGCGAGGCGGCCCAGATCTTCCAGGCCGTGGCCGACGCCGGGGTTAACGTCGACATGATCGTGCAGAACGCTTCCGTGGCCCAGAGCGGGCGGACCGACGTGTCCTTCACCTGCGCGGTGGCCTCCCGGGCGGACGCCCTGGCCGCCCTGACCGGGGCTCAGCCCGCGATCGGCTTCGAGGACCTCGCCTCCGACGACGGGATCGCCAAGATCTCGCTGGTCGGGGCGGGCATGCGCTCGAACCCGGGAGTGTCGGCGACGTTCTTCAAGGCCCTGGCCGACGCCGGGATCAACATCACCATGATCACCACCTCGGAGATCCGGATCTCGGTCGTGACCAGCAAGGACGTGGCCACCGGGGCGGTGCGCGCGCTGCACACCGCCTTCGGCCTGGACAGTGACATCGAGGCCGTCGTGTACGCGGGCACCGGCCGATGAGCGTCCACGTCGCGGTCGTCGGGGCCACCGGCCAGGTCGGTGCGGTGATGCGCCGGCTGCTCGACGAGTCCGACATCGACATCGCCTCGATGCGGTTCCTGGCCAGTGCCCGCTCGGCAGGCACGACCCTTCCTTGGCGCGGGGGCGAGGTCCTCGTCGAGAATGCCGCCACGGCCGATCCGACCGGTATCGACATCGCCCTGTTCTCCGCCGGTGGCTCCACCTCGAAGGCGCTGGCACCGGTCTTCGCCGCCGCGGGCGCGGTCGTGGTCGACAACTCGTCGGCCTGGCGGATGGACCCGGACGTGCCCCTGGTCGTCTCGGAGGTCAACCCGCAGGCGCTGGCCGACATCGGCAAGGGCATCGTGGCCAACCCGAACTGCACCACCATGGCGGCGATGCCGGTCCTGGCCCCGCTGCACGCACACGCCGGCCTGCGCCGATTGGTCATCAGTTCCTACCAGGCAGTCTCGGGCAGCGGGCTGGCCGGCGTCGAGGAACTGGCCGGGCAGGTCCGGGCCGCGGCGGGAGCGGACATGACCGCTCTGACCCATGACGGCTCGGCCCTGGCCCTGCCCGCACCGGTGAAGTACGTCGCCCCCATCGCGTTCGACGTGATCCCCATGGCCGGCGGCCTGGTCGACGACGGATCCGGGGAGACCGACGAGGAGCAGAAGCTGCGCAACGAGAGCCGCAAGATCCTCGACATCCCCGACCTGGCCGTGTCGGGCACCTGCGTGCGGGTGCCGGTGTTCACCGGACACAGCTTGAGCATCAACGCGGAGTTCGCCGAGCCGATCACCCCCGCGCAGGCGCGTGTGCTGCTGGAGGGCGCCCCCGGGGTGACCTGGTCGGAGGTGCCGACCCCGCTGCAGGCCGCCGGCGCCGACCCCACGTTCGTCGGGCGCGTGCGCCAGGATCCCGGCGTGCCGGGCGGGCGCGGCCTGGCGCTGTTCCTGTCCAGTGACAACCTGCGCAAGGGGGCAGCGCTGAACGCGGTGCAGATCGCCGCGTTGCTGGCCGCTGGGCACGGCTGAGCTGGAAGGCCGGCATTTGGGGAGCGCCTGGCTGTCCGGCTAGAATCAGCGGCGCACGCGGGATGTGGCGCAGCTTGGTAGCGCGCTTCGTTCGGGACGAAGAGGTCGTGGGTTCGAATCCCGCCATCCCGACTTGTGAACAGGTGGAAGGCCCCCAACCATCACGGCTGGGGGCCTTTCGCGCCTCTGCGCGACAGGGGGCGCCCCACGTCGCGCGGGCGCGTGGGGTCGGCAGGCAGATCGACGTGACAGGAGCGCAAGACGAGCGGGCACCGGGCGGCGGTCAGGACCACCGCCCGGCCAACCAGGTGCGCTGCCGCTCGACGCCGGCGTCATCACCCATGTGACCCAGCTCGGTGACCTCGGCCACGGCACCGGGGACACTCGCGGCCAGCCAGTCGCCATGCGCAGCCGGCACGAGGGTGTCGGCCCGGCCGTAGGACAGCCGGACGGGCACCCGGATGGCGCCCACGTCGAATCCCCACGGTGCCACCAGCGCGAGGTCGTCGTCGACCCATCCGTCCACTCCCGGCGCCAAGCCGTGGCTCATCTGCGCGGCGATCACGGCGCTGTGCCTGCCCATCTGCGCCCGGTCCTCCGCAGCGAGCTCATAGGAGTCGCCGAACAGGTCGGCGCTCCCCTCGGCCAGCCGAGCGAACATCGTGGTGCGCTCGGCCTCGCACAGCGCCCGGACCGCCGCCTCACCGGCCAGGGCCGCTCGGAACTCGTCGACGTTGCCCTGGGTCATCCCCGCCAACCAGGCCGGCTCGTCGAGGGCGTCCCGACCCAGCGGGGCCGGGGACACCACAGCTAGGCACCGAAGCACCCGCTCAGGCAGCAGTGCGGCGCAGGCAAGGGCATGCGGGCCGCCCCCGGAGCCGCCGGTCACCGCGAACTGCTCGATGCTCAGGGCGTCCATGAGGGTTGTGACGTCGTGGACGACGTCCACGACCCGACGCCCCGGCAGGCGCGTCGAGGCACCGTAACCCGGGCGGTCCAGGCTGAACCTGCGCAGGTGGTACCGGGCGTCGAGGGAGGGGTCCGGCCCGAACCAGTGGATCCGGCCACCCGGGGTGCCGTGGATGGCCAGAACGGGCACGCCGTCCGGGTCGCCCCATTCGGCGACCGCCAGCGTGCGACCGTCAGGCGTGGTGATCCGGTGCTCGGTGTGCTCCGGGACGGCAGTGGTCGAATTCTGGGGCATGTGGACTCCTCTGTCCTGGGTCGGCCACCCCCCCCGCAGGTGCTTCGCCTCTGTCGAGGTGCTTCCC
>JBAVKQ010000211.1:0-6185 GCA_049688395.1 Candidatus Nanopelagicales bacterium
GGATCTCGTCGGCGATCGCCGCCACACAGGCCGCTTTCAGCGCCGCTGCCTGGCGACACAGCTGTTCGGCGGCCGCCAGACTCACCACCGCTGGGCCACGTATCGCCACGTCCAGCGCGCGATCGTCAGGCGGGACCGACTCGTCCACTCTCGGCCGTCTCCTGATCAACTGCACAAGGGCATCGACACCCAGGTCACCCGGATCGATCACCGCACCGGTCTCGTCGCGCACCGTCAGCCTCAGGTCCAGCATCTCGTCCCCCGACCCCCACCTCGACTCGTACAAATGTTCGAATGAGATGACTGTACCCCACCCCACCGACATCGCCTCCACAACACCCGCGGCCCTGTGGACGCGGCTCATCTGATCGATCGGTCGATCGATCCCGGACCCCCCAATAGCAGCGCCCAACGGGCCCAACCGCCGAGCACCGGCAACCTGCCGACTTCCCCGGTTGCCTGCTGCGCGACGACCGAGCAAGCGGTCTACTATCCGGCGGCCTTCTTCGTGGGGGCACGTTTGGCTGCGGCCTTCTTGGCCGCTGCACGCTTTGCCGGTGCCCGCTTGGCCGCTGCACGCTTTGCCGGTGCCCGCTTGGCGGCCGACCGCTTCGCGGCGCGTGCGGAGGTGCGTGGCCCTGTCTGGTCAGTGCTGACCGTCTCTGCAGCGGCGTCCGGATCGGGCCCCTCAGACGAGGCGTCCGCTTCGGATTCGGACCCGCCCCGAGCTGCCTGAGAACGTCGCACCGATTCCTGCAGCGCGGCCATCAGGTCGATCACTGTGCCGGACTCCGAGGTCTCGGCGGTGGCCGCCGGGGCGATCACGTCCTCCCCGGTGAGCTTCTGCTCGACGAGGTCCAGCACGGCTTGCCGGTACTCGTCGGTGTGCGCGGCGGGGTCGAAGTCCGCGCTGAGGCTGTCGACCAGCGAGCCGGCCATGGCCAACTCCTGCGGGCGCACTGTGATGTCCTCATCGGAGATGCCGGCGAAGTCGGGCGTCCGCACCTCGTCGGGCCAGAGCATGGTCTGCAGGACCAGCACGTCGTCGCGCACGCGAAGCAGGCCCAAGCGGGTCCGCTTGCGCAGCGTCATCATCACCACGGCGATCCGTTCGGTGCGCTCCAGCGCCTGGCGCAGCAGTACGTAGGGCTTGGCCGCGCCGGTGGCCGGTTCGAGGTAGTAGGCCTTCTCGAAGAACATCGGATCGATCTGCGCGGCGGGGGCGAACTCGATGATCTCCAGGTCCCGACCGTGCTCGACCTGCAGGTTGTCCAGCTCATCCTCGGAGACCAGCACCCGTCGACCGGTCTCGTCCTCGAAGCCCTTGCCGATCTCGGCGAACGGGATCACCTGCTCGCACACCTGGCACTGGCGCAGGTACTTGATCCGGCCGCCGTCGGCGAGGTGGACCTGGTGGAAGCGCACATCGAGGTCCTGGGTGGCGGCGTACATCTTCACCGGGATGTGGACCAGCCCGAAGGCGACGTTCCCACTCCACATGGCGCGCATCCGGCCATTGTGGGACACGCCGCCGTCACATGCAGGTTGATCCCGTCAGCCAGCCAGCCAGTCGGCCCGCCCGCTCAGCCCGCGACCGCGATCCCACCGTCCCGCCGTCCCCCCGCTCAGCCCGCCGGATCGGACCAGGTGACCCGAGCTGGCTTGCCCACGAACTCCCCGTAGCTTCTCAGCGCGGGTTCGAGGTCCTGCTGGGCGCGTAGGCCCAGTCTGGCGAACGGCGCCGCGGCGATCTCGACGCTGCGCACGAGTTCGCGCCGGCGCCAGGTGCCGACCACCCGACCGTCGAGCACGAGGGTGTTGGCAAACACGCCGTTGCCGCCGGGCACCACGAGGCGCTCATGCTCAGCGTCGAGCTGGGCGGTGCGGTCCCGGTAGCCGAGGATGAACTCGTCGAAGCCGGGCAGTGCGCGGGCGGGCAGCCGATCCATGGGGTCGATCGACTCATCAGGGTGGGTGTCGCGCTGCTGCTCGGTGACGTGCAGGGTGCGACCCTCGAAGTCGAGGGTCGTGAGGCCCTCGGCACTGGCCAATGCGGCTCGGGCATCGGTCAGGGTCAGGTCCGCCCAGCGGGCCAGGTCGTGCGCGCTGACCGGACCGTGACTGCGCACGAAGCGGGCGGCGATCTCGGCCAGCGCCGCCGGCCGGTCCAGGCCCGGACCCGGTGGGGCGAAATCGTCGAGGAGGACGAAGGTCTGCTCCTTGCCGCGTGGAGGGCCCAGGCAGGTCACGCCCTTCTGGCTGGCGTACCAGAGCAGGTGATAGGCGCGCTGGCCGGCTCCGGGGATGCCCGCAGACTCCAGCACTTCGACGCACTCGGCCCGGGTGAGCACGGTGCCGCCGGCCAGGGCGGTTCCCAGAACGTCCGCCGCGCGGTCGGCATCCGCCGCGGTCAGATCCAGGATCTCCCTGCGCCGGGCCGCTCCGGCCAGCGCGCGTGCACCCAGGTGCTCGAGCATCCAGTGCACATCCCGTCCGGGTACCACGTGCAATGTGCCGCGCATCGGCCACGTGCGCAGGATCCGGCCCGAGTCGAACGCGCGGATCACCTCGGCACGGTTGGTCCCGGTCCGCAGTCCGAGTGACCACTGCAGGCTGGCGAGGTCCTGGCCCTGCATCGCGGCGAACCACTCGACGACCTCAGGGATGCTGCGCTGTCCCCCCGGCTGGTCATCGAGCAGCAGACTGGCCATCCGGGCAGCCCGAAGAGTCCCTGCACCAGGACGTTGCACGCCTGTATGGACCATGAGCACCTCCGCGGGCAGCGTAGTGCGGGCATCTGACATGGGCGGGTCCGAGTCGGGGATCGCCCGGTGGGCCCGCGCGACCCTTCTGGACGACCCGCGGGCGCTGCCGCGAGTCTCGGTGGTTCTGTCAGACCCCCGTGTCAGGGTGTGGTTCATGAGATTGCTGCACACCTCCGACTGGCACCTGGGCCGTCGGCTGCACGGGGAGGACCTGCTGGCCCACCAGGCCCATTTCCTCGACTGGTTGGTCGAGTTGGCCCAGGCCGAGCAGGTCGGTGCAGTGCTGGTCAGCGGTGACGTCTACGACCGGGCACAGCCGGGCGCTGACGCTGTTCGGCTCATGGACCGCACACTGGCCGCCTTTGTCCGGGCTGGCATCGCGCTGGTCATCTCGAGCGGCAACCATGACAGCGCCGTGCGCCTGCAGTACGCCGGGGATGTGCTCTCAGCGACCGGGATCCACTTGCGCACCGAGCTCGGCCAGGTGCTGGACCCAGTGCTGCTGTCCGACGACGCCGGGCCGGTGGGGGTGTACGCGATTCCGTTCCTGCTGCCCGATGCGGTCACGACCGAACTGGCCGTCGAGCGTTCGCACGCCGAGGTCCTGGGCCACCTGGCCCGACGCATCCGCGAGGACGCCGCGCAGCGCGGCCTGGAGCGGGTCGTGGTGATGGCCCACGCCTTCGTCACTGGTGGCTCGGCCACGGAATCCGAGCGGGAGATCCGGGTCGGGGGAGTCGGGGACACCCCAGCATCGGTGTTCGACGGACTGACCTATGTGGCTCTCGGCCACCTGCACCGCCCACAGCGAATCTCCTTGGCGGGCTCGGCCACTCGACTGTCCTACTCGGGCTCGCCGCTGGCCTTCTCGTTCTCCGAACGGGAGCATGTCACGTCGGTGAGCATCGTCGACATCGATGCCCTCGGGGGGGTGAGCGTGCGCCGGGTCCCCACACCGGTGCCCCGACCGCTGGTGCAGGTGTCGGGCCGGCTCGACGAGTTGCTCGCCCGCGCTGAGGGGGACCTGGCCCGCCTGGCCCAGGCGTGGGTGAAGGTGGTGCTCACCGATCCCGGCCGGGTGCCCAACCCGATGGACCGGCTGCGCCAGGTCTGGCCACACACGCTCGTGCTGGAGTTCGCCCCCGAGCGTGACGGCGCGCCCAGCGCAGGTCCGCGGCGGTACACCGAGGCCAGCGACCCCGTGCAGATCTGTGCCGACTTCGTCGCCGAGGTCTCGGGTGCCCAGGCCAGCGAGGTCCAGCGGGAACTGCTCGCCCAGGCCGTGCACGCGGCCACCACGGCCGAGGCGGTGTCCTGATGCGCCTTCATGAGGTGCGCCTGGTCGCCGTCGGGCCGTTCGCCGACGAGCAGGTCATCGACTTCGACCGGCTCGGAGCCGGCGGGCTGTTCCTGTTCCAGGGGCCGACCGGCGTGGGCAAGTCGACCATCCTCGACGCCGTCACCTTCGCGCTGTACGGCGGGCTGGCCAGCGAGTCCGGGGATGCCGCGCGGATGCGCTCGGACTTCGCGGCGCCGGATCAGCGACCCGAGGTCGCCTGCGAGTTCTCCGTGCGGGGCACCCGCTATCGGGTGACCCGGTCCCCGGAGTACCTGCGCCCGAAGAAGCGTGGCGGGGGCTTCACCCGGGAGAAGTCGGCGGTGCACCTGCAGCGCTGGGCGGACGGCGGGTGGGTCAGCCAATCCCACGCCAAGGACGAGGTCGGCACCCTGATCGGTGAGCTGCTGGGCCTGAATCGTGCCCAGTTCCGGCAGGTGGTGCTGCTGCCGCAGGGCGAGTTCGCCACCTTCCTGCGCGCCGACGACGACGCGCGCAAGGACGTGCTGGTGAAGCTGTTCGGAACCCAGTTCTTCAGTCAGGTCACTGGCGAACTGCAAGCCCGAGCCCAGGCTGTCGGTCGGGAGTTGGCCGTGGCTGAAGGTGCGCTCGGAGCGCGGGTTGCGGCGGCGTGCGAGGCGGCGGGCATGCCGGCCGACGTGGTCGAGGAAATCGGCGAACTCGACGGCGAACGCACCCTGGAACGCCTCGAGACGCTCGGTGCCGAATTGTCCATCGGTGCGGCGGCGGCCGCCGAGGTCCTGCGTGTGGCCACCGACGCCGAGCAGGCGGCACGCGAGGAGCATGCCCTGGCCGCGGACCAGGCATCCCTGGTCCTCCGGCGGGAGGGGATCCGCGCGGCCCTGGCGAACGCCGAGCAGCAGCGCCCCGCCCATGACGAGCGCCGCGCGCGCTTGGCCGAGGCCCGACGAGCGCTGCCCGTGCGCCCACTGCTGCAGATTGCCGAGGCCGCGAGCGTCGAGTTGGCCGCGTGCGAGGCCCAGTGCACAGCGCTGCGCGCGGTCGGGCCGAACGCTGGGTCGCCGTGTGGGGCAGCCGAGGCGCCCCGCCCGGACACCGGCAAGGACTGGGCCGAGGTCTCGGCCGAGATGCTGGCCCAGCATTCCCAGGAGTTGCGCAAGACCGCCGCCGGGCTGGCCCACCTGGTCCAGCGGGAGCAGTGCCTGGCCGAGCAGGAGGCGACCCTCGTCGCGGATCGGGTGGCCCTTGCAGGGCTCGTGTCCGAGCGTGACAAGGCTGTTGACCTCGCCCGCGCGCTGCCCGATCAGGTCGACCGGGCACGAGCCGCGCTCGATGCCGCCCGGGTCGCGGTGGAACGTGCTCACGGAGCCGCCGACCTGCTCGCGAACGCGCAGCGGCAGTCCGCGGCGGCCGCCCGGGTCGACGTGCTGGAGGCCGATCTCACCGTGGCGCAGGAGACGGCTCGTGCCGCCAAGCGGGCGATGCGCACTGCGGTCGACAGCCATGACCTGTTGATCGCAGCCCGGATGACCGACCTGCGCGCCGAGATCGCCAGTCAGCTGGTCAGCGGGGACCCCTGCGGGGTGTGCGGCTCGCGCGAGCATCCTGCGCCCGCCTCCGGGTCCCTCGGTGGGATCAGTGAGCAGCAGATCCGCCAGGCCGCAGCGGACCGCGATGAGGCCCACCATGTCCTGGACGAGGCAGATCGACTGGTGTTCCAGGTCGGGGCTGAGCTCGCCAGCGTGCGCAGCGTTGCAGGTGGCCGATCCGTGGACGAGTGGAACAAGACCTGCGCAGAGTTCGACGCGCTGGTGGCTGCGGGCGAGCATGCCCGGGGCGCCCTGCCCGCCCTGATGGCCGACCTCGACGGACTCATCCTGGCTGAGCGCAGCTCGCGCGCGCAGGGCGTGGTGCTCGTCGGCGAGGTGGCGGCGTGCACAGCCCGGATCCACGCCGCGGCGGTGCAGGTCCAGGCCGAGGCAACCCAGGTGCAGCGCGCCCGTGACGGGTTCCCGACCGTGGCCGATCGGGTGTCGCACCTGACGCAGTGCGCGGCGCAGTGGGCAACGCTCGGCGACGCGCTCAGCCGCGTGGAGCACGCC
>JBAVKQ010000212.1:0-9912 GCA_049688395.1 Candidatus Nanopelagicales bacterium
CGGCCGGCGCGGGGAGGGCGAGCGAGGAAGAACCACCACGGGGGCCGCAGCCCGCCCGCGGGGCCCCCGCACCGGACGGCGGACCCACCTCACCAACCAACAACCAGCCACACCCATACCGTCTAGCAGGTGATGGCCTACTTCGCCATCGGGATGGGGCCTGCACCCCCAGGTGGTTTGGGAGGCGGCGCTGAAGTGGTTGACCGACAGGCCTCGTGCGCCGCAGGGTGGCCGGGCTAATGTCGTGCCGGTGACCGATCCACTTCATTCCGGGTTCGACCCCGGACCCGGCGCGAGCGGTGACTTCGGCGCGCTGGCACGCCAGTCGGGACGCATGCTCAACGCGCTGGGCCACGCCCAGATCGCCGGCGCCGAGAACCTGCTCACGAAGGCAGTCCGAGCCCTCACCACTGGGGATGCGCGGCGCGCGGAGCAGTTGATCAGGCGGGCAGCCCAGACGCCGTATGACACTCGTGAAGAGGGCTCACCGGGAGTCCGCGCCGCCTCGATGCTGGTCTACCTGCTGATCACCGACCAGTTCGAGGCAAGCGAGGAGGACGACATGAGGTGGCTGGATGTGGTCCTCGCCGTGCATCCCGGTCTCGACCCGACAGGCCGGGCCGATGTGGCGTCGGTGGTGCACGGGTTCGTCCTCCAGCCCGCGTTCTTCGCCGTCTCCCCAGCCGAGAAACGGCGAATCCGCCAGGCCTTCGGTGACGCCCCCCTCGAACCCGAACTCGGCGACAGCCCGAACTCTACGGTCGAGCAGCGCCAGGACATCATCAAGTCACTGGTCGTGGCCGCGGTGGCGTTGGGAGAGGCCTACGCCGCGACCGCACCGCAACCGCAGGCGTGAGCGCCGGCCAACCCCGGGGCGCGCTACGAGGGAAATGCGTCGGGGAGGTGACGTTTCCAGTTGAGCGCTGGGGTCGCGCTCAGCCGGTGGAGTCCGAAGCGGCCGGGGTGTGCCACTGCAGACCGAGCAGTTCCATCGCCCGCATCGCCTCAGCGTCGCCGACGTGTAGCTCATGGTCGGTGACCTCGGCCAGACAGGGGCTGATCGGGCCGTCGCCGGGCCGTTCGAACACCGCCCACAGGGTGATGTCGTCACCATGTCGGGACTGGAACACCACACCGTTCAGGGTGGTGGACGCATACACGTGGCTGGCCAACTGCTGGGTCAGTTCCCGTGCCCGGGCATCCTTCAACGCGGCGGCGTCGAAGTCCTTGAGCCCCAGGCGCAGGGCCTGACCGATGAACGCCTGGTGCAGGGCGGCCAACGAGCGGGCCGCGGTGACCGCGCAGAACCGACCGGTCAACCTGGCGGTCGCACCGACCCGGCCGGTCAGCCAGGCGGGGTCAACCACCCCGGCCGGCACGGTCGGGAACTCGGTGGCGTCCTCGGGATCCTCGACGATCTGGCCCAAGTCGTCCTCGAGCAGCGGATCGGCCCGGAAGTCGGCGAGCAACTCGAGCAGGCAGCCCAGCAGCGACGACCCGGCGTACACGGTGCGAAAGTTGCCCTCCGAGTCGTCCCAACGCCCCGGGAACCTGCCTTCCGACGCCCACTCCCAGCCCACCCACGCCCACGGCTGCGGGCGGTACCCGACCCGCCACACCAGCGGTCCGGCCAACTCCTGAACCGCGAGCGACCCCACCCCCGCTCAGCCCTCGGCCGCGAACGCCCGGGCCGCGGCAAGGACCCGCGGGCCGGCCACGTCCAACTCCGCCTCACGCAGCAACCGGGCCGGGGCCACATCACCCAGGCGCGGGTTCATCCCCTGGAACCAGACCGCCACCACCGCGGCGGAGTCCTTCTCGGCCAGCAAAGCGGCCGCGTGATACGCAGTGCGCAACCGGCGCACCACCTCCGCAGACGGCTCCCGCTCCCCCAACGCCCACTGCCGCACCGCCCGGGTTTCCTTTACCGACCCCACATAGGCCACCAGCCGGGCACCCAGCAAATCCCGCAGCCGGGCTACCAGCTCCGGCGTCGGCAACCGGACCGAATCCTGATACGCCCGCAAGTCACCCCGGGCCGCAGCGGTGATCGACATACCCACATCATCGCACGATCACGCACAGAATCACAGGCTTAATCCCACCTGGTAGGACATCGTTCTCCCTCCGATCGAGCGCTCATTGGGGGGCTTGAATTCCCCCGCACCCCGCGTCCTGGGCCACTCGTCGACCGCCAGTCCCGCGCCCTGCGAATCACCGCCAACTACAGAGAGTCACGAATCACACCCCAAAACGACACTTCCGTTTCGAATTCAGCGGTCGACGGTGCGCGGCACCCTCTTCGATCACGTTCGGTGAGCGTGGGCGGGTGACGGCCCGTGGGGCGCAGTGGAGCAGGATCCGGCGCCTTGCCGTCGTCGGCGATACCCACCAAGGCAGAGACCGCCGCCCGACGCCAGAGACTGCATCTACTCACCCGAGCCACGGGCCACAGCCTGGCTGGAGCTGTGGACCTACAGCGTTCATGACCGCCTAGCCCGCCGGCAACCCCGTCCGACCACGACTTGAGGACCCCAGAGAGGCCGGACAGGCCGGCGGGACTCGCTCACCCCAGAACGCCGACCCGTCCCTTGGCCGGCCGCGAGGGCCCGATACCTACAGGATCCCGGTCAGCGGGTCGCGGCACGGATTGAGGTCCGGCGGACGGGGCTCGGTCCGATCCCCTGCTGCGCTAGGTCGAGATGCGCCATTCCTCGACCTGCTGGAAGCGGCTGACCAGTTGATAGGAACTGACCTTCACACCCACGATGGCGCAGGTGGGCGAGGCCGCGAAGGCGGCCAGGTAGGGGTGGCGGTCGAGGAACAGTGCCAGCAGGGGGGCGCCGATGACAGGGTCCAACTCCTGGGCCTCCCCGATCGCGGTGACCACCAGGGAGTCTTCGGTATCGGAGCCCTTGTTCTCGCGGTCGTCGATCAGCAGGGCGGCCCGGGGGTTGGACTGGAGGTTGGCGTACTTGCGTGTGGTCCGCTCGGTCAGGATGACCAGGTGCCGCAGGTCCTCGGTCGCGGCGAAGGCCATCAGGCTCACGAACGGTTGCCCGTGGTCATCGGTCGCCAGCGCGGCGAAGCGCTGAGACTCCAACAGCGCCCTCAGGGCCGGCCGGATGTCGATTTCAGTACTCATCTCGCCTCGCCTTTGCCGGACAGTTGGTGGATGGGCTCGACGAGGTCGATGCTCAGCGGGCTGCCGTACTGCAGCCGGCGCACGCCGATGGGGTGGGACTCGAGCCCGTCGGTGACTGCCATCAGACCACCCCCCGTGGGCCGCCCCCCTCGGTCTCGGCGAGAAGTTCGTCGTTGGCCACGATCCGCAGACTACGACCCCGACCCGAATCCAGATCTCACCGGTTCGGGCGTCCAGCCCGAGGCAACAAGTTCGGCCGCTTCGCGCAGGGCGCCCTGTCCGCTTCGGACGGCGGCCGACACAGTCCCGGCCTGATCGGCTACTCCACTGCGACTGGGTCAGGTGCCCATGTTTGGTGGAGATGGTCGTCGCGTGGGTCTCGACCGTCCGTTGCGACATCGAGGGTCTCTTGGAGGTGCCGGCGTTCGACCGGCCCTTGGCGATCTGCGTCTGCACCTGGGTCTCGCGTTGAGTCAAGTCACGTAGCAGGTTGTGGACCGTCGACGTCCCCCGCCTGGGAGGTCGCGAGCGAGGTGACTGACCGGCTGCCCGGATCCCAGCGCCGGAGCTCGGTCATCGACAGCTCCACGTCATCGTGGCCCAGTATGTCGATCGCTTGTTGGACGTCGGAGCGGGGCAACCCTCGGGCGAGGGTCAGGTGCGGCAGCCAGCCGGGATGCTGGGATCCGTCCACGGCTGCCCGCAGCCGCAGCACCCTCGCCACGACGTTGTCCTCCACATCGACGACGCGGGCGACGGTCAGCCGTCGGGCGCCCAGGATCAGGAGCCCCGAGGACCGGACCCGGATGGGCAGCAGCGGCGAGATGAGCTCCACCGCCAGCGCTTCCACCTGCGGGCCGATCGCCGCCGCGGCCACCAGGGTCAGGTGCGGCGCGTTGGTGGCACCACGGTGCTCCAACTGGGACCTGAGGCCTGCCTCGCTCAACACCCGCCAGTCACGACGAATGACTTGCTGACCGGCCTGGTCAGGCAGCAGTTCGAGCGCATGGAGCGGCATCGGTCACGCTCCTGCCCTGCGCCCTGCGCCCGGCTCTGCGCCCGGCTCTGCGCCCGGCTCTGCGCCGGCCCACGAATTCCCTCATGACCAGCCGATGCCCATGCCCAGAATCTAGCCATGATCGCGACATGAGCCATCTCGACAGGGGGACCGGGGCGCGCACCCCCACGACCAAGGAAAGAACGCGACCCGGACCAGATTCTTCGACGTTCTCAGCTCGTACGCGCCGCGCGTCCGCGTCGTGCGGGTCCCGGAGCGCCTTGCAGCCGGGGCCGCCGCCGTCGGCGGCGCTGCACTGGGCCGGTTGGGTCCCACCATGGTGAGCGCTGACACCGTCTGGGGCTGGAGCCTTGTCTGCCGGTCATCGGGACTCGCCTGCGGAGGGAGTTGGGATCGAGCCCAGGTATCCCGATGTCCTGAGCGGCATCCCCGCTACCCTCGACGCGTCGGTGGCGTTCAGGTGGCGTCGCTCGGTGTTCGACTGGTCCTGACGCGGAGTTCCCGCCGGGGCGAAGCGCGCTGCGCCGATGGCCGTAGATGACCGGTTCGGGCACGAGTATGCCGCTGGCCCGGACAGGTGACTTGAAGGTCAGAAACCGGCGGGGCGGTTATCCGGTGTGCCGCTGCGCCTGTGGGACCGGTCCCGTCGACGCGAGCGGACGATGACCAGCACAACGACCAACGGCCAGAGGGCCTGGAAGCCGGCCAGTAGGCGTTCGCTGAGACCCAGCTGGTTCCCGTCGCGCAGTTCGGCGCCCAACCAGACCAGCAGAACCAGCATGACCGCGGTGGCCAAGATCCCGCTGCGCCGGTCGGGTAGGGCGGAAAACGCCGGCCACAGGGCCAACGCCCCGAAACTCACCGCGGCCGCTGGAATGTGGGGTGCCGCCGGCTGCGGTGAGGCGGCGACCACCAAGGTGGCCGCGCCTCCGAGCGCCAACAGGATCCTTCCGGCTGGCGCCGCCTCGGTCAGCCCGGCCGCAGTCACCACGTGGCAGACACCGAGCACGAACAGACCTACCGTCATGATCCACCGGTCCTCGGCACCACGGGCGGCCAGCGCGCTGATGGTGTCTGTGACCGGGTCGAACCCACCGGACTGCCGGGTCTGGGCCAGCGTCCAGCCGCCGATCAGCGCCACCGGAGCCGCGGCGGCGGACACCAACACCCAGTTGCGCACGGCCCGAGTGTGCCCGACCGCGCCGCGCCGCGCCGACAACCAGCGGCGCGCCGATCGGTCGACATCAACTTCGGGGCCCCGGGACGCCAGCACACGCGCCGCTTGCCAAGGCGTCAGGCCCGTTGCCGTCGGAGAAACCCGGCCCAGGTCATGCGCAGATTCGCGACGCCGTGGATCACGGTGGTGGGGTCAGCGCTCGCGGCTCACCCGTGGGAATCGTCGACTCTGATGGTGGTGCGTAGCCGGTGCAGGGACCGGCGGATGTGGCTCTTCACGGTTCCGATCGGCATGCCGAGACGTTCAGCGATCTGGGAGTGGGTGAGGTCGTCGTAGAACGCCATCCGAATGATCCCCCGCGCGGGGTCGCCCAACCGGTCGAGCTCGTCGGCGACCAGCATCTGGGAAGCGACCCGGTCGATGTCGGTGGGCAGCCCTTCGATCCGCGAGTCGGCGTGCTCCACGCCCGCGTGGGTCCGGGCCACCCGGGATCGGGACTGCCAGTGGTCGGCGATCCGCCGCCGGGTGATGGTCATCAACCAGCCCGGCAGGCTGCCGGCCTCAGCCTGGTAGGCGCCACGCCCCCGCCAGGCGCTGACGAAGACCTCCTGGGTGATGTCGGCGGCGTCCTGCGGGTTGTCCGTGGCGCGCAGCGCGGTCGAGTGGACCACCCGTGACCACCGCCGGTACGCCGCACCCAGGGCGTGCTCCTGTCCGGCGGAGAACCCGTGGGCGACCTCCGCGTCGGTCATCTCTCTGCGCACCTTGTCGATGCCCCCCACCGTACGCGCACCCGCAGGCACCACGTCCGCGAGAGGGCCCTGCAGACCGCACCCATCTCCGGCGCGGCCGCCCAGTGCGGATCCCCCGGCCCCCCGCACGGTCCCGACCACCGGCTGCTGGGACACCGGGTCCCACCGGGCCGGGGCACCGGTGGCTAGCGTGGCGGGCATGACCCCCGCACCCGCCGGCACCCCAGCGCAGGACTCCCCCACCGTGCCAGCGCCCGTGGAGCCGGGTCGCCTGGCTGGGCTGCGCCGGTACAACATCGTGGTGGGCCTGATCCTGCTGGTGCAGGCGGTGGCGGTGGTCGCCTTGTCCAACGACTTCACCCTCCCGGTCACCGCGTCCTATCTCGAGGGGCCGCTCCGGACCCCGCCCGGCGATCCGGTGACGTTGCTGAACACCCCGATCGGGTTGGCGGTCGCCGGGTTCCTGGCCCTGTCCGGGTGGCACTGCTGATCGTGGCCACCGTGTGGTCGCGCGGGTATGCCGCGGACCTGGCCCGGCAGAGCAACCGGGCCCGGTGGGTCGAGTACGCGCTGACCTCGTCGATGATGATCGTGCTGATCGCCCAGATCACCGGCCTGACCGACGTCGCCGCCCTGGCCGCGATCTTCGCGGTGAACGCGGCGATGATCTTCTTCGGCTGGCTGCAGGAGACCGGCGGCGGTTTCCTGCCGTTCATCTTCGGGTCCATGACCGGCATCGTGCGTGGTTGATCATCGCGTTCTTCGTGATCGCCCCCGGGTCCACCTCCTCGGCCGAACCGCCCGGTTTCGTGTACGGGATCATCGTGTCGCTGTTCCTGTTCTTCAACGTGTTCCGCCATCTGCATCTGCGACATGTCCGACCGCGCGCCGCCCATAGCACGTCCCGTGCCCTGTCCAGGATCTCGACCGGGCTCCGTGGCCGGGAATCGACTCAACGATGCCGGCTCCCACATGGCATGGCAGGCTAGCGCGCATGACGACCCTCGATGGTGCGTGCATCCTGGTCGCCGGGGCCACGGGCGGGTTGGGTGCCCCACTGGCCCGCAGGCTCGCGGCGGCGGGCGCCGCGCTGACCGTCACCGGCCGAGATGGTGATCGGTTGGCCGCCCTGGGCCTTGATGCGCTCTGCGTGCCCGCGGACCTACGAAAGGTCGGCGCCGCGGAGCGGGTGGTGGCGCAGGCAGTCGATCGGTACGGCCGACTCGACGGGCTGGTGTTCGCCGCAGGGGCCGTTGCCTTCGGTGCGGCGACCGAAACGCCTGACCAGGTGCTCGTTGACCTCTTCACCATCAACACGCTCGCCCCGATCCGCCTGCTTCGCGCAGCCCTGCCCCACCTGCATGACTCCGCAGCCAGCGGCAGGGCACCTTTCGTCGTTCACCTCAGCGCCGTGGTCGCTGAGACCCCGATGCCGGGAATGGCCGCCTACTCCGCGTCAAAGGCCAGCCTCGCCGCCTTCGACCAGGCCGCCGCACGCGAGCTGCGTCGGTCCCGGATCCGGCTCATCGACGCCCGCCCCCCGCACACGGAGACAGGATTGGCCGACCGGCCGCTGTCTGGCACGGCCCCGCGGCTTCCCACCGGGCTGGACCCGGACTCGGTTGCGGCACGCATCGTGGCAGCAATCACCCATGACGAGACAGACCTGCCCAGCACCGCCTTCCGCTGATCGGCAAAATCTCGATCCGTGGACGGGGTCGTTGATCCTGGGCGTGGCTGGGCGGGGCCCTCGAGGCACACAACGCCAACGAGATCGGCGGGGACCTCGGCGGCGGCACCGCCGACTGGCGCCAGCTCGCCGCCCGCCCCAGGCTGGCGCTGTCCCCGTGGGCGACACCGGACCCGCAGCTGTTCCTCTGCTCGTCGTCCACCTTGCCCGGCGGCGGGGTGCACGGCATGTGCGGCTGGAACGCCGCCCGCACCGTGCTCACCAGGCTGGGCCGACTCTTATCCTTCATGACCTCCTCGGAACCTATGCGAAGCTTGTGCAAAAGTTGCGGGATGGGGTGAGTAGGTCCACAGTGGAAGCACCGTCGGCGCCGCCGCTGGTCTGCACTTCGACAAGGGGTCAACCATGAGCGAGTTCCTCACAGACGGCCAGTACACGACTGTCTACAACCTGCTGTCCTTCGGGCTGGCAGCGATGCTGTTCACATCCATCTTCATGATCCTGGCCCGCGACCGGGTGCTTCCTCGTTACCGCATGGCCCTGATCATCTCGACGATGGTCACCGGTATCGCCGCCTACCACTACTTCCGGATCCTCATCTCGTTCACCGACGCCTTCGGTGAGGGCGGGGACCCAGCGTTCTACAACGTCGGGTACCGATACGTCGACTGGCTGCTCACGGTCCCGTTGCTGCTAGTCGAAGCGGTAGCCGTGCTGGCCCTGCCCGCGGCGGCTCGCAAGGGGCTGCTGCTGAAGCTGGTCCCGGCCTCGTTCCTGATGATCGCCCTCGGGTACCCCGGGGACGCCCAACTGGACTTCCTGTTCCCCGCGCCGGTCTGGGGTGCCCTGAGCACCATTCCGTTCCTGTTCATCCTCTACGTCCTGTTCGTGGAGCTCGGGAAGTCCCTGGAGCGCCAGAGCCCGGCTGTGCGCAAGAAGGTATCCAACCTGCGGCTGCTGCTGATCGCCACCTGGGGCGTCTACCCGATCGCGTTCCTGTTCAACATGAACGCCGACGGGTTCGAAGCAGGGTCGTTCGTGGCACGTGAAGTCGGCTACACCATCGCCGACGTGACCGCCAAGTGCCTCTTCGGCCTGCTGATCTACGGAATCGCCCGAACCAAGTCCTTCGAGGACGACCCCTCCTTCGCCGCACAGGAGGGCGGACACGACAGCCCTGCCCTGGTGCCTCTGGGTCAGGACTACCGAGATCCCGAACTGTCCTCTGAGCGCAGCTGATCAGCCCGGCGCATCCCGCCGTGTCGCAGGCTTGTGGCACGGCGGGAGCGCGGCGGTGTTCACGAGCAGGATGATCTAGGGTCTGCCGCGGCCAGGTCGTGCCCCAGCACGCAAGGGGCTCGCTTCGCCCACCCTCTGGCCACCCTGGCCGACGCCCGCCTGGCCGTCGAGGCCCTCTACCTGCCGCTCGTCCCGGACGCCCGCCGCGACGTGGCCGCCACGCACCTGGCCCGCCGCGCCGGGCCAGGCCGTGAGGTTCCCGTGTCGCTGCACCGAGTCGTCGCGGCCCGCCCGAGGGCAATCTGACAAGCAACGCCTCCGACGCTGAACGTGTGACCCAGCTGGAGTGCTGGATCGCCGAGACCACCGGCGTCACCACCGGCCCCGCGCCTGCACCCGGAGGTCCGTGGCTCGACAACGCGCCGGCGCGCTCAACCACTCACGAAAGTCAGGAGAGACCGGAATCCGCAACACAACCTCGACGCCGATGAACCCCGTCGCAGCTGTCAACAGGATCGCCACACGGGGGCTCTTCCCTTATTCCTGTGGCCTTCCAGTGAATTCGGCGGCTGGCCGGGCCTATTCGTCTGTTGCGTCACACGTGCTGAGCCCGCTCGGCCAGGGCCAGGCGGACCGCGTCGTCGTACCCCATCGGGTCGAAGGGCACCAGAGCGCGGATCGAGTCGTCGCGGACCACGACCTCATTGGTCATCGAGTCCACCAGCGCGCGCGCCGTCTGAGGGTCGACGTCTGTGACCAGGGAGAGCCAAAGCGACGACAGTTGCGGGGTCAGCAGCGGTACCGGCACCACGAGGAACTTGCGCCCCTGGATCTGCGCGACGCGGCGCATCATGGTGACGTACTCCAGCACCTCGGGACCGCCGATATCGA
>JBAVKQ010000213.1:0-25002 GCA_049688395.1 Candidatus Nanopelagicales bacterium
GCACATCGTCGACCGCGGCAGTCGCGCCCTCCAGGAGGGTCCGCTCCGCGACGTCGAAGTCCGCGGCAGCGGCCTTCGCGCGCAGCCTGGCGAGCTGCTCGGCGACGGCCTCGAACACCGGCGCCCGATCAGTGGACCAGGCGACCTCCTCGAGCAGGCGCGCGATCCGGGCGAGCACGGCCGGGTCCTCGGCGCCGTAGCGGAGCGGCTGGGCCACGACCAGGTCGAGCAGGTCCGCCAGGTCGGGCCGGGCCAGGACGAGTCGCACGACACCCTGGTCGTCGTCGTAGGCCATGGCGCCCAGGTCGCGATCGGCGACCTCGCAGAGCAGGGCGCTGCTGTGCCCGAGGGCATGCGCGGCGGTCGTGGGGTCGTTGATCCCGGGGGACAGGGCCTTGACCGCGACGTCGGTCAGCTGGCGCAGTCCGAAGGCGAGGTCCTGGGCGGAGGTCCGCTCGAACGACGTGCGCAGCGCATCGGCCAGGGTGGCCCGGACCTGTTCCAGGCGTTCCCCGGTCAGGGGCTGGTCGGGATCGTGGGACCACACCCACCCGACGGGCGTGCCGGCCACCAGCGAGTCCCCGGGACGCTGGTCGATGCGGATGACGCAGTCGGTGGCGGTCGCCACCCCGAGCAGTGCGTCACTGTGCACCGAGGCCAGGAAGCCCGAGCCCCCGGCCATCAGCCGCCGCGCATCCGTCGGCCTGGCCGCCACCGGGACCCGGGTGGCCGGATCGTCCGAGGGCCCCAGGACCCTTCGTGCGGTGCGGCTGGCCTCCGTGTGCACGCCCAGCAGCATCGTCTCCACCCGGATCTCCCGAGCCAGGTGCGACAAGAACGCCACCAGCGCGAGCACGCTGGCCACCGCGAGCAGGAAGGCCAGCGTGACCGAGAGCTGGGGCACGAACCCGCCCTGGTCCTCGGTGCGGGAGCGCACGGTGCGCAGCACGGTCAGGGAGTAGGCGAACGTGGCCAGGAACAGGGCGAGGGTGCCCTGCACCACGCGGTCCCGGGTGAAGTTGCGCAACAGCCGGGGGGAGAACTGGCTGCTGGCCAGCTGCAGGGTCACCACCGTCAGCGAGAACGTCAGGGAGGTGACCGTGATCATCGACCCGGCGACGGCGCTGAGCACCGCCCGGGCGGCGTCCGGGCCACCGCTGAACAGGTAGTCGTAGAGCACGTTCGGCAGCTCGTCGGCGACCTGCTCGTCCACCTTGGGCAGCATCACGCCGGTGATGGTGGCCAGCACGACCGCTACAGCGGGCACCGGCCACAGCTGGGTGCGCGCCACATCGGAGAGAACCGCCCACCGCCCGCTGTCCGTTTGCTCGGCGCTCATGGGCGGTCCACAGACTGGTGCGGGGGCATGGAAGGCAAACTCCCAGAACGGCAGCGCTCGTGCAACACGCGGTGCGGTCCGCCGCACGGAATGGCGATGCCCGGGCCGGTCACGGGGACCGACCCGGGCACAGGGCGCCTCGGAGCAGGTCCTGTCAGACCAGGTCGAAGCGATCCAACAGCATCACCTTGTCCCATGCGGTCACGAAGTCGGCCACGAACTTCTCCTTGGCATCCGCGCTGGCATACACCTCGGCCAGGGCGCGCAACTGCGAGTTCGACCCGAAGACCAGGTCGACCCGGCTGCCGGTCCACCGCACGGTCCCGGACTGGCGATCGCGACCCTCGAACGTCTCCTCGGTGTCCGAGGTCGGCGCCCAGACAGTGGCGGCGTCGAGCACGTTGACGAAGAAGTCGTTGCTCAGCACCCCCGGCGAGGACGTGAACACGCCCAGATCGGACCCGTCGTGGTTGGCGCCCAGCGCGCGCATGCCGCCGACGAGCACGGTCATCTCCGGCGCGGAGAGCGTCAGGAACTGCGCCCTGTCCACCAGCAGTGCCTCGGCCGGGCGCTCGTGGCCCTTGCCCAGGTAGTTGCGGAACCCGTCGGCGGTCGGCTCGAGCACCGCGAAGGACTCCTCGTCGGTCTGCTCCGACGTGGCATCCGTGCGACCCGGGGCGAAGGGCACCTCGATCGCGACGCCGGCGTCGGCCGCGGCCTTCTCGACCGCTGCGCATCCGGCCAGGACGATCAGATCGGCCTGGGAGACTTGCGGGCCGCCGGGGTGCGCGGCGTTGAAGTCCTTCTGGACCCCGTTCAGGGTGAGCAGCACCCGGGTCAGCTGCGCCGGGTTGTTGACTGCCCAGTCGTTCTGCGGGGCCAGCCGGATCCGGGCCCCGTTCGCGCCACCGCGCTTGTCGGTGCCGCGGAAGGTCGAGGCGCAGGCCCACGCGGTCGTGACCAGCTCGGAGACCGACAGGCCCGAGGCCAGGATCGCGTCCTTGAGCTCGGAGATCTCGTCGGCGCCGATCAGCGCACCGGAGACCGGGGGCACCGGGTCCTGCCAGATCTGCGGCTCGGTCGGGACCAGTGCGCCGAGGTAGCGGCTGATCGGGCCCATGTCGCGGTGGGTCAGCTTGAACCAGGCCTTGGCGAACGCGTCGGCCAGCTCCGCCGGGTCCGCCAGGAACCGCCGGGAGATCGGCTCGTAGATCGGGTCCATCCGCAGGGCCAGGTCGGTGGTGAGCATGACCGGGGCGTGGGTCTTGCTCGGGTCGTGCGCGTCGGGCACGGTCAGCGCCGCCGCGGGATCGGTGGGAACCCACTGCCAGGCGCCGGCCGGGCTCTTGGTCAGATCCCACTCGTAGCCGAACAGCGTCTCGAAGTAGCTGTTGTCCCAGGCAGTGGGGGTCGGGGTCCACGCGCCGTCCAGGCCGCTGGTGATCGTGTCCCCGGCCTTGCCGGAGCCGTAGCTGCTCGTCCAGCCCAGGCCCATCTCCTGCAGCGGGGCGGCCTCAGGCTCGGGGCCGACGTTCGCCGCGTCACCGGCGCCGTGGTTCTTGCCGAACGTATGCCCACCAGCGATCAGGGCGACGGTCTCCTCGTCGTTCATCGCCATCCGGGCGAACGTCTCGCGAATGTCGCGGGCGGCGGCCAGTGCACTGGGCACGCCGTTGGGACCCTCCGGGTTGACGTAGATCAGGCCCATCTGGACCGCAGCCAGCGGATTGGCCAGCTCGCGGTCTCCGGTGTACCGGTCGTCATCGAGCCAGGTCCGCTCGTTGCCCCAGTTGATCTGCTCGGGCTCCCACACGTCGGCGCGCCCGCCACCGAAGCCGAAGGTCCGAAAGCCCATGGACTCCAGGGCGCAGGTGCCGGCGAACACCAGCAGGTCGGCCCACGACAGCGCGCGGCCGTACTTCTGCTTGACCGGCCACAGCACCCGGCGGGCCTTGTCCAGGTTCGCGTTGTCCGGCCAGCTGTTCAGCGGCGCGAAGCGCTGCTCGCCGGTGCCGGCCCCGCCGCGGCCGTCGCTGATCCGGTAGGTGCCGGCAGCGTGCCAGGCCATCCTGATGAGCAGCGGGCCGTAGTGGCCGTAGTCCGCCGGCCACCAGTCCTGCGAGGTCGTCATCGCGGCGAAGATGTCGTCCTTGACCGCGTCGAGGTCCAGGGCCTTGAACTCGGCGGTGTAGTCGAAGTCGGCACCCATGGGGTTGCCCATCGGGGGGTTGCGGTGCAGGACCGTCAGGTCGAGGTGGTTGGGCCACCAGTCCCGGTTCGACGCCACGACGGTCTCGTGCGCGACCGGGCACTTGCTCTCGTTGTCCACAGTGTTCGTTCTCCTCGGGTTGGGGCGGGACTGGCAATCAGGGGCGGGACTGGTTGGGCGGTCAGGGGGCGGGTTGCTCGGGGTCCCCAGTGGAACATGTGGGGCAGACACCCCAGTAGATGACCTCGGCCTCGTCGATGGAGTAGCCGTGGGCCTGGGAGGCGCTCAGGCACGGCGCATGCCCCACGGCGCAGTCGACGTCGGCGATGGCTCCGCACGAGCGACAGACCACGTGGTGGTGGTTGTCGGCGACCCGGGCCTCGTAGCGGGCCACCGAACCGGCCGGCTCGATGCGCCGGAGCAGACCGGCGATGGTCAGCGCACGCAGCACGTCGTAGACCGCCTGGGTGGACACCTCGCCGATCTCGGCCCGGACGGCCGAGGCGATCGAGTCGGTGTCGGCGTGCGGATGCGTGTGCACCGCGTCGAGCACCGCCATGCGCGGGCGGGTGACCCGGAGCTCGGCCCCACGAAGCAGCTCCGCGGCATCCGAGGGGTGGGGCACGCCCCGACTCTCCCGCATTTTCTGGAATGAGTCAAGAAAACGCGGGGGTGGAGGGGTGTGGGGAGCGAAGAGTGCGGGCAGTGCAGCGTGGGCAGTGAGCCGCGTTGCCCGCAGCGGGGTCGATCCACCTCGACTACTGTCGCAGCGTGTTGACCCTCACCTGGATCGTCCGCCTGGCCCCCGGCCCCCGAGCGGACGCTGTGCGGGAGCTGCGCCGAGCGCTTGCGGAGGCCGGGTTGGTCGATACCGGCCCCGTCGATCTCGGCCCCACCGGTGGCTGGACCCTCAGCGCGGCCGGGGACCTCAGGGCCAGCGACGTCGTCGTGGTCTGCGCGGACCAGCCGTTGCCCAGCGCGCTGGTCGCCGAGCTGGCCGCCCCGGACCTGCAGGTGCTGCTCGTCGGCGAGAGCCTCGCGCTCGGCGATCCGGACCGGGTACTGGCCCAGGCCGCCGGCGTGCGGATCGGGCCTGCCTCGCCGGTGCACGACGTGCGCTTGCGTGTCGGGCCCGATGGGGCGCACCTGACCGCGGCCGGGCACGTCCACGGTGATCATGCTCACCACGACGAGCACGAGCACCTGCGTGACCGGGTCGCGCCGGTGCAGGCGATCGCCGGGGACGTGCAGGTGCTGCGCACGGCCCGGCTCGGCCTGGTGGACCACCCGGTGCTCACCTGGCGCCCGGCCACGGGGACCGGGGTGCTGAGCGTGGCCAGCACGCCCGAGGCGATCGGCGAGCGGACCATGCTGCGGCTGCTGGTGGCAGTGCTGCGCGAGATCGCCGGCCGGCCGAGCCCGGCCCCGGTCCGGGTGGGGCTGCTCGGATACGGGGCGATCGGCGCCGAGCACAGCCGAGCCGTTCGGGCTGTCGACGGCTTGAGTCTGGCGGCGGTCTGCGACACGTCGCCCGAACGCCTGGAGGTCGCCCTGGCCGCGGCGCCGGGCGTGGTCACCTCGGCCTCGGCGCAGGACCTGATCGAGCACCCCGACGTCGACCTCGTGGTGATCTCGACCCCGCCGAGCTCGCACGCCCAGTGGGCCCTGGCCGCGCTGGGCGCCGGCAAGCACGTGGTCATCGAGAAGCCGTTCGCGCTCACGACCGAGCAGGCCGACGAGGTGCTGGCCGCCGCACGGTCCGCCGGCCTGCTCGCGGTCGTCTATCAGAACCGGCGGTTCGATCCCGACCACCTGGCGATCCAGCGCCTGGTCCGCGCCGGGCTCCTGGGCGAGGTCTTCCACGTCGAGGCGTTCGTGGGTGGCTACGGCCACCCGTGCAACCTGTGGCACTCCGACGAGTCGGTGTCCGGCGGTGCCTTCTACGACTGGGGCGCGCACCTGCTCGACCAGGTCCTGGACCTGATGCCCGCCCCGATCGAGTACGTGACGGCCGCAGTCCACAAGCGGGCGTGGTTCGACGTGACCAATGCCGACCACTCCCGCGTGACGCTGCGCTTCACCGACGGGGCCGAGGCGGAGTTCATCCACTCCGACCTGGCGGCCGCGCTCAAGCCGCGCTGGTACCTGCTCGGCACTCGGGGCGCGGTCGTGGGTCGGTGGCGCACGGAGAAGGTGGTGTCGCGAAGCGACATCGGCACGCTCGTGGAGGACGTGTTGGCCCCGGCGGACTCCCCGCCGTTGATCGACCTGCACGCTGCTGAGGGCAGCGTCACCCGGGTGGCAACGCCGCCGGGGCCGGCGCACCAGTTCCATCGCGACCTGGCCGACCGGTTGCGCTTCGGGCTTCCGATGTCGGTCACCGGCGAGCAGTCGCGCCGGGTGCTGTCGGTGATGCAGGCCGCCACCCAGTCCGCGGCGGACTCCGGGCGTCCAGTGGTGCCGGCGTGAGTCCCACCCCTGGCGCACCGGTGCGCTGGGGCTTCCTGGGGGCGGGATTCGTGGCCACGCAGGCGCTGGGGCTCGCGGTGCATGCCGCGCAGGGCGCCGAGCTGGCGGTGGTGGGCGCCCGGGACCTCGAGCGGGCGCGCGCACTCGGGCCGGCCCGGGCGGTCAGGTCCTATGCCGAGGTCTGTGCCAGCCCCGAGGTGGACGCTGTCTACGTGGCCCTGCCCAACGACGACCACCTTCCGTGGGTGCTCGCCGCGCTGGCGGCCGGCAAGCACGTCCTGTGCGAGAAGCCCTTGGGGCGCACCGCGGCCGAGGTGGCGACCATGACCACCGCCGCGCAGGAGTCCGGGCTGCTCCTGGTCGAGGCCGCCTGGAACCAGTGGCACCCGCGGACCCGGCGGTTCCGTGCGCTGGCCGCTGGGCTCGCCGAACCGCGCGTGGTCCGGGCCTGGTTCACGTTCCCCGGCGTAGCGCAGGGCAACTACCGCCTCGATCCGGTGCGCGGTGGCGGCGCTTTGCTCGATGTCGGTTGCTACACCGTGGCCGCTGCCCTGGCGGGGCTGGCCGGCGAGGCCACCGAGGCCACCGAGGCGGTCGTGGTCGGCAGCGTCGCGCGCCACGTCGGGCCGACCGAGGTGGACCTGAGCACCACCGCGGTCCTGTCGCATCCGCGCGGGACAGCGACGGTGACGGCCTCCTTCGAGGCGCCGGAGTCACAGGGCGTCACCGTCGAGGCGCCTGGCTGCTCGATCGAGTTCCTCGGGCCGGCCTTCACGACCTGGCGCGCGGCCTGCGCCCTGCGCATCGTCACCGACGGGGTCGAGCGGGTGGAGCACTTCGAGGCCTGCGATGCCTACCAGATGATGGTGCAGGCTGTGTCGGCTCGGATCCGCGGCGAGCAGGGGTGGGTCTGGCCGCTGTCGCACGCGCTGGCCGTCGCCGGTGTGCTCGACGCGATCAGCGACCACCCCTGAGCCCGGGGCCACGCAACCACGCGGGTCCTGCCCCGGCAGCCAGACGACTCCTGGCCGCTGCGCGAGCCGGGGACCTCCGGCCCTGGCGATCCGTGGCCCGCGGGGTGGACGCTGGAGGCGTGCGGATGGGGCGCTCTGGTCAGTGGGCGGCGGCGATCGCGGCCACTGTCGCACTGTGCCTGGTGGGGTGCGGGTCGGAGCCGCTCGCCCAGCCCAGTGCCCAGCCCTCGACCCCCGTCCTGACCTCGGCGCCCATGCGTCCGAGCACCCCGCCGCCCAGTGCGTCCCCATCGTCGAGTCCGAGTCCGGCTGCCACCCCGAGCCGTACCCCCAGCCAGGCAGCGACGCCCACCAAGTCACCGACCCCGACCAGGACCGCGCCCACCAAGTCACCGACCCCGACCAGGACCGCGACCCCGACCAGGACCGCGACCCCGACCAAGACACCCTCCACCGCACCGCCGACCACCGACCTCCCCGCTGCCCTTGCAGGTCGGGTGCTCTCGGTCCTGCCCATCGGCCGCAAGGCAGTCGCCCTCACCTTCGACGGGGGTGCCAGCGACGCGGGGGTGGCCTCGATCCTGGCCACCCTGCGCGCCGAGGGAGTCTGGGCCAGCTTCTTCGTGACCGGTGACTTCGCCACGCGCTACCCCGACCGGGTGCGCGCGATGGCCGATGCGGGGCATCGGGTGGGCAACCACAGTGCCACCCACCCAGATTTCACCGCCCTGAGCTCGGCCGGGCAGGTCGATCAGGTGCGGCGGGCCGAGCGCGTGATCCGGCCACTGACCGGGAGGGCGAGCTCCCCGTGGTTCCGGTTCCCGTTCGGGGCGAGCAACAGCTCTGCGCTGCGGACCGTGAACGGCCAGGGCTACGCGGCCATCGGGTGGACGGTGGACACCCTGGGCTGGAAGGGCACCAGCGGCGGCCAGTCGGTGGACTCGGTCGTCGACCGGGTGCTCGGCGGGGCGCGCACGGGCGAGATCGTGCTGCTGCACGTGGGGGCCAATCCTGACGACGGAACCACCCTGGACGCCGACGCGCTGGGGCGGATCATCGACAGGTTGCGTTCTCGCGGCTACGGCTTCGCGACCCTCGACGCCGCTCTCGGCTGACCCCGGCCGAGGGCCGGGTCAGGCCGGAGCGTCCAACTGGGCGCCGTCGGGGACCTGCTGGGCCGGACCCTCGTCAGCCAGGGCGACCGCGCCGGTGACGACCACGTCCGCGCCGAAGGTCCAGTCCCCGCGGACCTCCAGCGACGTGGCCCGGGCCAGTGAGGGCGCGCCGGTGGGGAACCTCGACTCGAAGTCGGCCATCGTCCTGAAGTGCGTCGGGTCGAGGTCCACCAGCGGTGCGGCGTCGCCGGCCAGCGCCAGCCTGCCGTCCGCCCCGAGCAGGTAGGCGTCCGAGCGCAGCAGCAGCAGGTCGTTGGTGGTCTTGACCGGCAGGAACCGTTCGCGGGCCACCTCGATGGCCGCCGCGCCGTCGAACACCTCGATGGCCGCGCCCATCGCGGTCTCGATCTGCACCACCTCCGGGGAGCTCGGATCGGTGGGATCCACGGTCTTGGTGTTGCGGATCAGTGGCAGGCCCAGCACCGAGCCGCGCTCGGTCAGGGCGTTGTGCAGGGCCTGGAGGTCGAACCACAGGTTGTTGGTGTGGAAGTAGGGATGCCGGTGCTCGTCGGTGAAGGCGTCCATGTCCTCGGGAGCGGTCTGGGCGGTGTCGCGCAGGATGAGTCGACCATCGGCGCGCCGGATCGCCAGGTGACCGCCCTTGCGGTCCGCGGCGGTACGCCGGCAGAGCTCGGCCGCGTACGGGGCGCCGGATGCGGCGAACCAGCCCGCGAGCCTCAGGTTGGGGGCCGCCCCGAGGTTGTCGGCGTTCGAGGTGTTCGCGTACCGGTAGCCCTGCGCGAGCAGGGACTCGAGCACGCCGGAGGTGAGGATCGCGGTGTACAGGTCGCCGTGCCCGGGCGGGCACCACTCCAGGCTGGGGTCGTGCGGCCAGGAGACCGGGGTGAGGTCCTCGGCGCGCAGCTTCGGTTCCTGGTTCTGCAGGAAGTCCGCCGGCAGGCCGGGTACCGCGATGTCCGGATGGGCGGCGAGTGCGGCCAGCGACTCGGCCTGGGTGCGGAAGCTGTTCATGAGCAGCAGCGGCAGCCGCACATCGTAGGTGGCGCGTGCGTGGCGGACCTGCGCGACGATCAGGTCCAGGAACGATTGGCCGGAGCGCACCGGCAGCAGCGACTTGGGACCGGTGACGCCCATCGAGGTGCCCAGCCCACCGTTGAGCTTGATGATCACTGTCTTGTCCAGCGCATCCCGGGCGGCGATCTCATCTACGTCCGAGTCGGCCAGGTGGGCGGGGTCGAGCAGCGGCTGGATCGTGTCCTCGGCGATGATCCCGGTGGCCCCCGACTCCAGGGCCCGGTAGTAATGGGTGAAGACGTCGATGGCCTGCCGCGGGACGCCCGCGCCCGCCATCTTGTCCTGTGCCTGCTGGAGTCCGGTATCGCTCATGGCCTGCTCCGTGGTCGAGGGTTCGGGGGCGGATCCCGCACTGGATCAACCATCCGTCCGAAATAGCCAGTGTAGGGATCCGTGCCGCGCGTTGTGGGCCGGATCAGCCTCGATCACGGGGTCCCCCCTGCGTGCAGAGCGAGCCCCGGCAGGCATGCGTGCCCTATCCTCGAGAAGGAAGCGGGCCTCGCGAAAAGGGAGTCGAGCAGCGATGCCACCTACTGCCGAGGCAGGCACGACCGGCGCCTGGACACTGCGCGCCGGCCAGGCGTCCGTGGCGGTCGACCTCGCCGACGGCGGTCGGCTGACCTCATTGGTCGTGGGAGAGCTCGAACTGCTCGGCGGGGTCGGGACGACTGCCATCGAGCACGGGTCCTTCGTGATGGCGCCCTGGGCAGGCCGGATCCGGCGGGGCCGGCTGGTGTGGGGCGAGCTCGATTTCGCGCTGCCCATCGATCGGGTCCCCCCGCATGCGGGACACGGCCTGGTGGTCGACAGTCAGTGGCAAGCGCTGCGGGTCGGGTCCCAGCGGGTGCGCCTGCAGTGCGTGCTGGACGCACGCTGGCCGGCGGCCGGGTTCGTCGTCCAGGACATCGCCCTGGCTGAGCACCATCTCGTGCAGCAGGTGGAGGTCCATGCCTCGCACGAGGCGTTCCCCGCCACCGTCGGGTGGCACCCGTGGTTCCGTCGGGACCTGGGCCTGGGTCAGCCGGCCCAGCTGCAGTTCCAGGCAGCCGGGATGCTTCGCCGCAACGACGAGGGGATCCCGGACGGGTCGGTGGTCGAGGTGCCCCCGGGCCCGTGGGACGACTGCTTCGTCGGGGTCCACTGGCCGGTGGTGATCACGTGGCCCGGCGCCCTGCGGCTCTCGATCGAGGCCGACACGGACATGGCCGTTGTCTACGACCAGCGCAGCGCTGCATTCTGCGTGGAGCCGCAGTCGGGCCCGCCGGACGGTCCCAACACGGCGCCGCGCGTGGTCAGCCCGGACGACCCGTTGGTGGTCCGGACGATGTGGCGCTGGTCCTGACCGGCGGCGGGTCAGGCGCGCAGCGCCTGCGCCAACTCGGCGAACTCCTCGACCAGCAACGCCATGTCGGCCTCGGTGTGGGCCAGGGAGACCAGCCACTGCTCGTCGAGCCCGGGCGGGGTGAGGATGCCGCGGTTGACGCCCCACAGCCAGCTCAGCTCCGCGGTGGCGAAGTCCGTGCGCTTGTAGTCGCGGTAGTTGCGCACCGGGTCGGTTGCCCAGGTGACCGCGCCCTTGACCCCGAAGCCGACGGTCTGCGCGGGCAGCTCGTAGCGGGCGATGATCTCGCCCAGGGAGTCCAGGGCCTGGTCGTTGAGGGCCTCGGCGGCCGCTAGGGCCTCGTGCGTGCAGACCTCGTCCACGGCAGCGGCTGCGGCCATCACGAGCGGATTGCCGTTGTAGGTGCCGAAATGCGGCATGCGCTGGTCGGTGACCGTGGCCATCACCTCGGCCCGACCGCCGAAGACGGCCAGCGGCAGCCCGCCGCCCACGCTCTTGGCCAGGCAGACCAGGTCGGGGGTGATCCCGAGGCGCTGCGAGGCCCCGCCGTATCCGGCGGTGAGCCCGGTCTTGACCTCGTCGAGGACCAGCAGCACGCCGTGTCGGTCACAGGCCGCGCGAACGCCGGCGAGGTAGCCGGCGTCCGGGACCACGATGGAGATGTTCTCCAGGACCGGCTCCATCACCACGGCCGAGATCTCGGCGGCGTGCTCGGCGAGGATCACCTCCAGGCGGTCCAGGTCGTTGTAGGGCACCACGTGGACCAGCCCGGCCTCGACCTCGAAGGGGACCTGCGGCAGCGGGGCGTCCTCCGGGCCCACCTCGGCCACGTCGGGCTTGACCGACACGCTCAGCGCGTCGTAGCCGCCGTGGTAGCCGCCCTCGATCTTGATGATGCCGTGCCGCTGGGTGAACGCCCGGGCCGTGCGGACCGCGTACATGGTGGCCTCGGTGCCCGAGTTCGTGAACCGCAGCTGATCCAGCCCGAACCGCTGCTGGAAGCGTTCGGCGACCTCGGTGGCCGATGGCGAGGGGGTGACGAACAGCGTGCCGGTCTCCATCGCACGAACCACGGCCTGGACCACCGCCGGGTTCAGGTGCCCGACCAGCATCGCGCCGAACCCCATCGACAGGTCGAGCAGCTGGCGGCCGTCCACGTCGGTCAGCCAGGCGCCCTTGGCGGACTCGATCGCGATCGGGTGCGGATCCCAGTGCTGGAACGAGGAGGTGACGCCCATCGGCAGCGAGCCCAGCGCGCGCTCGTGGTGCGCCCGGGAGGCGGGATGCTGGGCGGAGAACCGTTCCCACTCGGCGGCCATCAGGGCTTCGACCCGCGCCTTGTCGATGGGCGTCGACGAGACGGGCAGCATCCGACGGGTGGCCGGGTCGTGGGCCGGCCACCCGGTGGTGGTGGCGCCGGACTTCGACATGTCTGTGCTCATGGGGTTTCTCCAAGGGGTGTGCACGGGATGGGGTTCGCTCGCCCGAGGTTACCGCTCGCAGCCGCCGCGTTGCCCCGGCTCGATGGGTCACGGTGGTCGCGACCCCGCCGGCTCTCCTGCCGGGTCCCCGAGCCCGACGCCCCGTCGAGTTCGATCACGCGGGTCGGGGCCACCCGCTGGTTCAGCGCGGGCGCCAGCGCCGCCATCGCGCGGTGGCACTGGCCCGGGGCTTGTCCTCGACGAGCAGCTCCACCTCGACCAGCATCTCGTCGGCTCCGGTGGAGCTGATCACCGCGCGCAGCTCGGACTCGGCCAGCAGCGGGGTGGGGCGCAGGTAGCGCACGTCCAGGCCGGCGGTGACGAACAGCAGCGGGGCTCCGGCGGCGGGTCCCAGGCCGCGCAGGTCGGCGTCGTGGAATACCGCGGCCCCGCTGTGGCAGTCCAGGACCGTGGCGATGATCCCGCCGTTGACGAACCCGAAGCCGTTGTCGTGCTCGGGCCACGGCGTGAACCGGGCCACGGTGTAGCCGTCGGCCGGGTAGCTGCGCAGCTTCAGACCCTTGTGGTTGGCGTGCCCGCACCCGAAGCACGTCAGCTGCGGGTAGAGGCGCTCCTGGATGCTCAGCTCGTCGGCCATGGGCGCTCCTCGCTCGGGTGCTGGTTGCGTTTCACCCTAGGCCCCTGCGTTGCTGTGCACGGAACCGACCATCCAATGGTCGATTCCGTGCACATCAACGAGGCTCGGCGGCGGGCGACACGCCCCAGTCGAGGATGACCTTGCCGGAGTCGCCGCTCGAAGTCACGGCGAACGCCTCGGCGAAGTCGTCGATGGCGAACCGGTGGGTGATCAGCGGTGTGAGGTCCAGCCCGGCTTGGAGCAAGGAGGCCATCTTGTACCAGGTCTCGAACATCTCCCGGCCGTAGACGCCCTTGATCCGCAGGCCCTTGAAGATGACCTGACCCCAGTCGATGGCCACGTCGTCGGCGAAGATCCCCAGCATCGCGACTCGGCCGCCGTGCGCCATGGTGTCGAGCAGCTGGCGGAACGCACCGGGGTTTCCGCTCATCTCCAGGCCCACGTCGAACCCCTCGGTCATCCCCTGCTCAGCCATCACCGTGCGCAGGTTCTCCTGGGCGACGTCGACCACCCGGGTGGCGCCCATCGTGCGGGCCAGCTCGAGCCGGTAGGGGTTCACGTCGGTGGCGATCACGTTGCGCACGCCCACGTGGCTGGCGATCGCCACCGCCATCGCCCCGATCGGTCCGGCACCGGTGACCAGCACGTCCTCGCCGACCAGGTCGAAGCTCAGCGCGGTGTGCGCCGCGTTGCCGAACGGGTCGAAGATCGTGGCTACCTCATCGGACACCGAGTCCGGCACCCGGAACAGGTTGCTCGCCGGCAGGCTCAGGTACTCGGCGAAGGCACCCGGTCGATCCACACCCACGCCAACGGCATCCCGACACAGGTGTCGCTGCCCGGCCCGGCACCGCCGGCAGTGCCCGCACACGATGTGCCCCTCGCCGGTGACCCGCTCACCGATCTCGTACCCGGTGACCTCCGAGCCGATCGCGGCGATCCGGCCCACGTACTCGTGGCCCACGTGCATGCCGATCGGGATCCGCTGCTGGCTCCAGTGGTCCCAGTTCCAGATGTGCACATCGGTGCCGCAGATGGACGACTTGTGGATGCGGATCAGCACGTCGTTGTGACCGATCTCCGGGACCGGCACCTGGGCCATCCACAGGCCCTGCTCGGGGCGGGCCTTGACCAGGGCGCGCATCGTGGTCGGGATCGCTGCGGTCATGGGATCACGCCCAGCGATCGGCCGACCCGGGCGAACGCGTCGATCGCCGTGTCGAGGTCCTCGGTCGAATGCGCCGCGGACATCTGGGTGCGGATCCGGGCCTGCCCGCGCGGCACGACCGGGAACGAGAACGCGGTGACGTACACGCCCTCGTCGAGCAGGCCCGCGGCCAGGTCGGCGGCGAGCCGGGCCTCGCCGAGCAGCACCGGGATGATCGGGTGCTCGCCGTCGATCAGGTCGAAGCCGGCGGCGGCCATCCCGGCGCGGAAGTGCGCGGCGTTGGCGCGCAGCCGTTCGCGCAGGTCGGCGCTGTCAGCGACCATGTCCAGCACCCGCAGGCTCGCGGTCACGACGGCCGGCGAGACCGAGTTGGAGAACAGGTAGGGCCGGGAGCGCTGGCGCAGCAGGTCGATCACCTCGCGCCGGGAGGACACGTACCCGCCGCTGGCACCGCCCAGGGCCTTGCCCAACGTGCCGGTCAGGATGTCGACCCGGTCGGCCACGCCGAAGTGCTCGGGCGTGCCGCGGCCATGCTCGCCGACGATGCCGACTGCGTGCGAGTCATCGACCATGACCAGCGCACCGTACTGCTCGGCGAGGTCGCAGAGGCCGGGGAGATTCGCCAGGTGGCCGTCCATGCTGAACACGCCGTCGGTGACTACCAGGACGAACCGCGCACCACCGTCCCGGGCGGCCACCAGTTGGCGCTCCAGGTCGGCCATGTCGCCGTTGGCGTAGCGGAATCGGCGGGCCTTGCACAGTCGGATGCCGTCGATGATCGAGGCGTGGTTCAGGGCGTCGGAGATGATCGCGTCCTCCGCACCGAGCAGCGGCTCGAACACGCCCCCGTTGGCGTCGAAACAGCTCGAGTAGAGCTGGGTGGCCTCAGTGCCCAGGAAGTTGCTGATCCGCGCCTCGAGCTCGGTGTGTATGTCCTGGGTGCCGCAGATGAACCGGACGCTCGCCACGCCGAACCCGTGGCTGCGCAGGCCTGACTCGGCGGCCGCGATCAGGTCGGGATGGTTGGCCAGGCCGAGGTAGTTGTTGGCGCAGAGGTTGATCACCTCGCGGCCGTCGGCGCGCACCCAGGCGCCCTGCGGTGTGCTGATCACCCGTTCGCGCTTGTAGAGGCCCTGGTCGGTGATCTCGGAGAGCTGGGTGCGCACGTGCTGCAGGAAGGCAGGGTCCATGGGTGCCATCCTGCTCCGCAGGCTCTGTCACACGCTGGCTGGGCCAGCACCTGCGAATCGACCCGCGCTGGGGTGCAGCGTTTCGCGCCCTGCGTGCATTACTTGGTAGGTGGCGTTCATCGGGGAGGGAGTTGGCGGCGTTGAGCGAGTCCGCGGACGACTTCACGGCCATGTACCTGGCCCACGCCGACCGGGTGTACGCCTACCTGTGCGCGCAGATCGGCCCCCAGGACGCCGACGAGTTGACCGCGCAGGTGTTCCTCGAGGCGTGGCGCCAGCGCGGCACCGTGCGCATCGACCACGGGTGGATGCCGTGGCTGATCGGGGTGGCCCGCAACCTGGCCCGCCAGTCAGCCAAGCAGAATGCGCGGGACGAGGATCGCGCGGCGCGGCTGAGCCATCGCGTCCTGGCCGTCCTATCGTGGCCTCCGGCGGGACACGGTCGGCGCAGGCACAGGAGGTCGCGATGGGGCTGGGCGTCACCGGCACCCGGGCCGAGACCCGGGCCGACGCGATCGTGGTCGGCGGTGGGATCGCAGGCGCCGCGGCAGCCTACTTCCTGGCCCGAGCCGGAGCATCGGTGGTGCTGCTCGAACGCGAGCCGGTTCTGGCCCACCACACGACCGGACGCTCGGCCGCGCTGTACCTGCAGAACCACGGAGCCCCGCCGGTGCGCCGGTTGACGCTGGCCAGCAGGGCCTTCCTCGAATCGCCCCCGACCGGGCTGGTCGAGGCCGCGCTCCTCTCGCCGCGGCCCTCCCTCGAGGTGGGTGGCCCGGAACTGATCGAGGTGGTGCGCAACCACGCCCGGTCGGCCGTGGAGTTGGTGCCGAGCAGTCGGCTGCTCGACCCCATCGAGGCGGTGGCGATGTGCCCGGTGCTGCGCCCGGAGGCACTCGGTGCGGCCGTGCTGGAACCCGACTCTGCCGACATCGACGTGATGGCGCTGCACGCCGGCTTCATCCGAGGGCTGCGCCGAGCCGGGGGACAGGTGCACACGTCAGCCGGCGTCGTGGCCCTCGACCGGTCGGCCCAGGGCTGGCGGGCCCGCACGGCCCAGGAGGCCCTCGAGGCGCCGGTGCTGGTCAACGCGGGGGGAGCATGGGCAGCCGAGCTCGCCGGGCTGGCCGGGGTGGCTCCGGTCGGGCTGCAGCCGCTGCATCGCACCGCGTTCCTCGCGACTCTGCCCGAGGGGGTGGACGCGCGCGGCTGGCCGCTGGTCGAGGACCTCGGCGAGCGCTGGTACTTCAAGCCCGAGGGTGACGGCCTGCTCTGCTCACCGGCCGACGCGGCCCTGGTGCCGCCCGGCGACGCGCGTGCGCGCGACGAGGACGTGGCTCTGGCGATCGAGTGGATCAACGCGGTGACCACCCTCGGGCTGCGGCACGTGCGCTCCGCGTGGGCGGGCCTGCGCACGTTCGCCCCGGACCGGATCCCAGTAGTGGGGCTCGATCCGGACGCGCCGGGCTTCGTCTGGTTGGCTGGGCTCGGTGGCTTCGGGATCATGACCGCGCCCGCCCTGGGCGTGCTCGCGGCGGGGGAGGCGCTCGGCCTGCCGCTGGACCCCGGCTTGGCGGCGGTCGGCGTCGACCCGGACGACTATCGGATCGGGCGGCTGAGATGAACGATGTGCGGGGTGTGGACGCCGGGAAGCGACCCATGCTGCGGTTCTGGGCATGGTGGGTGGCTGCCGGGGTCCTGCTGCTGGTCGGCACGGCGATCTTGTTGGTGTCCACCGACGACGTGCAGCGCAGCACCGACCTGGCAGGTGCGACGCCCGTGCGGGTGCTCAGCCCGAGCGGCCCGGTGCGCGGTCCGGCGCTCGTGCTGGCCCACGGCTTCTCCGGCAGCGCAGCGATGATGGACCCGATGGGCAGCGCCCTGACCCGGGCCGGGTTCGTGGTCGTGGCCCCCGACCTGCCGGGCCATGGCCGCAACGCGACGCCGTTGACCGATGACTCCCTGGAACCCGCCATCGCCGATGCGGTGGCCTACGCGGCGACGCGGACCGGGGCGCCGGTGGCGGTGGTCGGGCACTCGATGGGCGCCGGCGCAGTCACGTCCTGGGCGCTGGACAACGATCCGGTCGCCACAGTGGCGATCAGCCTGCCCAGCGCCGAGGACCTGCCGGCGGACCCCGCGCGCCCGCGCAACCTGCTGGCCCTGGTCGGCTCGGTGGAGTCCTCGCGCTTCGTCTCGGCAGCCGCGCAGGCGCTGCGACTGGGCCATCCGGACGGGCAGTGGGGTGTGACCTACGGCGACGCGGGCGCGGGCACGGCACGACGGGCGGTGCAGGTCGCCGGTGCGGAGCACATCTCGGTGATCTACCGGCAGCAGACCTTCGCCGAGACCGCGCAATGGTTGGCAGTTGCTGGCGACGACTCGGTCCTCGGCGGTGTCGGCACTGACGAGCCCGTCGGCACCGCTGAGCCGGCGCCGCAGGGCGACGTCCGGCTGCTGGGCGTCGTCCTGGTCCTGGTCGCCGGGGTACTCGCGGCCCGACCGCTGCTGGCGATGGCGGGTCGGGATACAGGGACACGTGTCGTGGGCTCGGGCGGCAGTTCCGGCCTTTCTGCCCGGTTCCGGCTGCCCAGGACGCTGGCAGCGTTCGGCGTGGCCGCCGCCCTGGCGGGGCTCATCGCGGCGGCCCTGGGTCCGGTGACTGCTGCGGTCCCGGTGGCGGTCACCGGCTACCTGCTCGGGTGGTTCGCGGTCGGGGCGCTCGCGCTCGGGGTGCTGTCTCGTCGCCGTCCCGGTCCGTTCGGCACGTTGCCCGGCCTGGGCTGGGGCGCGCTGGCCGGTGCGATCGTGGCACTGGCGATGGCGCTGCCGGCTCGGCTGAGCTGGGCCAGCTACGCACTGGTGGGGCCCCGGGGCTGGGTGCTGGCCCTGTTGGTGGCGGTCCTCGGGGGCTGGTTCTGGGCCGAGGCCCGACTGCTCACCGAAGCGGTGGGCTGGCGACGGGGCGTGGCGCTGGTGGTCAGCCGACTGATCGTGGTGGCGGGGTTGCTGGGGGCTGTCGTGCTGCTCGGGGCGCCGGGATTCCTGACCCTGACGGTCCCGCTGGTCGTGCCGATCCTGCTCCTGCTCGCAGTGCTGGCGGGTTGGGCGCGGGACCCGGCAGCGGCCGCCGCGGCCCAGTCCGTGCCGCTCGCGCTGGCGATGGCCACCGTGTTCCCGATCGTCGGCTGAGCTCGCTCACGGGCCCTCGCCATCCAGCGCCTGCGACACGCCCGACCCCGCGCCGCGCGACGACGCGCTCCGCCATCCGGTGACTGCTCGGCTGACGGTCGGCCAGGGAGTGGGGTCGGCCAGGGAGTGGGGTCGGCCAGGGTCGGCAAGGATCGGTCGGGGCCGGGCGCGGCGTCGGGATCCGTTCATCGCCTACCCGGTCGCGGATGTCGCCGTGTCCACAGATGTGAGTGTTCGGGGGTTGCGGGCTTGACGGGAGTACGTTGAGGTGACATGATTCGAACATCAGTTCGATAAGTGGTGCTTTCAGGCGAGCGTGAGGGCATGGGACTGAGGTCCCGGGCGGTGGTTCCGGGCGGCGCGGGTGCTGGGCATGCCCGTGGCCTTTGTGGGTGGTGGCGACGCGGTGCGCGTCTGTGATGAAGGCCCGTTCCCGGATTTCGCGGTGGCCGGCGCGGCGTTGCGCACGGCTCGAGGGCAGGGGGGTGCGCCCATGAGTGGTTCGGTCGATCTACGTGGTGGTCTGGCAGGCCTGGAGGTCGAGGTGCAGCGGTTGGTGGCGCTGGCCGGCGCTTCGCCGCCCGGTGGCCCTGTGCCTGGTGGTTCTGCGCCCGGTGGTTCTGGGCCGAACGTTCCTGCGCTGGGGTGGCCCGAGGGCGGGACGTTCGGCGACCAGTTGGTGCGCCTGGGTCGGGTGGTGGTGCAGTTGTCGGCCCTGCGTGCGGTGTGGGCTCAGGAGTTCGAGTCCGGTGCGCAGTGGGCTGGTGATGGGGCGCGGTCGGGGGCGGCGTGGGTGGCTGCTCGGGCGATCGAGCATCCGGCGTCGGCCCGGGCCCGGGTTCATGCCGGGCGGGATCTGGCCGCGTTGCCGGTGATGGGTGCGGCGGTGCTGCGGGGTGAGGTCCGGTTGGCCATGTCCGGCTGCTGGTCACAGCTGCCCGGGCCAGGGCGCACCGGTGGGCGGCGTTGCCCGACGTCGAGCGGGTGGCCACCGGCACGGCTGCGGAGCTGTCCGAGCCGCGGTTCGCCCGGTTCGTCGAGCGGTGGGCGGCGTTGGTCGACGCCGAGCACGACGCCCAGTTGCGCGCCGACGGTGTGGACGTCCCGGCGACCGATCATGCGGCCGCGGAGCAGGCCGAGCGCCGCGAGCTGTACTTGTCGCGGTACGGCTCGGCGGGGATGTGGGCGCTGACCGGGACGCTGGACACCGAGACCGGCCTGGCCCTGTCCCTGGCCCTGGACTCGCTGTGCGCGGCGATCCGCTGCGAGGATGCTGAGCGTGACCTGCCGAAGCTGCGCCACGACGCGCTGGCTGTCCTGCTGGGTGGTGAGCTGTCCGCCGGGCTACCCGTGCACAAAGGGGTGCGCCCCCACGTCATGGTCGTGATGAGCGCGTCGGGTGCGGATCATCCTGCCGACCTGGCCGCCCCCGCCGACCTGGCCGCCCCCGCCGACGCGGCCGCCCCCGCCGACGCGGAACTCCTGGACCGCACCGACGGTGGTTCGGGCACGCTGTGGCTCACCGGCCTGGCCCCGCCAACGCCTGACCTGCGACGCGGTCCTGTCCCACCTGACCGTGGATGCCGACGGGATCCCACTGCGGCTGGGTCGGTCCGCCCGAGTGGTCAGCCCCGCGCTGCGCCGGGTGATCGACGTACGCGACCGGCACTGCGTGTTCGCCGGGTGCACCGCCCCGGCGATGTGGTGCCAGGCCCACCACCTCGTGCACTGGGAAGACGGCGGTCCGACCGACGAGCGAAACCTCGCGTTGCTCTGTGGCCACCACCACCGGGCCATCCACGAACGAGGTCTCGACCTGCGCTGGACACCCGACGGGCAGCGGATCCAGACCCTACGACCCGACCGAACCCTGATCGAGGTGCCAGCCGCACGCTCGGGCGCCCAGCCGCACCCCATGCGCCGGTAGGGGGCCACCACTCCCCGCGCCTCCTAACGTCATGGAACCCTGCCTCGGCTCGACCATTGCAGGATTCGGTGGAGCTTTGCCGCGCCGGAATGTCTGTGCCTGTGCCGCCGCGGCTCAGTCGCTGCCAATGGTCGGAGGTGCGCGGTCGCGACACGCGGAGGCTCGGCGTTGGGGCGATGTCAGCCGCCTCGCCTACACTCGGATCACGGTGACAGGCCCATCCGGGCCGGGCGCGAGCATCGGTCAGGGCGGATCACGGCGGGGTCATGGAGGGGCGCGGAGGGATGGCAATGGAGACTGGCGTGGATGTCGTGAGCGCTTCAGCAGCAACCCATTCGGACCCCGGCGACCTGCGTGACCGCGACCTGCGGATCCTCGAGTTCGAGCGCCAGTGGTGGCGCTACGCCGGGGCCAAGGAACAAGCCATCCGCGAGCTCTTCGACTGCTCGACCACCCGGTACTACCAGATGCTCAACACGCTCATCGACAACCCGGACGCCTTGCGGGCCGACCCGATGCTGGTCAAGCGGCTGCGCCGGATGCGCGCCTCTCGCCAGCGGGCGCGGGCCGCTCGTCGACTGGGCATGGACCTCTGAAGCCTGGCCTCGGTCCGCAGGGGCGTGCGTCCTGCGCTGGAGCGTGCGCGCGCGTGACTGCGGGCAGGAGGAGTCGCCCATGCTGACTCGGCACCGGGTGCGAACCACCGCGAACTGGGTCAACCTGTCCACGCCCGCTGGCCTGGTGCTGGCGCGCACCGCGGCCGACGGAGCGCGACGCACCCGGTCGGGGGTGTGGCTGGCGCACGGCTACCGACTGCCGGTCCCCGCGGCTCGCGCCTTCACGTTGGGCAGCGTGGTGCTCTTGCGCGCAGGGCACCCCGGGGCCGGAGTGGACCCGGTCGGTTCGGTCCCCCGGGCGCTGCTGGATCACGAGGAGCGGCACGTGACCCAATACGCGCTGTTCGGGGGAGTGCTCATGCCGGTGCTCTACCTGGGTGCGGCAGGCTGGTCATGGCTGCGGACCGGGGACTTCGCCTCCCGCAACCCGTTCGAACGACGGGCGGGCCTGCACTCCGGGGGCTACCGAGAGGCACCCGTGCGCTCGGCGGCGGAGGCTGGGACTGCACTGCGGGCACTCCTGGGTCGAGCGAGCCTGCGCTGAGTCCAGCGCGGGGGCCAGGGCCCGGGGCCCCGCAAGGTGAACCGCGCAGCCCAGCCGCCGATCCGTCTGCCAGGTCCTACACGAACGCGTTGCGCGTCAGCCACTTCATCGCCCAGGCCCCCCAGATCGGGGGCAGGTAGAACGTGATCATCCGGAATGCCACGGCTGTCGACAGGCCGACGGCCGCCGGGACTCCGACCGCCTGCAGCCCATAGGTGAGGCCGGCCTCGGCCACGCCGATGCCACCTGGGACTGGCATCAGGCCCGCGAACAGCGAGACGGCGGTGTTGACCAGGATCAGTTGGGAGAAGGATGCACTGCCCCCGAAGGCCACCAGACAGATGCCCAGGATGGCGGACTGCACGAGTTGGGCGCTCAAGTTGCCACCCAGCATGAGGCCCAGGTTGCGTGGATGGCGAACCACCTCGAAGGCGGATCTCGATGCCTTCAGCTCAAGTGCGGCGGTTGTGCGGATCCGCGGGATGGCGGCTGTGAGCACCCTGCGCCGCCGTGGGATCAGCAGCGTGACCACGATCCAGAGCAGGGCGATCACAACCGTGAGTGCCAGCAGGCGGTGGTCCGACGAGCCACCTGTGTCGGAGGTGCCGGAGCTCTCGGACCCCGACGGGTCGGCCGTGAACCCGGGCAGGCCGCTGAGGCTGATCAGCAGGAACAGTCCGATCTGCACGAGGAAGCCGCTGACGCTGTCGATCACACCGATCGAGACCGCCGCGCCGGTCTTGATCCCGAAGCGCTGGAAGAACCGGACCGACAGTGCCACGCGGGCGGCCGAGGCAGGGAGCACCAGGGCGATGAACTGGATCGCGTACTGCAGCATCAGGACCGGGAAATAGCCTAGCCGGGACATCGTTGCCCCGAGCGTGGACAGCGAGAAGAAGACCTGGATGACCGGCGAGAGCACCAGGCCCAGTGCGAGGTACGACCAGTCGGCCGAGTCGAGCGTCGATTGGAGCTCGCTAGGGTCGACGCCGGCGACCAGCGAGATCAGTGAGTACGCCACGATCCCCACCAGGGCCAGGGTGAGGACCGACTTCACAGTGACCCGGCGCAGCTGCTCGAGGGGCAGCGGATCGGCGCCGGTCGCCTGGATAACCTGCCCCCGCAGGTCCTCGAGGGTCCAGTCCGTGTCGTTGAGGCGTACGAGGGTGCTGTGGTTCAGCACGGCCGACTGCAGGTAGGGCAGGGTCTGGGCCAGGCCCGCGATGCCCAGTGCCTGCATGGCGCCAGCCACAGCCCGGTCGGGCCCGACCGTCAGGGCTGTCGTGACCAGCATCCGCACCCGGTCGGTCATCCGGCTCGTAGTGGTCGGGGTGCTCGTGGCCTGCGCGAGGTCCGCCAGCGCGAGGCGGCCGTCATCGCGCACGGCCACTCGATGCTCGTCGATCCGGCCGTGCGACAGCCCGGCTGCCTGCAGCGCCAGCAGCGCGTCCCACGCTGCGCAGAGCATTCCCTCGTCCAGTTCCTCGGCGCCGAGGCCGGCCAGCGTGGTGGCCGGCGACTGGCAGACGAGCAGTGCGTCGCGGTCTGGGGAGAGCCCGGCCGTGATGATCGGCAGCACGGGCACGCCCGCGCGCTCGGCGATCAACGTCAGCGTCGCCTCGTGAAAGACCCGTTCCATGCGGCCACCGCTGAGCTGCGGCTTCTCGCCCGTGCGGGTGACGGTGTTCCACAGGGACCCGACGAACTGCGAGTCCCACGAGTCCCGGCCGTACACCTTGACCAACAGGTCGGGACCCTGGCTCGTCCGGGCCACGAACAGCGACTCCCCAGCCACTCGGTCGCCCGGCGTGCGGACCGACTCGACCTCGACTCCCAGCTCGGCCAGCTCCGCAGCGACCTGTTCGGGGGAGAGCCGCCCACTGGGTGACCCCAGGACCAGGTGCACGAGGGCGGCGGCCGAAGCGCCCACAAGCAGGCCGGCCAGGACCCCGGAGGGGTGGGCCACGCCGAGGAGGGCCGCTGCCACGGCGCCCGTGAGGACCACGACCCGGCCGACGAGTCTGAAGGGCCGGGTCACATGCGGCGAGGCTGTCACGACCACTCCGGCCACCAGGGCGACCCGGGTCGCCAGATAGGTGGGGGTCGGGTCCTCGGGAGCCAACAGGTTGGTCAGGCTGGTGCTCGCCGGCGTACCAGCCAGCGCGCCCCACCCCACCCCCATCGCCAGGGAGGCCAGGCCCGCCAGCAGGTAGTCCAGGAGCAGGCGCAGCCGGCCGTGGTGCCGACGCACCACCGGGGCGAGCACCAGAACCAGCAACCAGAGGATCAGTGATCCGTACGCCGCCTGCCACAACCAGCCCAGTGCGCCCGGGAGCTCGGCGAGCAGCCGGTTTACGGCGGTGTCCAACTGGGTGGGCCCGGGGGCATCCACGGCGATCAGCCCCAGGCCCAGGGTGCACACCGCGAGCAGGAGCACGTCCGTGGGGCGCCGGAGCCGGGTGGCGTCCACGGTGGAGGAGAACATCCTGGGGGGACTGAACTTCGTCAGGGTGCCGGCCATGGTTACGGGGTCTGGTGCCCGGGCTCGGGGCGGCGCATCGCGCGGTCGGTGTCCGGCTCGGTCAGCTCGACAGCTTCGCCGCGTCGGGCGTGCCCGCAGCGGCGTAGTGGTCGATCTCCCGGTCGGTGACGGACTTGCTCACCAGGGTGGGCACGGACTCCCCGGCGACGCCCCAGCCGGCGAGCTTGTCGGTGACGGCCCGTTGCGCGTCGGCGAACTGCTGGTCGATCAGGCGCCGTTCGGCGAAGGTGAGTTCGCGCTGGCGCAGGATGCGTTCCAATCGCTCGAGCTGCTCGGGCTGCACTGGCAGGTCATAGGCCAGCGACGTGAAGACTGCCAGGCTCTTGCGGTAGTCGTGACCGTCGGCGACGAACTGCCCGGGGATCACGTGCATCGCGTTCTTGACGTCCACCAGCGTGATGATGAAGGTGGTGTAGGGCCGCCACCGCGTCTCAGTGGGCAGCCCTGGCTCACGGGTCTGCGGTGGGCCCATCCACGCGGGGGACTGCACGGCCAACGGGAACCAGAACTTCGGCATCGAGTCGTTGTGGTGGGTCAGCATGAAGTACCGGGCACGTCGACGGTCCTCGTCGGGCAGTGCGAGGTACTCCTCGTAGTTGGCGACCTCGACGATCTCGCCCTCGGGATCCATTCGTTCGGGCTGGGACAGCCATCTCTGTCGGAACTTGGTTGCCGCCGGCGTGCCCAGGAACAGCCCCCGATCGATCCCGACGCGGTGCAGGCCCTCGGTGCCCTCGTCGGCGAAGATGTCCTCGGAGGTCTGCGCCCCCAGGCTCTCCCCGAAGATGGCCAGCCGGGGCCGGCGCTCCTGCGGGATCGCGCTCAGCCGCCACTTCAACGCGTGCAGCAACGAGTTGTTCTGGTCGATGCCGATGTTCACCCGCCCCAGGGACATCGGCGACGGGCGCAGTGAGTACTGCATGCCCACCAGCGCGACGTCGCCTCGGGAGAGGAACTCCAGCGACTCGGCGGTGACGTAGTTCAGGTAGCCGGTCCCGGTGGGGGACATGAACACGATCAGGCTGCGCTCGAACGCGCCGAGGGCCTCCATCTCCCGCATGGCCAGGTCCGCGCGCTGGCTCGTGGTGGGTGCGGACTCCAGGCCGACGAAGACCCGGACCGGTTCCTTGGCCTCGCCCGGGCCCATCACGTCGAGGATCTCGTCGGTCGTCACCGCCATGTTCACGAACCGCCGGCCCT
>JBAVKQ010000214.1:0-8753 GCA_049688395.1 Candidatus Nanopelagicales bacterium
CGCCGCGCCCACCGAGCCAGCTGCTCTCTCTCCTCATCAGTCAGCTCAAGTGGGGCCTTCGGACGTCCGGTGCGCGGCATAGCCCATCGTATCATTTATCTCATGAAATAATGGCGCAGGACACTAGTCGAGCCCTAGTCGGGATCTGTACCCGGCTCGCTTGTCCGGGCTGGTGGCGTCCAGCCCCGGGCCACGAGGTCGGGGCTGACGGCGAACCCGACCGGGCGGATGTCCTTCTTGCCGAGTCGGGCCGGGGTCGGCAGGGTGGCCACTGTGGTGGGGGTTGCTCCGTTCAGCGGGTAGTGGACCACCTGGATGGGACGCTTGTCGTAGAAGGAGTTCAACAGGTACACCGAGTCGGAGGTGAAGGAGGCGTAGGACGCGCTGTGCCCGGTGCACCGGCCGTCGGTGGTCACCAGTGGTGTGGTCAACCCGTCGGTCAGGTCCGTGGAGTAGACGGTGCCGTTGCCGCTGAGCCAGCGCAGCGCGCCAACGAGGACCGGCTGGCCGAGGTTGCTGACCCACAGCAACTCGTCGCGGGTCAGGTCGGGCGGGTTGCCTGACTCGTCGAGCACGGGCAGTTCTGTGTGCTTGCCCGAGACCGTGTTCCAGGTGCGCAGGACCAGTGCGTGGCCGACGATGCCGTCGGCCGACACCTCGCCATTGGGCGCCATGACGATGGCGGCGATGACCCCGTCGGTGCACGGCGCGTTGGTGGCAAGCGCGGACTCGTCGTCGGCACCCTTCGCCGGATAGGCGTCCACCACGGTCGGTGTGCCCGGCCACCCGCGGATAAGCACTTCTTGGGCAACGCCGTCCGGGTTGGGCGGGTAGGTGTCGGCCAGGGGGCCGGTCGCCGACGCGACGAGGTAGACCCCGTCGGCGCACGCCGAGGCCAGGCCGGCCATTCCTTCCGTGACGCTCGACCGGACCTCGGCGCCGTCCATGGTGACGATGCCCGTCGCGTACCCAGTGTCGGTGAAACCCTCGTTGTAGACCGATACGTGCGTCCCCTCGACCTCCAGCGACGCAATCTGGATCCCGACCTCCTTGGGCGCGGAAGCCATGGTGGTGCCCGCAGCGGTCGTCACCAACTCATGATCGACGTCGGAGAAGTACAGCCCCTCGGAGTTCCAGTCCAGGACGCCGGTATCCATCCCGGCCGTGCGGATCGCTCGGACCGCACCGTCGGGCCCGACGAGGGCCAGCGCACCGAACCCGTCCTCGTAGGCGATGTCCATCGCCTGGTTGGAGTAGTACACAGCGAACTGCGCGTCGCCGAGGCGGAACAGTGCCGGGTCCCTTGAGATCGTGACAGGCACGCCACCCGAGGCCTGGCCGCAGCCCGCCATGCATGCCACCAGAACGGCCGCCGACGCGGCCAGACACGCCGCCCGGCAGGCACGATCACCTACCACCGGCCACCACACCGACCTACGCGTCACCACCACAGCGCCTCCCCCGCTCCACCCTCACGTCAACAGTATCTGAGGTGGATCTCAACGCCTTCGTCTATCCGGTCCCGCAGACGGATGCCTGACCTGGACGGGGGAAGCTCCAACGGGGGCGGATGCTCTCCCTACGGCTGCCCACCAGTGTGAGCGGTGTGGCCCTTAACGGTCTGCGTTCCCGTCGAGCGCCGTGCGGGCCTGCGGTCGGTGTGAGCATCAGCAGATGGGCCCAGGAGGTACCGCTGAGCGGGGACAGTGTCTCGCGGGGCGTCGTCCCGGTGGGTGGGGACAGCAGCCAGGCAGGGCCACTGCTGTTGACACGAGGCGAACCAGGCGGAAGCCTGCGCTGTGAGGTCGCCTCTTGAGTCGATCTCCACAGGCGAGGGGATGGGCCATGACGTCACATCGGGGTGTCCGTGCCGCCACGGCCCTGGTCGTGAGCGCAGCGCTCGCTGCGTTCGCCGCAGGGTGCACCTCGTCTGAGCAGGAGCCGACCGGGCAGGTGCCGAACGCCAGCAGCGCATCGAGCCTGGCGGGCTCTGCGGTCAGCGTGAGCCCGTCGTTGCGCGATCCGATGATCGACCTCGCCGAGAAGGTGGAGGCCGGGTGGAGTGTGGGTTCGCAGCCGCTGCTCAGCGAGCAGGGCACGGCCACCGGGGACTACGTGTTGGCTGAATCGGTGGGCAGCGGTGACCTGGTCGTGACGGTGAGTTGCGTCGGTCCTGGGCGTTCCACAGTGACCGGGGACGGCGACCTGTTGCTCGGTGCGCCCTGCGAGGGACCCGCCTCCGGCTCGATCCGCCTGCCCGAGGCGATACTGGGAACGACGATCACGGTGACCGCGCCCGCGGACTACTGGCTGGTCATCGCCCCGGTCAGCCCAGTGGGTTGACCCACGCACCCTGACCGACGTCCACACACAATTCTCTGGCGACCCCGCGTCACCTCGCTGCCGTGTCCCGTTGGGTGCTTCGTGAGAGTACGTTGAGGGCCTGGTCCGATCGAACGGGGACGAACATGGTCAAGGCCCGGACTTCCTTGGGCGCCGGCATGACCGGCGCGACCCTGGTACTGGCGGCCCTGATGGCTCCGGTGGCCCCAGCCGCAGCCGGGGCGTTGATGTGCGAGCCGGGCTCCTCCTGGGAACAGATCACCGGGACCCCGACCGACACCCTGACCCACATCACCGGCTACCAGGCCCCACCGGGGGGTTCGCTCCCGGGTCTGACGGCCGATGCCACGGTGCGACTCACCGCGGCGGTCGAAGGCCGCGGCATCGGCGCCCGGGACGCCGCGGGGATCATCGACCGGGCAGCCACGCAGCTCTCGGTGCGCCTGGCCCCACTGGGGCAGGCGACCTCGTTGAGGGACGTGCCGATCCTGAAGTCGACCAGAGCCTCGAGTCGGGACACCTACTACGCGGCCTTCGCCGGGCGCCAGGTGTGGAGGGGCGACTGGGTGCGCCACCAGTGCGCCTCGGAGGGCCGATCCACGCGCGTCGTGGCATCGGGCACGTGGCAGTCCTACGGGCCACAGTTCACCGATCTGGTGACGTGCCCCGCCCAGAAGCAGCCCCAGGAAAGCCTGGCCCAAAAGGCCTGCCGCGAGACCTGGGGCTGACCAGCCACGCGCACCGTAGCCAGGCGCACCCATCTGGGCGCGGTGATGCCCTCCTGACGGCGCCCAGCTCGCGGAACGACACAGATCATGTGCCGTGATGGCCGCGGTGATCGAGGCGTCTCGATGCCATGGCCGGGCGACTGGAGCCGCTCACCATTGCCAGCCACTAGCATCGCGGCGTGGGAGCCTCGCGGTTCGAATTCGTGAACGTGGTCGTCAGTGAGCGTGACCTGCTCGTGACCAGCAATGAAGAGCACTCTTGCCGGGTGGAGCCGCGAGCTGCGGCGCTCGCGTGGCATTGCGACCTCGACGACGGCACCCCGACAGACACGGATAAGGATCCGGCCTCTTACGTGCGGTGGGTGTGCCCGGCGCTCAAGGTCGAGTACCCGGTTCGGGGAACACCTGACCCACCACTGGAGGTGCGCCGTGCCGGACCCCAGAGCGATCTGGGCAGGCTGGTGCAGGGCGTCGGCCGGCTGCTCGGCCGCGGGCCGAGGCGTACGCCGGGAGTGGCGCCTGAGGAGCGTTACGTGTACACAGATCCCGCCGGGACGCTCGACGACGAACTGCGCCACCGCATTGAGAACTGGCCGCGCGCGCTGCACGGCGACGACGTTGTGCGGCCGGCCGAGCTCTCATCGATCCGCATCACCCACGAGGGGCTGATCGTGGCGTCCGTGTCGTGGTGGGACAGCGCTGCCGCCCTCGACCACCAGCTCACCTTGGCGATCGACCTCGCCAACCGGCTGGACGCACGTCGCTCGCCGAAGCGCTAATGCGTCGACGTCGGCGCGTCGCCCAGGTGGGGCCTTGCTCGCGGCGAAGTGGGGCACCATCGAGCCAACCGCAGAGTGCCGCTCGGCGCTGTGAGCTGGTCAGACGAGCAGTTCGAGTCCTCGGAGCGCGGTTTGGCTACGTCAACTGCGCCAGACGCGCGAAAACCCGTGTCGACAGCAGGGCGTACTGAGCATCCAGCCGCGTGGCACCAGTGGGGCGGGCGACCTCAACCCCGCCCACGACGAACTCGTCCGGGCCGAATTGCTCGCGCGTGAGGTCGACCTCTTGGCCGTCGGGCAAGCGGTTCCACCAGTGAAAGTCCACCCGTTCGCCGGCCACGATGACCTCTCCCCTGACCAGCGACCCACCGAAGCAGTCGTGCAGCACCACGGCGGTCGTCGCGCATTGGCCGCGGGCCGGATTGTCGAGGGTCCACAATGCGATGTCCTCGGGCGAACACGTGTCTGGCCCCCAGCACTCGCGCACAGCACCAGCGACCGCTTCCACGTCCATGCGCACGACACTACGTCCCAGGTCTGACAGCGCGGCTGCCAACCCGACGAAGGCCTCTGGCAGATCGGTTGAGCGATGAGCTTTCCGACCAACCGTCAGGCCGGCCTCATGTCCCATCCGCCGAAGGACGTACCCCGAGAGAGCGCCGCGTTCGGTATCGGCCCTCCAGCGACAAGACCATCGTCGAGAGCCGATCGTCGCGCGGGACGCGCTCCAGTCAGGATGGGTGTGGTGTGGGTTCGTTCAGTAGGTTGGCCGGCAACGAACGTCTTGAGGGGGTGTGTGGAGCGTGCGAGTTCTGGTGCTCGGCGCAGGGGTGATCGGCAGCGTCTATGCGGGCCGGTTGCTGGAGGCCGGCCACGAGGTGATTCTCGTGGCACGCGGCAAGCGTCTGGAGGACCTGGCAGCCCATGGTCTGATCCTTCGGGATGCCGAGTCCGGACAACGCTTGCAGATGCCGGTCGTTGCGGTCAGCCAGCCAGATCCTTGCACCCACTTCGACCTGGTGCTCGTGGCTGTGCGTGCCGAGCAACTCCAGGACACGCTGCCGGTCGTGACTGCGATGACCGATGGCTCGGACGTGCTGTTCTTCGGCAACACCGCCGGACGTCAAACGGCCCTGGTGGACGCTCTCGGGCAGCGTGCGGTGTTCGGGTTCCCCGCAGTCGGTGGGACTCGGGACGGCCCCAGCGTCACGTACGTGGCCATAGCTCAGCAGAAGACGATGCTGGGCGAGCCCAGCGGACTCAGAACACCGCGGGCTCGGCGCCTGCACGAGCTGCTCGACGGGGCAGGCTTCCCCACGCAGATCAGCCCCGACATCGACGCCTGGTTGGTGGGACACGCCGCGTTCGTCGTACCGATCGCCTTCGCCCTCTACCGCGTCGAGGTGGATGCATCACGACTGGCGACTGACCGGGCCACGATGAGCCTCATGGTCAACGGCACTCGCCAGGGGTTCACCGCCCTGCGGTCCTGCGGAAACACCCAGATCCCGGCGAACCTGCGTGCCCTATACCGGCTGCCGAACATGCTGGTCATCGCCTACTGGGCACGCGTGTTGGCCGGCCCCCGCGGAGAGCTCTGGTTCGCCGCCCACACCCGCACGGCCCGCGACGAAATGCACACCCTCGCCCAGCACCTGCACACCGCCATACGCGCTACCGGTCGCCCGACACCGGACCTCGACCAACTGCTGAACAACGCACCCGAACCGCCCACAGCACCGTCGTCATGACCCCGCACCAGGATCATCGAAGCAACCTGACGCACCGCAGCCTCGTGGTGATCCGCAACATCCATCCATATGGACATGCCGACGAGCGTGCGACCGATATCTCAGCACGGGCAGCGTGCCACAACGGGATCCGCCCGTGGGAGGCCATTGGGGAGGCGAGAGGCCGCGTGCAGAAAGCCCTGTTCAGCGCGAGGCTCAGGTGATGACCCTGCACCACATGAGCGCCGCTCAGCGACCGCGATCCTTTCTGATCTGGACGCAACAGAGGTGACGGTGTGGGTCGGTGGCGGTTGAGGAGTTGGTGCCTTGCTCGGCGACCAGACGCGGGAGCGCGGCGATCTCGACCTCTGGATGGACGCGCGGACGATTGAGCCGCTCCTCGTGACTCGGTCCGAGCTCGGAATCGAGCGGATCCGTCCGTGGCCCGGGGACCGACCCTGGAACTTCGTGCTGCATGACGGTGGACAACTGCGCGAGGTGGTCGAGGCCTATCTGCACGACCTCACCCTCCAGACGAAGGGTCTGTCCTCGTCGTTGCTCTACAACGGCACTCGCCGTGTTGAATGAACTACTCGGCTTCACCCACGTCCGGGTCAAGGTTCAAGGAACTGCGTGATGTCGATCGAGATCCCTGCGCACCCGTGACAGAGCTCGATCGGCGATAGGGTCCCCAGCCATGGACATGCTGATGGGCGAGAAGATCGCCGAGGCCGACCTGACCGAGTGGCGCAAGCTTGCCCAAGGACTGCATGCCCGCTACCTGGTCGACGACTTTGGCACCGGCGCGAGGTTCATCGCAGCGGTCGCCGAGGCGGGCGACACGCTCGGGCACTACCCGCGCGTGTCGATGGGCAACGGGTACGTCGATCTCGAGCTGGTCACGGACGACGCGATCTACCGCGACGACGAGGGCACGGAGCACGTCGTCGAGTGGGTGACCCAGCAGGACGTCGACCTCGCGCGACGGATCACCGAGATCGCCGTCGACCACGAGCTCAACGCCGACCCGGCCTCGGTCAGCGAGATCGAGCTCGGGCTCGACACCACCCACTCAGCGACTATCGCCCCGGTGTGGGCCGCCTTGCTGACCGGGGACACCCAGTCCCAGGGCCGCGGGTCACCCAGCGACGAGATCCGGGGCGCCACCGTGCGGGTCCCGAACCTGTGGTTCGGCGACGCCGACGAGGACGTGACCGCGAGTCAGCGGTTCCACGTCGAGGTCTACGTGGCGCCCGAGGTGGCCGAGCAACGGATCGCCGCCGCCGTCGCCGCAGGTGGGACCGTCGCCGACGAGAGCAACGCGCCCTCGCTCACCGTGATTGCCGACCAGGACGGCAACACGGGAACCGTCTGCGTCGACGTGTCCGCAGCGAAGAGGGATTGAAGCGCTGGCTGCTTGGCTCGCTCGATGCGCGATGCGCGATGCGCGATGCGCGAGAGGCTCGACGGCGACCAAGATGCATACGCGAGCGAGGATCCCGCCGTCCGCGGCACGGCCTCGAGGAGGCCGACGCACCCTCATGCCGCGACGAGTGCTCAGTTCCGCACCGGATCCGCTTGCGGTTACCGAACTCGACGAGATCCGCGTGAGAGAGTCCCGGTGGCTCTGGGTGAGGCCGAGGAGCGTGTCTGGGCGGGCTTCTAGCGGGTTGTTGACTCAAGCATCGAGGTGGTCATCTCGCTGCCGACGCTGCAGGTGAAGGTATAGGTCTGGTTGGTAGTGACCATCTGTTTTGTCTTACCAGCAGCGAGGCTGAGTACCTCCCTGCCGTCCTCGTCGGTAACGACGAGCTGAGCAGGTTGATAGTTGTCCTGGTTGATCACCGAGACCTCATGAGTGCCGGGTGCGACATCAGGTCGGTTCAGTTCGCAACCCTCAACGACTACCTCCAGTGGGGCTTTCGCGGGATCGGGCGCCGGATCGCCGAGACAGCCTCCCAGACCGAAGGCACCAACCAGGACCAGCACCGTAACCATTATCGAGCGGGGTGCCACCGCGTTCGCGTGACTCATTCTCGATCCAGGTTGAGGATCATCACGCTACCTACTCGACACCCTGCGTGCCGGGCTGTCAAGCACTTCAACGGACCCGACACCCGCCCCGACAGCCGATCCCCGTTCGGAGCAGATCGAGTATCGCGAGCAAGGTGCTGCATACCGCCGCCTGTGGACGCACCTCGTCGAGGGCATGGTTGGTCTCGGCTACGCGGGCGTCGCTAACAGCCCAGGAGGACGCACCGGCCTGTCGGTTCTTCCCTGCCAGCAGCGCCTACGACCGCTGGAGTAGGGCCCGACCGCACGGGCGACGCCGCCGCCGACAAGCCCGGCCGTCTTACCCTGGATCCACCGTGCCCGTGCTCACCCTGCTGGTGGCTTCAGACCGCCACCGAGGTGAGCCGATCGAGATCAACCACGTCGATCCTGGCCCCGCGGAGGGCTGACCTGGCCACTGCGCGGCCGAGGGGTCGATGCTGGAGGCCCGCACCCCGACCCGCTGAGAAGGAGGCCTGATGGCCGTTGAGGCGATCGTGTTCGATGTCAACGAGTCCTTGTCGGACATGGCTCCGCTGAGGGACCGGTTCGTCGACGTGGGGCTGCCGTTGGCGACCCTGGACTCATGGTTTGCCGGCGTACTGCGCGACGGGTTCGCGCTTGCCGCGGTCGGGGAGTTCCGACCGTTCGGGCAGATCGCGGCAGGGAACCTACGCGGCATGCTCGACGACGACCAGATCGCGCACGTGCTTGCTGGTTTCCGGGAACTGGACCCTCATCCGGACGTACCCGAGGGCATGCAGCGCCTCGCCCAGGCTGGATTCCGCCTGATCACGCTCACCAATGGCGCGACTGCGATGTCGCTGGGCATGTTCGAGCGGGCGGGTTTCCTCGGCCTGCTTGAGGACACGCTCTCGGTGGAGGACGTGCAGTGCTGGAAGCCCGCACCTGACGCATACCGCCACGCCGCGCGTACCGCGGATCTTCCGTTCGAGCGCATGGCGATGGTAGCCGTGCACCCGTGGGACATCCACGGGGCGCAGCGGGTGGGCATGGTCGGTGTCTGGGTCAACCGAGACGGCGGCACCTACCCCGACTACCTCCCTGCGCCAGAGGTCTCGGTCACCGACCTGCGTGATCTGCCGGCGGCGCTCGCCGGG
>JBAVKQ010000215.1:0-1707 GCA_049688395.1 Candidatus Nanopelagicales bacterium
GGGCGGCACCCAGCGGGTGCCGCCGTCGAGGTCCCACCCCAGGACAACCGTTCCCATAGATCCAGTGTGCCCCACCCGGAACCGCGGAAACCCCGATGGCATAGGCGATTGGGCTGCTCGTGGGCGACCGTGTGGGCAGTGTCACCCGGCACATCTCCCGCCCACGCCCAGCCCCGGTGCGTTGTCGTCGCCCACGCCCCGCGCCGGGGACGAAACTGCGACACCGCTGGGACGATCCTGGGATGGACAGGGCCCGCGGTCGGGTTCACTCTGGGTTCCCGGCGAGGTTCATCCAGGAGGCCCCGATGAGTACAGGAACCACGGTGATGGCCGACCGATCCACGCTGCGGGTGCTCAGCGTGGCCGGCGCCCAGTCCCGCCTCGATGAGCTCCTGGCCGATCAGCGCCCGGGTGCCGCCTGGTGGGTGCAGACCACCCGCGCCCTGGACGACCTGGCCGCCGCGGTGCACAGCACCCCCGGGGACCTGATCGACCCCGAGGGGTTCACCGAACAGATCCGCTCCGACGCCCCCCACCTGATGGGCCGCTGGCTGCGGCTGGCCGGGGACCGCGACCAGCTGACCGCGGCCATCGCAGCAGTGCGCCTACAGGCCGGGAACATGGCCGGGGACCCGGACGCGGTCGGGACCGTGAGTGCGGCGACCCGCACCCTGCTGACCCAGGTCCGCCGGTACCAGGAACGCACCACCGACGTGCTCCTCGACGCCTACCAGCGCGACCTCGGCGGCGACTAGCCACCACCCGCAGACCGGGGCCGTGCAGGGGAACGCCTCGGGGCACTGAAGGGTCGAGTACCGGGTCACCCCGAGTGAACACCACCGCGAGATCGCCGGACATGTCCAGCCCGGCACGGGCTACCCTGCGGTGAGACCAGGAGGCGCTCCCATGCGCAAACGAATCATCCCCTCCGCAGCGGAGGCGGGCAGCCCACCCTCAGGTGGCGACTGGTTGGAGCTCGAGGATCTGGTGCAGGTGGAGATCACCTCCGAAGACCCGGCGCATCCCATCGAGTCCGCGTTTCAGCCCGGTGACCCGTCGGGCTGGCGGGCCGCGGGGCCCGGGGAGCAGACGATCCGGCTGCTCTTCGCCCAGCCCCAGGCGGTGCACCGAATCTGGCTGGAGTTCGTCGAGGCCGACGTTGAGCGCACCCAGGAGTTCGTGCTGCGCTGGTCCCCCGACAGCGGGCAGACCCTCCACGAGATCGTGCGCCAGCAGTGGAACTTCAGCCCCCAAGGGGCCACTGGGCAGACCGAGGACCTCCACGTCGACCTCTCCGGTGTCACCGTCCTCGAACTGAGCATCGTGCCCGACATCGGCGCAGGCCCCGCGCCCGCGTCACTGGCCCGGCTGCGCCTGGCCTGACCCCGGTTGGGCTACCCACTGGGTTGCGGCTGAGCATCATGACCGAGATGACCAGGACGATCAGGACGATCAGGACGATCAGGACGGCGATCAGGAAGCCGAACCATCCGATGGCACTGAAGACGTAGAGGGGTCCGCTGCTGGCCTGCCGTCCGGCCGACCAGCGAGCACCAGGTGCCTCGGGCGGCTGTCGCAGGCCTAGTGTCCTGCGCCATTATTTCATGAGATAAATGATACGATGGGCTATGCCGCGCACCGGACGTCCGAAGGCCCCACTTGAGCTGACTGATGAGGAGAGAGAGCAGCTGGCTCGGTGGGCGCGGC
>JBAVKQ010000216.1:0-11772 GCA_049688395.1 Candidatus Nanopelagicales bacterium
ACCCGCCGCCGCGGCCGATGAACGCCCGGTAGCGTCCGGTCTCCTCGATGACGCGGCGGACCGTGGTCCGCTCACCGAGGCGCATGGTCTGGGTGTCGGGGTTGTGGCAGTACAGGCAGCGCAGCGGGCAGCCCGAGAGGAACACGGTGTAGCGCAGGCCCGGCCCGTTCACCCCGGAGGTGGTCTCCGCGGAGTGCACGAAGCCGATCCGAGACCCGTCGTCGAGGTCAGCGGCCAGCGCACGGTCGTCGTTGGTCACCTCGGTCCTCCCGATCGCCGCTCGCGGGGTGCTCCCTGGGCAACCATCATCGTTCACCCCACGCTCTGGCACGAGTCGCCGCCTTGCAGTCGCCGATCTCGCCCCGTCGCCGGGGCCCGGTTCGGGCATACTCGCTCCCATGGACGAGTTGGGCGCCCGGGTGACCGAGGTCCTGCGGGCTGCGGGTGCCGCGTTCGCGATGGTGTTCGGCTCCCGAGCCCGGGGGACCGCTGGCCCGACCAGTGACCTCGATGTTGCCGCCCTCTGGTCCGAGGCGCCACCCGCGCCGTGGGACCTCGATCTGCCCGAGGGCGTGGACCTGGTGATCCTCAACGACGCTCCGCTGGAGCTGGCCGGGACCATCGCCCTGGAGGGCGTCGTGCTCTTCGAGGACGATCCGGTGGCCCGGGTCCGCTGGGTGGCCACCACCCGGCGGATCTGGCTCGACGAGCGACCCCGGTTCGAGCGCGCCCATCGCGAGTTCCTGGCGGCCGTCCGTGGTCGATGAGATGCGTGTGCAGAGGCTGCTGCGCCAAGCTGCCGACGTCGCTGACTTCCTGGACGCCGAGGCGTCCGCTTCGGACGAGGTTCGGGCCCAGCGCCGCTGGCTGGACTCGGTGAAGTACAACTTCATCGTGGCCATCGAGTGCTGCGTAGACGTGGGCCAGCACCTGTGCGCAGTCCAGGGCTGGGGGCCGCCGGCGAGCAACGCGGACACCTTTCGAATCCTTGCCGTGCACTGCGTCGTGACTCAGGACCTCGCCGATCAGATGGCCCGCGCGAGCGGGTTCCGCAACATCCTGGTCCATGAGTACGTGGCGGTCCGCGACGACGTGGTCGTTTCCAACCTGGGCCGAACATCGGACATCCGGGCGTTCGTCACCGAGATCGCGCGTTGGTTGGGTTGACTCGCCGACCCGGGTCCCAGGGGGTACCGGGTCGCGAACCTGGCTACACGCTCATGTGGAACGTGCGGTCGATGACGTCCTGCTGCTGCTCACGGGTCAGCCGCACGAAGTTCACCGCGTAGCCCGAGACCCGGATGGTCAGCTGCGGGTAGGCCATCGGGTTCTCCATGGCGTCCAGGAGCATCTCGCGGTTGAGCACGTTGATGTTCATGTGGAAGCCGCGGCTCTCGACATAGCCGTCGAGCACGCCGATCAGGTTGTCGACCCGTTCGCCGGCGGTCTTGCCCAGCCCGCTGGGGATCACCGAGGCGGTCATCGAGATGCCGTCCTGGGCGTCGGCGTAGGGCAGGTGCGCCACCGACAGCGATGCGGGGATCAGGCCCTTGCGGTCCCGACCGTGCATCGGGTTGGCGCCCGGTGCGAACGGCTCGCCGGCCTTGCGCCCGTCCGGCGTGGCGCCGGTGGCCTTGCCGTAGACCACGTTGGAGGTGATCGTGAGCACCGACTGCGTGTGCGTGGCGTCCCGGTAGGCCGGGAACGAGCGCACCTTGTCCATGAACATCGTCACGATCCGCGCGGCGATGTCGTCCACCCTCTCGTCGTTGTTGCCGAACGCCGGGTAGTCCCCCTCGAGGGTGTAGTCCACGACCAGGCCGGTCTCGTCGCGCACCGGGTGCACCGTGGTGTGCTTGATCGCCGAGAAGGCGTCGGCCACGATCGACAGGCCGGCGATGCCGCAGGCCAGGGTGCGCTCCGGGTCGTAGTCGTGCAGCGCCATCTCGAGGCGCTCGTAGGCGTACTTGTCGTGCATGAAGTGGATGATGTTCAGCGCGTTGACGTAGGTGTCGGCCAACCAGGTGGTCGCCTCGTCGAAGCGGGCCCACACCTCATCGAAGTCCAGGGTCTCGCCGGTCAACGGCTCGCCGAGGTCGATGACCTGCCTGCCCGAGATCTCGTCACGGCCGCCGTTGATCGCGTACAGCAGCGTCTTGGCCAGGTTCACCCGGGCGCCGAAGAACTGCATCCGCTTTCCGACCGGCATGCTCGACACACAGCACGCGATCGCGCAATCGTCGCCGCCGGTGTTGAACTCGCGCAGCAACTCGTCGGACTCGTATTGGATCGCCGAGGTGTCGATCGACACCTGGGCGCAGAACTCCTTGAAGCCCGCGGGCAGGCTCGGCGACCAGAGCACGGTGAGGTTCGGCTCCGGGGCGGGCCCGAGGTTGTACAGCGTCTGCAGGAACCGGAAGCTCGAGCGGCTGACCAGGGTGCGCCCGTCGTAGCCCATGCCGCCGATCGACTCGGTGACCCAGGTCGGGTCCCCGGAGAACAGCGCGTCGTAGTCCGGCGTACGCAGGAAGCGCACCATCCGCAGCTTGATCACGAAGTCGTCCACGAGCTCCTGGGCGGACGGCTCGGTCAGCGTGCCGGCGTCCAGGTCGCGCTGCAGGTAGACGTCGAGGAAGGTCGACACCCGCCCGAGGCTCATCGCCGCGCCGTTCTGCTCCTTGATCGCACCCAGGTAGCCCATGTACAGCCACTGGATCGCCTCCTGGGCGGTGACCGCCGGGCGGCGCAGGTCCAGGCCGTGCATGTCGCCGAGCTCGATCAGCTCGCCCAGGGCGCGTAGCTGCTCGTTGAGCTCCTCGCGGTCGCGGATGATCGCGTCGCTGGACAGCCGATCATCGAGGGTGGCCAGCTCGGCCTTCTTGGCCTCGATCAGACGCGCCACGCCGTAGAGCGCCACGCGCCGGTAGTCACCGATGATCCGCCCGCGGCCGTACGCGTCGGGCAGGCCGGTGATCACGTGCGACGAGCGGGCCGCTCGGATCGCCGGGGTGTAGGCGTCGAACACGCCCTGGTTGTGGGTCTTGCGGTACTTGGTGAAGATCTCGCCCACGCGCGGGTCCGGCTCGTAGCCGTAGGCCGTCAGCCCGTTCTCGACCATCCGGTAGCCACCGTTGGGCATGATGGCGCGCTTGAGGGGCTTCTCGGTCTGCAGGCCCACGATCAGCTCGGGGATGTCGGGCGCGATCCGGCCCGGGGCGTGCGAGGTGATGGAGCTCGGGGTGTGCGGGTCCACGTCCAGGATGCCGTGCTCGCGCTCGACGATCATCAGATCGGCCACGAACTTCCACAGCGACTCGGTGCGCGCCGTCGGCCCGGTCAGGAACGACGCGTCGCCCTCGTAGGGCGTGTAGTTGCCGCGGATGAACGCCGCGACGTCGATCCCCTGGCGCCACGCCCCCTCGTCGAAGCCGACCCACGGATCGGTGCTGGTGGTCGGGCGGTCGGCTGCGATGGTCACTGGTGCTCCCAGGGTTTCGGTGCTCGGAGTTCGTGACCCCGGGCGTGTGCAGTGCGTGGTGTGCGCGGAGATCCATTCTCCCGTGCTCCGCGCCTCTGTCCTGCCCGAGGATGACCCCGACCACCCGGGACCTTGGTCCCCTGATGCGTCCCGGGCGCCGGTGGCGTGTCAGCGTCGGCCCGACTCCGCGGCGGGCCCGTCCCCCCGGGGCTAGAATCTGGCCAAATCCCCCACTGGCCCGAACCGAGGTGCCCGATGTCCGACCACGCGCAGGACGCCGATGTCATCGTCGTCGGTGCCGGACCTGCGGGCTCGGCCACCGCGCACCGGCTGGCCGGCGCCGGGCGCGACGTCCTGCTGCTGGAGAAGGCCGCCTTCCCCCGGGACAAGGTCTGCGGCGACGGCCTGACCCCGCGTGCCGTGCGCTCGCTGATCGAGATGGGCGTCGACATCTCCCCGGAGCGCGGCTGGGCGCGCAACAACGGCCTGCGGATCGTGGCCAACGGCCGCACCTACGAACTGCCCTGGCCCGAGCTGGACCGGTTCCCGAACTACGGGCTGGTGCGCTCCCGGATGGAGCTCGACGAGATCCTGGCCCGGCACGCCGCGGCGGCCGGTGCCCGGCTGATCGAGCGGACCAAGGTGCTGACCCCCACCCGCGACGAGCGGACCGGTCGGGTGACCGGCGTCATCGCCCAGCCGGTCGACGAACGAGGGCGCCCGGCCGGCCAGCGTGCGACCTACACCGCCCCGGTGGTGGTCGCCGCCGACGGCGTGAGCTCCCGGATGAGCGTGGCCATGGGCGTGCAACGCCGTGACGACCGGCCGATGGGCGTGGCGGTGCGCGCCTACGCGCCGAGTCCGCGCGCGGCCGAGCCCTGGATGGAGTCCCACCTCGAGCTGCGCTCCGACGGCGCGCTGCTGCCCGGGTACGGCTGGGTGTTCGGCCTGGCCGACGGCACGATCAACATCGGGCTGGGCATCCTGAACACCTCGCAGGCGTTCCAGAATGTCGACTACCGCGATCACCTGCGCCGCTGGATGCGCGAGACCCCCGAGCACTGGGAGCTGCGCGAGCACGCCGACACGGTCCTGATCGGCGGGATGGCACTGCCGATGGGGTTCAACCGGCAGCCGCACTACGCCAAGGGGATGCTGCTGGTCGGTGATTCCGGCGGCATGGTCAACCCGTTCAACGGCGAGGGCATCGACTACGCCCTGGAGGCAGGCGTCCTGGCCGGCGCGCGTATCGACGCCGCGCTCGACGCCCCCCGGGCCGAGGGCCGCGAGGCGCAGCTGCACGGCTACGCCGAGGACCTCGGGGCGCACTACGGCGGGTACTACACGCTGGGCCGCTGGTTCGTGAAGGCCATCGGCAACCCGAGTGTGATGAAGATCGCAACCAGCTACGGGATGCCCGTGCCCGTCCTGCGCGAACTGGCCCTGAAATTGATGGCCAACCTCACCGATACCGCCGATCCGGACCCGATGGACCGCCTCATCAACGCCCTGTCCCGGATTGCCCCGGCGGCATGAACCGACCGGGCGGGCCACATCCCACCTCGACGTGCCTAGGATGTGACCGCTCGGACCATGCTGGCCCGGGTGTCGCGATGGAAGGTCCGGTGATCGAGCCGTGAGTGTCTACACCCCGATCCTGATCCTCGGGCTGCTGGCCTTCGCCTTCGCCATCTTCTCGGTCACGGTCGCCGGCATCACTGGACCCAAGCGCTACAACCGCGCCCGCCTGGACGCCTACGAGTGCGGCATCCAGCCCACGCCGCAGCCCATCGGTGGCGGGAAGTTCCCGGTCAAGTACTACTTGACCGCGATGATGTTCATCATCTTCGACATCGAGATCGTGTTCCTCTACCCGTGGGCGATCACCTTCGACAAGCTCGGCATCTTCGGCCTGGTGGAGATGCTGCTGTTCATCGCAACCCTGATGGTCGCCTACCTCTACGTGTGGCGCCGCGACGGACTGGAGTGGGACTGACATGGGCCTCGAGGAACAACTTCCCTCCGGAATCCTGCTGACCAGCGTCGAGAAGCTGGCCGGCTACTCGCGCAAGAGCTCGATGTGGCCCGCGACCTTCGGCCTGGCCTGCTGCGCCATCGAGATGATGGCTGCCGGCGGCCCGCGCTACGACCTCGCCCGGTTCGGCATGGAGGTGTTCCGGGCCTCGCCGCGCCAGGCCGACGTGATGATCGTGGCCGGTCGGGTCAGCCAGAAGATGGCCCCGGTCCTGCGCCAGGTCTATGACCAGATGGCCGGGCCCAAATGGGTGATCGCGATGGGCGTCTGCGCCTCCAGCGGCGGCATGTTCAACAACTACGCCATCGTGCAGGGCGTGGACCACATCGTGCCGGTCGACATCTACCTGCCCGGCTGCCCACCGCGTCCGGAGATGCTCCAGGACGCGATCCTCAAGCTCCACGACCAGGTGCTCAACACCAAGCTCGGCGCCCACCGCGCCGCGGAGGTCGAGGTGTTGGAGGCCCAGGCGCTCACGGCCGCACCGACCATCGAGATGAAGGGTCTGCTGCGATGAGCGAGCAGGGATCGGTCGTCCCCGTGGGGGCTGTCGACCTGGGGCTGAGCCCGGTGGCCGACCCGGAGGTCGACGCCGTGGTCGACACCGTGGGCGTCCGGGAGGGCGCCTTCGGCGTGTCCGGCTCCGGGGACACCAGCGGGTTCGGCGGCCTGGTCCGTCCGATCGAGATGCCCGGGGCCACCCCACGCCCCTACGGCGGGGACTTCGACGCGGTGGCCGACGAGCTCGAACTGGCCCTGGCCGACGCGGGCGTCGCGGCCGAATCGGCCATCGAGAAGGCCGTTGTCGACCGCGGCGAGCTGACCCTCTACATCGCCCGCGAACACCTGCTGGCCGTGGCCCGCGAGCTGCGCGACGAGCCGGGCCTGCGCTACGAGGTGTGCCACTCGGTCTCGGGGGTGCACTACCCGGCCGATGCCGGGCGCGAGCTGCATGCGGTGCTGCACCTGCTCTCGATGACCCACCGGCGTCGGCTGCGCCTGGAGGTCACCTGCCCCGACACCGACCCGCACGTTCCCTCGGTGACCTCGGTGTGGCCCTCGGCGGACTGGCACGAGCGCGAGACCTGGGACATGTTCGGCGTCATCTTCGACGGCCATCCCGCCCTGACCAGGATCCTGATGCCCGACGACTGGCCGGGCCACCCGCAGCGCAAGGACTACCCGCTCGGCGGGATCCCCGTGGAGTACAAGGGCGCCACGACGCCACCGCCCGACCAGCGGAGGTCGTACAACTGATGAGCACCACCTACGAGTCCGGCGAGGACTTCGACGCGACGACCCAGGCCCCCGCGGGCCTGCCCGACGAGGCACCCGGCTACGCCAGCACCGAGGGCCGGGTCTTCACCGTCACCGGTGGGGACTGGGACACGATCACCGTCGACCCCGATGCGGCCAACGAGCACATCGTGGTCAACATGGGCCCCCAGCACCCGTCCACGCACGGCGTGCTGCGCCTGATCCTCGAGCTCGACGGCGAGAACGTCGAAGAGGCCCGCTGCGGCATCGGCTACCTGCACACCGGCATCGAGAAGAACCTCGAGTTCCGCAACTGGACGCAGGGCACGACCTTCGTCACGCGGATGGACTACCTGTCCAGCTTCTTCAACGAGGTCGGCTACTGCCTGGCCGTGGAGGAGCTGCTCGGCATCACCGAGGACATCCCCGACCGCGCGAGCGTGATCCGCGTGATGCTCATGGAGCTCAACCGGGTCGGCTCGCACCTGGTCGCCCTGGCCACCGGCGGCATGGAGCTCGGCGCCCTGAGCGCCATGATCTTCGGCTTCCGCGAGCGCGAGCTCGTCCTGGACCTCTTCGAGCTGATCAGCGGCCTGCGGATGAACCACGCCTACATCCGGCCCGGCGGCCTGGCCCAGGACATGCCGGCCACCGACGACAAGGGCGCGGACATCAAGGTCCGCATCCAGGCGACGATCGACCTGCTGCGCCACCGGCTCAAGGACACCGCGAACCTGCTGGTCGACAACTCGATCTGGGTGGGTCGCACGTCGGGGATCGGGCACCTGGACCTCACCGGCTGCATGGCCCTGGGCATCACCGGCCCGATCCTGCGCTCCACCGGCTACCCGTGGGATCTGCGCAAGGAGATGCCGTACTGCGGGTACGAGCGCTACGACTTCCAGGTGTGCACCCAGGACACCTCCGATGCCTACGGCCGCTTCCTGATCCGCCTGGCCGAGATCCAGCAGAGCCTGAACATCGTCGAGCAGACCCTGGACCTGCTGGTACCCGGGCCGGTGATGATCGACGACCCGAAGATCGCCTGGCCGGCGCAGCTGTCCATCGGCAGCGACGGCATGGGCAACTCCCTGGAGCACATCCGCACGATCATGGGCACCTCTATGGAGGCCCTGATCCACCACTTCAAGCTGGTCACCGAGGGGTTCGCCGTGCCCGTCGGCCAGGCCTACCAGGTCATCGAGGCGCCCCGCGGGGAGCTCGGCGTGCACGTGGTCTCCCACGGTGGCACCAAGCCCTACCGGGTGCACTTCCGCGACCCCAGCTTCAACAACCTGCAGGCCGTGGCCGCCATGTGCGAGGGCGGCATGGTCGCCGACGTGGTCGTCGCCGTGGCCAGCATCGACCCCGTGATGGGAGGCGTGGACCGCTGATGTCCATCTCGCAGACCACCCGTGCAGAGCTCGCCGAGCTCGCCGGGCGCTATCCGCAGGCACGCTCGGCACTGCTGCCGATGCTGCACCTGGTGCAGTCGCAGGAGGGCTATGTCAGCCCCGCGGGCATCGAGGCCTGCGCGCAGACGCTGGGCCTGAGCACCGCCGAGGTGGCGGCCGTCTCGACGTTCTACACGATGTACAAGCGCCGCCCGGCCGGCACCCATCACATCGGGATCTGCACCAACACGATGTGCGCGGTCCTGGGCGGCGACGCCCTGTGGGACGCGGTCAGCGCGTACGCCGGGGCGGGCCACGACGAGGTCAGCGCCAACGGCACCTTCGACCTGGAGCGCATCGAGTGCCAGGCCGCCTGCACGCACGCCCCGGTGATGACCGTGGACTGGGAGTTCTTCGACCGGATGACCCCCGACGAGGCGATCGCCGTGCTGGACCGGCTGGCGGCCGGCGAGGAGGTCGTGAGCACCCGTGGGCCGGTCGTTCGCGGCTTCCGGGCCGCCTGCCGGACGATCTCCGGGATCGACGAGGACGGCCTGGTCGATGCCGGCGGGGCGGCCGACGACGAGATGCTGGCCAACCTGCGGGCCGCCGCCGAGCGCGGCGTGGGCCCCGCGGACTCCGGGGCGCTGACATGACGCTCACCCCGGTCCTGACCGCCCACTGGGACGAGGCGGACTCCTACACGATCGGCGCCTATCGCCGGCACGGTGGCTACGAGCAGGTCGCCAAGGGCTTCGACCTGGGCCCCGATGCGCTGATCCAGATGGTCAAGGACTCCGGCCTGCGCGGACGTGGCGGTGCGGGCTTCCCGACCGGCATGAAGTGGGGCTTCGTGCCCCAGGGCGACGGCAAGGCGCACTACCTGGTGGTCAACGCCGACGAGTCCGAGCCGGGTGCCTGCAAGGACATCCCGCTCATGCTGGCCAACCCGCACGCGCTGGTCGAGGGCTGCATCCTCACCTCGTACGCGATCCGGGCCAACCACGCGTTCATCTACATCCGCGGTGAGGTCCCGCACGTGCAGCGCCGGCTGCGCGCCGCGGTCCGCGAGGCCTACGCCGCAGGCTTCCTGGGCACCGACATCCAGGGCACCGGTTTCGACCTGGACCTGGTCGTGCACTCCGGGGCCGGGGCCTACATCTGCGGCGAGGAGACCGCGCTGCTCGACTCGCTGGAGGGCCGTCGCGGCCAGCCGCGCCTCAAGCCGCCGTTCCCGGCCGTCGCCGGCCTGTACGCCTCGCCGACAGTGGTCAACAACGTCGAGACGATCGCCAACGTGCCCTACATCGTGCGCAACGGCGCCGACTGGCTGACCCAGTGGGGCACCGAGAAGTCCCCGGGCTTCAAGCTGATGGCGGTCTCGGGCCACGTGCGCAACCCCGGCGTCTACGAGGTGGCCCTGGGCACCACGATGCGCCAGCTGCTCGACTACGCCGGCGGCATGCGCAACGCAGGGGAGCCCAAGTTCTGGCTGCCCGGCGGGTCGAGTGTGCCGATGCTCACCGCCGCGCACCTGGACCTGCCGCTGACCTACGAGGACATGGCCGCCGCCGGCACGATGCTGGGCACCGCGACCCCCATGCTCTTCGACGACACGGTGTCGGTGGTCCGGGTCATCAGTCGCTGGGCGGAGTTCTACGCCCACGAGTCGTGCGGCAAGTGCACCCCGTGCCGGGAGGGCAGCGGGTGGATCGCCGGCACCCTCGCGCGCTTCGAGGCCGGTCACGGCAGCGAGCCCGACCTGGCGATCCTCGCCGAGGTGTGCGCCAACATCCTGGGTCGCTCCTTCTGCGCCCTGGGGGACGCGGCCGCCACCCCGTTCCCGGCCGCCCTCGAGCACTTCGGCGAGGAGTTCCTCGCCGGGACCCACACGGCAGCTGACGTGGCCTTCGACCCCGTCGCCGCCACCGCCTTCGCCGCGGGAGCCGCCCGATGACCGTGACCACGCCGCCAGCCGCTCCCGGCACCCCCGCTCCCGGCACCCCGGTGCCCGGTGTCCCGGCCACTGCGCCGCCGACCGACCAGGTCAGTGTGGCCATCGACGGCATCGACGTGGTCGTGCCCAAGGGCACCCTGATCATCCGTGCCGCGGAGCAGGTCGGCGTGGAGATCCCGCGGTTCTGCGACCACCCGCTGCTCGACCCGGTCGCGGCCTGTCGGGCCTGCCTGGTCGAGATCGAGGGCCAGCCCAAGCCCCAGCCGGCCTGCGCCATCCCGGTCGCCGATGGCATGAAGGTCCGCTCCGCCGCGACGTCGGCCATGGCCGCCACCGCCCAGCGGGGCGTGCTCGAGTTCCTGCTCATCAACCACCCGCTGGACTGCCCGGTCTGCGACAAGGGCGGGGAGTGCCCGCTGCAGAACCAGGCGATGAGCCACGGGCACGGCGAGTCCCGGTTCACCCTGCCCAAGCGGACGTTCCCCAAGCCGGTGGCGCTGTCGGCCCAGATCCTGATCGACCGCGAGCGCTGCGTGTCCTGCGCGCGCTGCACCCGGTTCGCCGACCAGGTGGCCGGTGACCCGTTCATCACCCTGCAGCAGCGCGGCGGCAAGCAGATCGTCGGCATCGCCGCCGACACCCCGTTCGACTCCTACTTCTCGGGCAACACCGTGCAGATCTGCCCGGTCGGGGCGCTGACCAGTGCCGCCTACCGGTTCCGGGCCCGCCCGTTCGACCTGGTATCCACCCCGACCGTCTGCGAGCACTGCGCCAGCGGCTGCGCCCTGCGCACCGACACCCGACGCTCCACGGTCATGCGCCGACTGGCCTGGGACGACCCGGCGGTCAACTCGGAGTGGAACTGCGACAAGGGTCGGTTCGCCTTCCCCTACCTGAGTGCCGACCGGATCGACACGCCGATGGTGCGCGCTGAGGACATGTTCGTGGAGGTCTCGTGGCCGCAGGCCGTGCGCCGCGCCGCCGATGCGCTGGCTCAGGCCGGTGGACGCACCGCGGTACTGCTCGGCGGCAAGTTGACCCTCGAGGACAGCTACGCCTACGCGCGATTCGCCCGCGCCGTGCTGGGCAGCGACTCGATCGACTTCCGGATCCGGCGCTCGAGCGCTGCGGAGGCCGACTTCCTGCGCACGGTCGTGGCCGGCTCCGGGATGTCGGTGACCTACGCCGACCTCGACGCCGCGCCGACCGTGCTGCTGGTCGGTCTCGAGCCCGAGGAGGAGTCGCCGATCATCTTCCTGCGGCTGCGCACCGCCACCGCGCGCCACGGCACGCAGGTGGTGTCCGTGGCCCCGTTCGCCTCTCCCGGGTCGGCCAAGCTCAACGCGCACGTGCTGGGCGCCGTGCCTGGTCAGGAGGCCGCGGTGCTGGCCGGTCTGGCCTCCGGCGACGGTCCGGCCGCGCAGGCGCTGGCCGCCCCCGGCTCGGTGATCCTGGTCGGCGAGCGCGCCGCCGAGTCGCCCGGAGCCCTGAGTGCCGCGGTCGAACTGGCCCAGCGCACTGGTGCCACGCTGGCGTGGGTCCCGCGCCGCGCCGGTGATCGTGGTGCCCTGGAGGCCGGCGCCCTGGCCGGGTTGCTGCCGTGGGGTCGTCCGCTGGCCGACGCCGACGCCCGTGGGCAGGTCGCCGCGGC
>JBAVKQ010000217.1:0-19086 GCA_049688395.1 Candidatus Nanopelagicales bacterium
CCCCCCCACGGCACCACTACCATCGCCACACGCAAGCCCGCCACACTCAGAAACCTCGCCCCCACGCAACCCCGCCCCACGCACCTCGACCCCCACCGCAGGAGTGCCCATGACGAACACCGAGGCCCTGTCGAGCCTGGCCCACGAGAACCGCCACTTCGCGCCCTCGGCGGCCTTCGCCGCCCAGGCCAACGCCAAGCCCGGCATCCATGAGGCCGCCGACGCCGACCGGCTGGCGTTCTGGGCCCAGGAGGCCGGGCGCCTGGAGTGGGACCGGGGATGGGACCAGGTGCTCGACTGGTCCAACGCCCCCTTCGCCAAATGGTTCGTCGGTGGCCGGCTCAACGTGGCGGTCAACTGCGTGGACCGCCACGTCGCCGCCGGGATCGGCGAGCGCACCGCCATCATCTTCGAGGCCGAGGACGGCACGGCTGAGCACATCAGCTACGCCGACCTGCTCGCGCGGGTGTCCCAGGCCGCGAACGCCCTGACCGAATTGGGCATCGGCGCCGGGGACCGCGTGGCGATCTATATGTCGATGACCCCGCAGGCCGTGGTCGCGATGCTGGCCTGCGCCCGCTTGGGCGCGGTGCACTCCGTCGTGTTCGGCGGGTTCGCTGCCGAGGCGCTGCGCTCACGCATCGACGACGCCGGCGCGAAGCTGGTGATCACCTCCGACGGGCAGTTCCGGCGCGGGTCGGCCATGGCGCTCAAGCCCGCCGTCGACGAGGCTGTCGAGCACTGCGCGAGCGTGGCGCACGTGCTGGTCGTGGCGCGCACCGGCATAGAGGTGGACTGGGTCGAGGGTCGCGACCTCTGGTGGCACGACGTCGTGGACTCCCAGCCCACCGAGCACACCCCGGCCAGCTTCGACGCCGAGCAGCCGCTGTTCATCCTCTACACCTCGGGGACCACCGGCAAGCCCAAGGGCATCCTGCACACCTCAGGCGGCTACCTGACCCAGGCCGCCTCGACGCACTTCAACGTCTTCGACCTCAAGCCGGAGACCGACGTGTACTGGTGCACCGCCGACATCGGCTGGGTCACCGGGCACAGCTACATCGTCTACGGCCCGCTGGCCAACGGCGCCACCCAGGTGATCTACGAGGGCACCCCGGACACCCCGCACCGCGGCCGGTTCTGGGAGATCATCGCCAAGCACGAGGTGACGATCCTCTACACGGCCCCCACCGCGATCCGCACGTTCATGAAGTGGGGCGACGACCTGCCCGCCGCGCACGACCTGTCCTCGCTGCGACTGCTCGGCTCGGTCGGCGAGTCGATCAACCCCGAGGCGTGGATGTGGTATCGCGAGAACATCGGCGGCGGACGCTGCCCGATCGTCGACACCTGGTGGCAGACCGAGACCGGGGCGATGATGATCAGCCCGCTGCCCGGGATCACCGAGTGCAAGCCCGGCTCGGCGATGCGCCCGCTGCCGGGGATCTCGGCCACCGTCGTGGACGACGAGGGGCACCCGGTGGCGCCGGGGGGCGGTGGCTATCTGGTCATCGACCAGCCCTGGCCGGCGATGCTGCGCGGCATCTGGGGCGACGACCAGCGCTACGTCGACACCTACTGGTCGCGCTGGGCGGGCTACTACTTCGCCGGCGACGGGGCCAAGCTCGACGAGGACGGCGCGATCTGGCTGCTGGGCCGCGTCGACGACGTCATGAACGTCTCCGGGCACCGGATCTCGACCACCGAGGTCGAGTCCGCGCTGGTGTCCCACGAGGTCGTGGCCGAGGCCGCGGTCGTCGGGGCGGCCGACGCGACCACCGGCCAGGGCATCGTGGCGTTCGTGATCCTGCGCGGCGCCGTCGAGAACACCCCCGAGCTGGTCGGCACGCTGCGCAACCACGTGGCCCACGAGATCGGGCCGATCGCCAAGCCGCGTCAGGTGCTGATCGTCTCCGAGCTGCCCAAGACCCGCTCGGGCAAGATCATGCGCCGACTGCTGCGCGACCTGGCCGAGCACCGTGACCTCGGCGACGTCACCACGCTGGCCGACCCCACGATCATGGCCCAGATCCAGGCGGGCCTCGCCGAGCCAGCCAAGGCCTGAAGCCACGCGATCGCCCCAGCCGGGGAGATAGCGTGCGCGCGTGGGCAACTGGGTGGTCGCCGTGCTGGCCATCGTCGGCGCGATCGTCCTCGGGCTGTTCGTCGCCACGGTGGTCCGGGGTCGGGCACGGCTGGGCTCCGAGGGCGACATGGCCACCTACCGGACCCTGCATGTGGCCAGCCTCGCCGCACCCTCGTTGCGTGGCGGACTCACCGCCAAGCACGCACCGCGCTCGGCCAAGCACCTGCGCCGACTGCTGGGGGTGCAGGCGCTGGCCATCACCGACCTGGCCGAGGTGCTGGCCTGGGACGGGGTCGGCGAGCGGCACCGCGACCAGGCTCTGGCGCACGCCGGTACGGCTCTTGCCTCGGGGGCCGCGGTGGCGCTGACCAGCCGGCAGGCACGCGCGGTCTCGGAGCTGCTGCGCTCGGGCGTGGCCGCACCGCTGACCAGTGAGGACACCGTCATCGGGGCCCTCGTGGCCTACTCCCCCGAGCCTGCCGGGCCGGCCCTGGTGCGCGCCGTGGAGGAGGTCGCCGCGTTCGCCTCCGGCCAGCTCGACCTGGCCGGCCTGGACCGCGCGCGGGCCCGCTCGGCCCAGGCCGAGGTGCAGGTCCTGCGCGCCCAGATCTCGCCGCACTTCGTCTACAACTCACTGACCGCGATCGCCTCGTTCGTGCGCACTGACCCCGACCGGGCCCGCGAGCTGCTGCTCGACTTCGCCGACTACACGCGCTACAGCTTCCGGGCGCACGGGCGGTTCACCACCCTGGCCGACGAGCTGAAGGCCATCGAGCAGTACCTGCTGCTCGAGCAGGCCCGGTTCGGCGACCGGCTGCACGTGGTGCTGCGGGTGGATCCCGAGGTGCTCGGCGTACGGGTGCCGTTCCTGTGCGTGCAGCCGCTGGTGGAGAACGCGGTGCGACACGGCTTCGAGAACCGGGACGCCCCGGGCACCGTGACCATCACCGCGCGCGACCGGGGGGCCGATGCGCTGATCAGCGTCGAGGACGACGGCGCGGGGATCGAGCCTGCGCTGGTCCGCCGCACGCTGTCCGGCGAGCCAGGCGATCACCTGGGGCTGGCCAATGTCGACGAGCGGCTGCGCACGGCGTTCGGCGAGGACCGCGGGCTGGTGGTCGAGACCGCCCCGATGGCCGGCACGAAGGTCAGCATGCGGGTGCCCAAGTTCGCCCGGGCGGCCGACGATGAGTGATCCGGGGATGCCCGCGGGGGCGACGGGCGCTGCCGATCCGGCCGTGTCAGGCGCGGGCGCGGGTCTGCGGGTGCTGGCCGTCGATGACGAGCCGCCGGCACTGGGCGAGCTGACCTACCTGCTCGAGCAGGCCGACGGCGTCGCCTCGGTGACGGCCGTGGGCAGCGCCGCCGAGGCGCTGGCCGAACTCCAGGCCAGTGCGTTCGACGCGGTGTTCCTCGACATCCGGATGCCGGGCATCGACGGGCTGGCCCTGGCCGACATCCTGGCCCGGTTCGTCCCCGCCCCGCCCGTGGTGTTCGTCACCGCCTACGACAACCACGCGGTCGACGCGTTCGGGGTGGCCGCAGTGGACTACCTGCTCAAGCCGATCCGGGCCGAGCGGCTGGCCCAGGCTGTGGATCGGGTCCAGGTGCGCCGCGGCGCCCCGGCGACGAGGGCCGGTGGCGCCACGGGCACCGACCCGGGTGCACCCGATGCGGGACCGGGCCCGGCGACTCAGGCCCCGGCCAGTCCCCCGGCCGACGAGACGATCGCGGTCGAGCTCGGTGGGGTCACCCGCTACCTCAAACGCTCCGAAGTGGTCTACGTCGAGGCCCAGCGCGACTACGTCCGGCTGTGCACCCGCAGCGGCGGACATCTGGTCCGGGTCCCGCTGGCCACCCTCGAACAGCGCTGGGCCGAGGCGGGGTTCCTGCGCGTGCACCGGCGCTACCTGGTCAACGGTGCCTACGTCCAGGCGCTGCGCACGGTGGCGGGTCGGGTCTCGGTGGAGCTCGGCGCCGGGCAGTCGGTGCCGGTCAGCCGCCGGTTCACCCCGGCCGTGCGCTCGGCGCTGGTGGCCCGGCATCGCATCGACCGCGACCCGCCCGTCGGCCCCGACCAGGACCCGTCGTGAATCCCGAGCCGCGCCCGCGCCGCGAGGTCATCACCGCTCCCCGCCGCGACGTCCGCCGGCGCGCCCACCGCTCCGCGGCCCAGGACATCGACGAGCAGACCCGGGTGGGTGCGGTCTACCTGCGTGCACTGATCCGCACCCAGCTGCGCCTGGGCGTGGCCACCGTGGCGATGGTGGTGGTGCCCCTGGCCGCGCTGCCGCTGATCTTCGCGCTGGTACCCGGCGTGCACGGGCTGCAGGTGGGGCCGTTGCCGCTGTGGTGGCTGCTGCTCGGCGTCCTGGTCTACCCGGCGATCCTCGCGGTCAGCTGGTGGTACGTGCGCGCCGCTGAGCGCACCGAGGACCAGTTCACCGACCTCGTGGAGGGCCGATGAGCAGCGCCGCGATCATCGCCGGGATGACCGGCACCGTGGTGGCGACCATCACGCTGGCTGCGCTGAGCTCACGGCGGGCCCGGACCACCGGGGACTTCTACGTGGCGGCGCGCTCGGTGCCGGCCTGGTGGAACGCCTCGGCGATCTCCGGCGAGTACCTCTCGGCGGCCTCGTTCCTGGGGGTGGCCGGGCTGATCCTGGCCGGCGGCGCGGACGCGGTGTGGTTCCCGGTCGGCTACGCGGTGGGCTACGTGCTCCTGCTCGCCCTGGTCTCCGCCCCGTTGCGCCGCTCCGGGGCCTACACCCTGCCGGACTTCTGCGAGGCCCGGCTGCACTCGGCGACCGTCCGCCTGGCTGCCAGCATCCTGGTGGTCGTGATCGGATGGCTCTACGTCGTGCCGCAGCTGCAGGGAGCGGGTCTGGCCCTGCAGACCGTTCTCGGCACCCCGGTGTGGCTGGGCGGGGTGCTGGTCGCCGCGATCGTCCTGGTCGTCATCGTCGGCGGCGGCATGCGCAGCGTGACGATGGTGCAGGGGTTCCAGTACTGGCTCAAGCTCGTGGCGATCATGGTGCCCGCGCTGTTCGTGCTGTTCGCCTGGCGCCTGGACGGGGCACCGAGCGCGCTGGTCGACCAGGCGCCGACCGTTGCCTCGGCAACCACCGTGACGCTCTCGACTCCGGTGCGGGTCACGGTCCTCGAGCCGATCGTGGTGACGGCGCAGGGCGCTGTGGACGGCGCGCCCGTGGCCGGCGAGCTGGCGCTGGCCGTAGGTGACCACGAGCTGGCGGCCGGCACCATCCTGACCCTGCCCGCCGGCGCGGCGGTGCCGCACGTGACCAGCACACCTGCCAGCACCGGCCGGGACTGGGGTCAGCCGCTGGGCGGCGGGCAGTCGCACCCGATGTACCGGACCTACGCGCTGATGATCGCCCTGTTCCTGGGCACCATGGGCCTGCCGCACGTGCTGGTCCGCTTCTATACCAATCCCGACGGCCGGCAGGCCCGGCGGACCGCCCGGATCGTCGTCGGCCTGGTCGGGCTGTTCTACCTGGCCCCACCCGTCTTCGGCATGCTCGGACGCCTGTACACCCCGCAGCTGCTGATGACCGGCAAGACCGACGCCGTGGTGCTGCTGCTGCCCGGGACCCTGGTCGGCGGCGGGATCGGGCAGCTGCTCACCGCACTGGTCTGCGCGGGCGCGGCGGCAGCCTTCCTGGCCACCGCGACCGGGCTGACGGTCACCGTCGCCGGGGTGCTCAGCCAGGACGTGGTCAGCCGACGGGTGACCGACCCCATCAGGTCGTTCCGGGTGGCCGCAGTGCTGGCGGTCCTGGCTCCGCTGGCGCTGAGCCTGCTGGCCGAGGCACTGCCGCTGGCGCAGGCGGTCGCGCTGGCGTTCACGGTGGCGGCCTGCACGTTCTGCCCGCTGCTGCTGCTGGGCATCTGGTGGCCGCGGCTGACCGATGCCGGCGCGGCCGCCGGGCTGGTCGTGGGCGGCGGGCTGGCCGTGGGGGCGATCACCGCAGCCACCGCCCTGGAGCTGCGTGGCTGGCCCGATGCGCTGCTGGCCGAACCGGCTGCGTGGGCGATGCCGATCGCACTGCTGAGCATGGTCGTGGTGTCGCGGGCCACCGCGCACCGGCTGCACCCGGGGGTCGCCCGGATCATGATCCGCCTGCACACGCCGGAGGCCGCCCGGCTGCAGCCGACCTGGACCGCGAGAGGGAACCGATGAGCCGTCGACTGCGCGCGCCCCGCAGGAGGGCTGCCCCCGGCCGCCCAGCACCGGACAGTGCGCAGCGCTCGGCGCTGGTCGACCTGGCCGCCGAGCTCCTCGGCAGCGATCCGCCGGCAGGCGGGCCGGTGGCGGGTGGGCCGGTGGCGGGTGGGCCGGGGGCCGATGGGCAGGGGGCCGATGGGCCGGTGGGCGGCGCGCGAGCCAGCACGGCCCTGTCTGCGGCGGCCGACGAACGCACCCGCGTCCTGGTGGATGGCTTCGTCCATGCGCACGGTCCGGCACCGGCGCGGTTCGCGTGGGTCGCCCTCGGCTCGCACGCCCGCGGCGAGCTGCACTGCGCCAGCGACCAGGACCACGCCCTGATCTGGGCCGACGATCGGGCCGCGATCGGCAGCTATGCCCTCGAGCTGGCGGGCACCGTGATCGATGGCCTGGTCGAATTCGGGATGCGGCGCTGCGACGGCGGGTACATGGCTGACCGCTGGTCGCTGAGCCTGGCGCAGTGGGTGCAGGGGACCCGCGACCGGATCGAGGAACCCACCCCGCAGGCGGTGCTCGACCTGGACGTGTTCCTGGACCTGCGACCGCTGGCCGGCGACCTGGACGTCACTGCCGTGTCCCAGGTCCTGGCCACGGGGGCGCAGTCCGCGCGCCTGATGCACGGCCTGGCCACCTCGGCCACCTCGTTCCCGACCCCGCTGGTGGCATTCGGTCGGCTCCCGCACGGGCAGATCGACCTCAAGCGCACGGGCCTCGCGCCGCTGGTGCTGCTCGCGCGGCTGTACGGGTTGCAGGCGCGGTCCCCAGCCGTGAGCACCAGCGATCGGCTGGCGGCCGCGGCCGAGGCCGGGTTGCTGTCCGCCGAGCTGGTGGCGCGACTGCGCACCGGCTTCGAGGTGCTGGCCGATCTGCGCCTGGCCGGCCAGGTCGGGCAGATCAACGACGGCCTCCCGATCTCCGACCGCGTGGATGGCGACACGCTCACCGACGAGCAGCGCAGCGCCCTGCGCGAGGCGCTCCGGGCGATCAAGGCAACCCAGTCGGTGACCGCCGTGACCTTTCGGACCGGGCTGTGAGCCGACCATGACCCGCAGCCGACCCGTCGCTCTTCAGGGTGTCACGCGAGGTTCGACCTGTCCGCGAGGTTCGACCGACCCAGGAGGTACCCGGTGACGAAGTGGCGCGTGCTGGTCCTGGTCGCGATCGCGACCCTGGTGCCCGGATTGACCGCGGCAGTTGTCCTGGCTGACCTGCCCGCCGAGTCCAGAACGGCGCTGATCGACGCGCTGGGCACCGAATGGGTGGTGCTCGGTCTGGGGCTGGTGCTGCTGGTAGCCGGGGTCGGGTGGGTGGCGTGGAGCACGTGGCGCTCGGAGCAGCGCTACGACGTCCGACACGCCAACGACATCACCATCATCGCGATGTTCAACCCGGCCCATCGGCTGCCCGGGCTCACCGCGGTGGAGCGGGCCGTGAACGTGCTCGCGCAGCGGCATGCGATGGCCGAGGAGCACCTCAGCGCGGAGCTGGATCGTGCGCACGCCGAGCTCACGCGCGAGCGCGACGTGCTCTTCGCCCTGCTGCGCGGCCTGGACGTGCCCGTCGGGGTCGTCGACGAGAACGGCCTGATCCGGCTGGTGAATCCGGCGGCCCGCCGGCTGCTGGACTCGCGCATGCCGATCGCCGCCGGGCGGAGCATCTTCGGGGTGTTCGACGCCGAGGACCTGACTCCCCTGCTGACCCGCGCAATGGCCGGGGACCGACCCTCGGCGGTGGTCGCGGGGACAGCCATCCGCCTGGTCCGGATCACCGGCGCCGACGAGCCCCCGCTGGTGCTCATCATCGGCGAGGCCGGCGAGCCCGGCGAGGGACCGGAGGTGGGGCTGTCGGTGGACCTGGCCCGCCCGAGCCGACCGGTGGCCTCCCACGAGGAGTGGCTGGCCACGCCGCTGGACCAGATCGTGTTCACCGTCCTGGACTGCGAGACCACCGGTCTGCACAGCGAGGCCGGCGACCGGCTGCTGAGCCTGGGTGCGGTCCGGGTGATCGGGCGCGATGTGCGCGCCGATGACACGTTCGACGCGCTGGTGAACCCGGGCCGGCACATTCCCGAGGCGTCCACGGCGTTCCACGGCATCAGCGACGAGTTGGTGGCCGATGCACCGACCGGCGCCGTCGTGGTGGCCGATTTCACCGAGTACGCGCTCGATTCGGTGCTCGTCGGGCATCACCTGTCCTTCGACCTGGGATTCCTCGAACCACATGCGGTGCGGGCGGGGGTCGTACTGGAGCCCCTGACCCTGGACACCATGCTGCTCTCGGCGGTCCTGGACCCCGCCCCGGACGCCCGGCACGGCCTGGACGCGGTGTGCACCCGGTTCGGCGTGGAGGTGATCGGCCGGCACACCGCGCTGGGCGACGCGCTGGCCACCGCCGAGGTGCTGACCCGGATGGTCCCGCTGCTGGCCGACCGAGGGATCGGCACGCTCGGCGAGGCCCGCCGGGCGTCGGCGGCCACCGGCCTCGCCAGCCGGATCGGCGCCGTCTGAGGCCGGCGCTGGCGGGCCGGCCGGTCGGTCGCCCATTCGTGTGTACCGAATCGACAATCGGATGGACGATTCCGTGCACACGGATGGGACGGCCCGCAGTTCACGACGCGCGACAGCCCGGCCGGGCGCCCTACCGTCAGGCGCATGACCATGACCTCGATCCGGCGCGGCACGACCACAGCGCTCGCGGGCGGCCTGACGCTGCTGCTCAGCGTCGGCACTGCCGCCGAGGCACTCCCGGTCGCGGCGGCTCCAGCCACTGCCAGCGCCGTCGCAACGGTCGCCCCGGTCGTCGAGGACGACCCGACCGGGACCATCACGGTGATGGGGCGCAACCTCTACCTCGGTGCCGATGTGGGGGTCGCCCTCGAACTGCTGCCCGACATGCCGGCCGCCGCGCAGTTCATGTGGGACCAGGTCGCGGCCACGGACTTCGACACCCGGGTGAAGCTGCTGGCCCAGGAGGCCGCGGCGACGGAGCCGGACGTGATCGGCCTGCAGGAGGCCACGATCTGGTCCTGTCGACCCAAGCCGTGGAGTTCGGCCGTGCCGGTGTTCGACTTCACCACGCAGTTCCTGGCGGCCACCGCCGCCGCGGGCGTGACCTACCAGGTGGCCCAGGGCGGCGAGGGTCGGGCGGAGAACCCGGGCTACGCGATCCCGCCGATCCCGTTGCTGACCAGGGTCGAGGACCCGGAGACGTTCGGTCCCCTGTTCGGCACCGACTCCGCGGACTGCGGCTTCTTCATCGGCGATGCCCTGCTGGTGCGCGACGATCTCGCCGACGACGTCCAGGCCGCCGGCACCGGCGAGTACGGCGACCGCTACGCCATCGCGCCCGTCGTGTTCGAGATCGACCGCGGGTACGCCTGGGCCGACCTGGCGGTGGCGGGCACCACGGTGCGGGTCGTCACCACTCACCTGGAGTCCCTGTGGGCGGCGGACAGCGAGGTGACCGCGGCCCAGCAGGCCCGCCAGCTCGTGGCGGACCTCGAGGGCACCACCGCGCCCACGATCGTGATCGGCGACTTCAACTCCGACCCCCGCGATCCGCGGCCGGTGGGGAGCTCGAACCCGGGCGGCCAGCCCGAGGCCGGCACCGTGTGCGCAGCGCAACCCGACCCGGTGACCGCGGCGAGTGCCGACCCGTCCTGCAGCGCCTACTGGACGATGATCGCCGGCGGGTTCGCCGACGCCGGCCCGGACTCGCTGGACGCACGCAACTGGACCTGGGGCGCCGACGGCGACCTCGCCGGACCCAGCCCGCAGCGGCTGGCGGTCGCGCTCCAGGAGGGCAACGATGCCGGCTTCACCGACCGGCTGGACTACGTGTTCGTGCGCAACGGCGCGCAGGCGCTCAGCGCCGAGGTGTTCGGCAATCGCTGGCCCGACGCCCAGCAGGTGTGGCAATGCTCGGACCCGAGCCAGATCGCGACCACGGAGCAGTCCTCGACGCTGCTGGCCGAGGCCGGCCTGGCGCAGCCGATCACCGGTCGGGGGGTGTGCCTGCCCACCGACCATGCCGGCCTGCTGGCTGTGGTCGACGTGTCCGCCGGGCCCGCCGGGGTCGTCGCGCAGCCGGCACCGGATGCGCGCTCCTCGGTCCGGATCGGCCTGCTCGGTTGGCTGCTGATCATCGTCGGGGTACTGCTGCTGGTCGTCGTGCTGCTGCTCTGGGGGATCTACCGGTTGATCACCCGTGGCCGGCGCCGGCGCCGTCGGGAGGCTGCGGCCGCGGGCGCAGGTGAGCCGACGGGCTGACGCGCACCCGATCCGGCCGGAAGCATCGGTGACGATCACGCGTGCGTTCGGGGTGGGTAAGCCTGTCCACAGACCGGTCCGTTGCGGTTCCCAGGTCTGCGCGTGGGTGTCAGGGTCGGGCCATGACCACGATGCTGGAGCCGCCGAAGTCGCCGCGGACCGCACCCCCGGGCAGCCGACCCGCCACCCGCGGCGCGCGAGCCCGCCGGCCGCTGCCTGCTCGCATGCACTCCTGGCGCGACCCAGCCGTGTGGGCCGCCGCACTGAGCACGATCACGATCGGGCTGTGGGCACTGACCGGGGGATCAGCTGACCTACGCGCCGGCGGCGTGGACACGGTGCTCGGGCTGAGCCGACTCGCCGGGATCGTGGCCGCGCTCGGCGCCCTGTTCGGGCTGGTGCTGACTGCCCGCCCGGCGTGGTTGGAGCGCAGCGCGGGGCTGGACCGGATGATCGGCTGGCACCGGGTGGCCGGCATGTCGGCCGCATTCGGCATGGGTGTGCACGTGACGGCATCGGTGGTCGCGGCCGGCGGGGGCCCCGGGCGCGCGTGGACCGGCTTGGTCGACCTGCTGGGCACCGACTGGTACGTCGCCGCAGCGGTGGCGGCCCTGCTGTTCGCGGTGGTGAGCCTCACCTCCTGGCGACGGATCCGGGCGCACCTGTCCTACGAGACCTGGCACATGGTGCACCTGGCCGGGTACCTCGCCGTGGCGCTGGCCTTCCCGCATGCGCTGTTCACCGGGTCCACGATCGCGGCGAGCACGTTCGCGCGCTGGTGGTGGATCGGGCTGTACGTCGCCGTGGCCGGGATCATCCTGGCCAGCCGGGCCGGCGGGATCCTGCGCTCGGCGTCTCGTCCCCGGACAACCATCGCCCGGGTGGTCCCGGAGGCGCTGGGAGTGGCGTCGCTGGTCATCACCGGCCGCGGCGTGGATCGGTTGACGGCCCGGCCGGGTCAGTTCGTGTGCCTGCGGATCCTGACGCCGGACCTGTGGTGGCAGGCGCACCCCTACTCCCTGTCCGCAGCCCCGCAGCCCGGCGTGCTGCGCCTGACCGTCAAGGCTCTGGGCGACGCATCGACCCGCACGCTGTCGGTCCGCCCCGGCACCCGGGTGCTGCTCGAGGGCCCCTACGGCACCATGACGATCGACCGGGCGGGTGGGCGCCGGGTGCTCCTGGTCGGCGCCGGGGTCGGGCTGGCCCCGATGCGGGCCCTGCTCGAGGACTGCCCGTCGGCTGCGGCGCCGTTGGTCCTGGCCCGGGCGCACAGCGCGGCCGACCTACCGCTGGCTGCGGAGCTCGCGTCGCTGGCGACCGCGCGCGGTGGCGCGATGGTGCCCGTGCTCGGTCCCCGGTCCGGGTTCCGCGGGGGCAACCCGTTCACGGCCCAGGCGCTGCTGGCCAACGTCCCCGACGTGCGCACCCGCGCGGTATTCGTCTGCGGGCCGCAGGCGCTGGCGGACCTCGTCTGCCGCGAGCTGGAGCGCGCCGGGGTGCACCGGGCGCAGATCCATTGCGAACGATTCGCCTGGTAGGAGGGCCTCCGATGAACGAGTTGCTGCGGCGCGCCGCCCCGGGCCTGGCCCTGGCGGGGGTGGCCCTGAGCACCGTGTGGCTGTTCGACCCCGCGCTGCAGGCAGCCAGGGCCAGGTCAGAACCGGTACCGGCCGGCGGGGATTCGTCGGCCGAGGCCACCGAGCCCTCCCGGTCGGACTCCGCCGCCGGCACGCCGGAGACGACCTCGCCGGAGACGACCTCGCCGGGCACGACCACCGAACAGCCCGCGAGCAGCGACTGCGGCGACCCGACTGCCGTCACCGGCGATGCGGCGATGACCCGCTGGGGCCAGGTGCAGGTGCAGATGGAGTTCGCCCCCGATGGGACTGTGTGCAGCGTGACGGCCATCGCCTACCCGGATGGCGACCACCACTCCGCGGAGCTGAACAGCCGCGCGGTTCCGTACCTCGACGCGCAGGCTGCGCAGTCGGGCGTCGAGTTCGACTCGTTCACCGGAGCCACCTACACCTCGCAGGCCTACCGGGAGTCGATGCAGTCGATCCTGGACCAGCGATGATCCGCTGGTCGTGGCCGACGATGGGGTCGATGGCGTCGCTGGCGGTACCGGGGACGGCGACGCCCGGAACTCGTGCCGAAGTCGACACCGCTGTCCGTGCGGCGCGGGACTGGTTGGACACCGTCGAGGCGGCACTCTCGCCCTACCAGGCGTCCAGCGACCTGTGCCGGTGGCGCTCGGGCTCCGCCCCCCGGCTGGGGTTGCTCTCCCCCCTGCTGTCCGAGGTGGTCGATGCCTGCGCCGACCTCAACGCGCGCACCGGCGGCGGGTTCGCGCCCATCGACCGCGACGGACGGTACGACCCGAGTGGGTATGTCAAGGGCTGGGCGGTGCAACGGGCGGCGCAGGTCCTGGGCGAGGCGGGCGTCACCGACGCCTGTCTGGCAGTGGGTGGTGACATCCAGATGCGGGGCACCTCGGACGGGGGTCGACCGTGGCGCACGGCTGTCGGTGACCCGGGCGATGGGCGGCATATCGCAGCAGTGCTCGAGCAACCAGCCGGTGGGCCCCCGTTCGCGGTGGCGACTTCAGGCTCCGCCCAACGCGGGGCGCACATCTGGAGTGCCGGAGCCGAGCGTGCCCCAGCCGAACGTGCCGGAGCCCGGGGTATTGGGACGGGTCCAGGCGGCCCAGGTCGATCCCCGGCAGGGCGAAGGACCCCGGGCGCCCGCCTGTCGTCGGTCACCGTGGTCGGCCCCGATCTCGGCCGGGTCGATGCGTTCGCCACCGCGATCTGGGCCCGGGCGCTGCGCGAGCCCCTGGCCGACGCGTGGTCGTGGCTGGCCGGCACGGGCTACGAGGCCCTGACCATCTCCGACACCGGATCGATCAGCATGACGCCCGGCATGCCGGGCTACCTCCATCAGCCGCACGCGCGCCAGGTGGCCGAGGTGACCGGCCTCGGCTGACCCGAGCCCGCCGCGCGGCACCCACTCACCGACCCCGGGCGCCCCGCGCGAGAGGATGCCCCCATGTTGGCCCGAGACCTTGCGATCCTCGCCCCGGTGCTGCGCCCGCAGGAGCCTGCGATCGAGGCCCTGCACCTGCTGACGACCTCAGGGTTGCCCGGCGTGGTGATCCACGATGGGCGCACCTACACGGTGGTCCCGGCCTCCCAGGTGCTGCGCGTCGTGCTGCCGCAGTACGTCCTGGATGACCCTTCGCTCGGGCGGGTGTGGGACGAGGCATCAGCCGACACCGTGGCCGACCGGTTGGCCGGTCTGCACATCTCGGACCTGCTGGACGCGGTCGTGCGCGACGACGACTGGCCCGAGCCGGCGGTCGGCGGGGACGCCACGGTCGTGGAGATCGCCGCGACGATGGCCTCGGCGCACACGCCATTGGTGGCGGTGGTCGAGGGCGGCAAGTACATAGGGATGGTCGGCGTCCTGTCGCTCGTGGCGCACCTGCTCGGATGAGCGCGCTTGCCTGGTTCACCACCGCGATCTTCGTGGGCGTCTATGTCCTGATCGCGACCGAGCGGGTGCATCGTGTCGCTGCGGCCCTGGGCGGTGCCGCGGTGGTGCTCGTGCTGGGGATCGTGGACTCCGAGCAGGCGTTCTACTCCCCGGAGACGGGGATCGACTGGGATGTCATCTTCCTCCTTCTGGGCATGATGCTCGTGGTGGGCGTGGTCCGCCGGACCGGGGTGTTCGAGTACGTCGCGATCCGCTCGGCGAAGATCGCCGGCGGCAAGCCGTACGGCGTGCTGGTCATGCTGGTCCTGGTCACCGCTGTGGCCTCCGCGTTGCTGGACAACGTCACCACCGTGCTATTGGTCGCCCCGGTGACGCTGCTGCTCTGCGACCGCCTCGGCCTGGCCCCGATCCCGTTCCTGGTCGCCGAAGCACTGGCCTCCAACATCGGGGGCGCGGCGACCCTGGTCGGCGACCCACCGAACATCATCATCGCCAGTCGCGCGGGGCTGACGTTCACCGACTTCCTGATGCACATGCTGCCGATCGTGGTGGTCATCCTGGCGATCTTCATCGCGATGGCCCGCTGGATGTTCCGCAGCGCCCTGCACGGCGACCCCGCCCGCGCGGCCGCGCTGCTGGCCCTCGACGAGCGCGAGGCGATCAAGGACTCGGCCCTGCTCGTGCGGTCCGGGCTGGTCCTGGCGGGCATCCTGCTCGGCTTCCTGGCCCAGCAGCAGACCGGGGTGGCCCCCTCGGTCGTGGCGCTGGCCGGGGCCGGCGTGCTGCTCGCGATCTCGCCGCTGCAGGCCGGCGAGCTCATCGACGACATCGAGTGGGAGACCCTGCTGTTCTTCATGGGCCTGTTCATCGTGGTCGGGGCGCTGGTCCATGTCGGCGCCCTGGAGCAGTTGGCCCGCGGGCTGGCCGGGGTGACCGGCGGCGAACCGCGACCGACCATGCTGGTCATCCTGCTGGGCTCAGGTGTGATCTCGGCCGTCGTGGACAACATCCCCTACGTGACCGCGATGAGCCCGGTGGTCGAGTCGCTGATCAACTCCAATCCGGTCCTGGGCGAGAACGGCGGGCTGTGGTGGGCCCTGGCGCTGGGCGCCGACCTGGGTGGCAACGCGACCATCGTGGGGGCCAGCGCGAACGTGGTGATCGCCGGGATCGCGGCGCGCAACGGCCACCACATCACGTTCGCGACGTGGCTGCGCTACGGCGTGCCGACGGCCGTGATGTCGCTGGTGGTGTGCGTGCCCTACGTGCTGATGCGCTACGCCTGAGTCGGTGGGTGGGGCTCCCCGGGTGGGCGGCTCACACGTGGGAGCCAACGATCTGGGTCACGGCGAGAGCCCTCGGGCGAGGGCGGCGTCGAACAGTGTCCGGGCAACCTGCTCGGCCTTCTCCGTCTCCGCGGCGCCCAGCGGCTTCGCCTCGTAGCGGTCCTGGTTGCGAGCGCGGCGAAGGCGGTCGAACTCCCGCGCCGCCCTGGCCGCGGGTGGTTTCTCGAAGACGGCACGCAGGTAGCGGCCGAGCGCCTCGTGCTGGCCGGGCCCGTTGGTCGTCCGGAAGCCGTACCCCGCCAGCAGCGCCTCGCCTGTGTCGTGGCAGGCGTCGTAGGCGATGCCGTACTTGACGATGACGCTGGTGAGCAGCGGTAGTTGGTCCAGCCGCTCCTCGGCCTGGCGCAGGAAGGAGGTCGCACGCGCGAGGTCGGCGGGCACGACGTCGAGCCGTCGTGCCTCGACCAGCGCGAGGACCGTCGCCTGCTGGACGCGCGTCAGCGGAGTCAGCGCCACGGCAGCTCCCCGATCACGGCGACCGCCGGGCCGCTGCGCACGTGGTCCAGGAACCCGGAGGGCGCCGCGAACTCCTCGAGGGTGAGGATCGTCGGGTTCACGGGACGGTGCACCGCGGCCTCGAGCCGGGTGCACGCCTCGTAGACCGCGTCCACGTCTGGTTCACCGAGCACCATGACGTCGATGTCGTGCGGTGCTGGACCGGCATCCCCGTGCATCCGCGCGGCGAAGGAGCCGTAGAGGAACGCCGACTCGATGCCGTCGATGCGGCCGAGCTCCTCGGCCAGCATCACCACCGGGCCGGTCGCGACCGTGAGGATCTCGCGCAGCGGGTCCACCAGCGGGCTCTCGCCGTTGGGACGGATCAGCCTCGTGCGGCCCACCTGTCGCTCACTCAGGATGCCAGCGCCGACCAGGCGCGCGACCTCGCGGTGCACGGTCGGGTAGGCCAGGCCGGCCCGCTTGGCCAGATCGGTGACGCTCAGCTCGTCGCCGGTGAGCAACAATGCGGAGAGCAGGCGCGCCTGACCTTCCGATCGGAAGATGGGAGCGAGGAGCGGTGCCTCAGTTCTCATATAGCTGAGATTATCCTCCACTATATCGACAGTCAACAGCTCAGGAGGACGATCCATCGCACCAGAACACCTACGGCTGGGAGACGCAAGGCGCTGCGCGATACGCACCCGGCGAGCATGACTCACCACGACCCAAGGGACTCCTGCGCTTCCGGGCTTGTAGCGGCCCGGTAGGACTTGGTAACCGTCCGGCGCTCACCGGAACATGCAAAGGCGACCACGACCCCAAACACCTGCGTACGAAACTCCGGCCGCCCGCCGAGGAGCACACAAGGAAGGCACAGAGTAGACCATGTTCGCGCCGCTCGGTCCGTCTGCCTCCCTCCTCGAATGGCGGCGGCAAGTACGGCCGAGTGAACCGCAACCTCGCCTTCTCGCCGGTCCGTAGCTCCTGGTTGGGACGTTCGGACCCTCCCTCGAGACCGGCCAGAGCTGCTCACCTCTGGTGCGCAACCAGACCGTCCCGTTCTCATCAGTGCAGATCGGACGCTCGGACCAGACCCGGCGCTCGGATTCGTGCCGTGAGCCACTTGTGGAAAATCGCCCGGATCACAACTGCTCTATCTCGTGGGCCAGAGCACCAGTGTCCACCAGTTGACCGCCCGCATGCGACCGGCGCGGAGGCCTGCGTCGGCGGCGACGATCCGACCATCTGGCGGGTTCAGCGCTGGACTTGACGTGCGTGCTGGCTGGTCGGCGATCGAGGTGGTGGCGACCATTGAGGTGCCGCCCCGTTGCAGTAGGTCGTGGATGACGGACGGGGCCGAACTCCCACACTCGTCGCCGCCGTCACTGGGGCCGAACTCCCACACTCGTCGCCGCCGTCACTGATGTGGGTCAACGGCAAGAAGCCGCTAGCTCGGCCGCCTTCCGCCGGTTTCGCGCGGCGACCGTCGCGCATCCGCTGCACGGTCAGCGCCCGCCAGGGTTGGGATAACGCACACAGACGACCTTCGGATCACTGTGGGCATCGGGTCGTGTGGGTTCGTCCTGCAGCAGCGTCATCCAGGCCAAGCCCAGAGATGCGATCTCAAGTGTTCGGTCGAGCCTTCCGGCTGGAACTCCGGCGAACGTTGTGCTCGCTGTAGAGGATACCCCCCCTCTGGCTTGGGCAAGAACGCCCTATCACACGTTGAAGCGGAACTCCACCACGTCTCCGTCGTGCATGACGTAGTCCTTGCCCTCGATGCGCACCTTGCCGCGCGACTTGGCCTCGGCCATCGAGCCGGACGCGACCACCTCATCGAAGGAGACGACTTCGGCCTTGATGAAGCCCTTCTGGAAGTCGGTGTGGATCACGCCGGCCGCCTCGGGGGCGGTCGAGCCCTTGGCGATGGTCCAGGCGCGCGCCTCCTTGGGCCCGGCGGTCAGGTACGTCTGCAGACCGAGGGTGTCGAATCCCACCCGGGCCAGCTGGGTCAGCCCGCTCTCCTGCTGGCCGATCGATTGCAGGAGTTCCAAGGCCTCGGCCTGGTCCAGCTCGACCAAATCGGCCTCGGTCTTGGCGTCGAGGAAGACTGCCTCGGCGGGGGCGACCAGGGCCGAGAGTTCGGCGCGCATCGCGTCGTCGGCGAGCTCGTCGGCATCGACGTTGAACACGTAGAGGAACGGCTTGGCGGTCAGCAGGAACAGCTCGCGCAACGGCTCTCGGTCCAGCCCGGCGGCGAAGATCGTGCGGCCCGACTCGAGCACGACCTGGGCCTCTTCTGCCGCGGCCAGCACCGGGACGCGGTCCTTGTTGATCCGCGCCTCCTTCTGCAGCCGCGGGATCGCCTTGTCCAGGGTCTGCAAGTCGGCCAGCGCGAGCTCGAGGTTGATCACCTCGATGTCGTCCTCGGGCGAGATCCGGCCGTCGACGTGGACGACGTCCGGGTCGGTGAAGACTCGGATCACCTGGCAGATGGCGTCGGCTTCGCGGATGTTGGCCAGGAACTTGTTGCCCAGCCCGGCTCCCTCGCTGGCCCCCTTCACGATGCCTGCGATGTCCACGAACTGGACGGTCGCCGGGAGGATCTTGGCCGAGCCGAAGATGCCGGCCAGCACGTCGAGCCGGGGATCGGGAACCCCGACGACGCCGGTGTTGGGCTCGATGGTCGCGAACGGGTAGTTCGCGGCGAGCACGTTGTTGCGGGTCAACGCATTGAAGAGGGTGGACTTGCCGACGTTGGGCAGTCCGACGATGCCGATGCTCAGGGCCATGGGGCGCGATTCTACGTGTGGCGGGTGGGCCCGTTCGCCAGACTCTGGTGAGCACGGAACAGGACTTGTGCACAACCGCGTAGCGGTCGGGGGCGCAATGTCGGAGCGGTGCGATAGCGTCGGCTGTGTTCGAACACCAGTACGACAGAGGGGGGTCACAATGCTGGAGATCGCTTTGACGGTGCGCGACGAGACAGGTGCGGTGATCGATCCGGGTGACCTGGGTGTCGATGCGCTTGTGCAGTTGATCAGGCGACGTCCGAGAGTGGACGAGTCGGTCCCGCCCGACGATCGCGCGCTGGACGTGGCGATACGTGGCCCAGCGGTGGTGAGTCTGGCGGCCGCCGAACAGCTGTGTCGCCAGGCAGCGGCGCTGAAAGCGGCCTGTGTGGCGGCGATCGCCGACGAGATCC
>JBAVKQ010000218.1:0-5202 GCA_049688395.1 Candidatus Nanopelagicales bacterium
GCACCAGCGCGGCCGGATCACCGGGATCCGATGCACGTCGAGCAGTACGGCCGGGCCGACCGCCACCCGACGGCTGGTGATGTCGACGTCGACCACGTACCGCCGGGCGCCGTCGGCCGCGGGGCGCCCGAGCGCCACCCCGCGTCGTTGGCCCACCGTGAACGAGTACGCCCCGGCGTGCGCCCCCAGCACCTCGCCGGTCTGGGCGTCCACCACCTCGCCGGGCGCCGCCCCGAGCCGGTCGCGCAGGAAGCCCGCGGTGTCACCGCTGGGGATGAAGCAGACGTCATGGCTGTCGGGCTTGGCCGCGACCGCCAGGCCGAGCACGGCGGCCTCCGCGCGCACCTGCGCCTTCGTCGAGTCACCCAGCGGGAACAGGCAGCCTGCCAGCTGGGCGGCATCCAGCACCCCGAGGACGTAGGACTGGTCCTTGCCCGGGTCCACCGCCCGGTGCAGCTCGCGGCCGGCGGGCCCATCGACCAGGCGCGCATAGTGCCCGGTGGCCACGGCGTCGAACCCGAGGGCCAGCGCCCGGTCGAGGACCGCCGCGAACTTGATCCGCTCGTTGCAGCGCAGGCACGGGTTCGGGGTCCGGCCCGCTGCGTACTCGGCGAGGAAGTCCTCGACGACCTCCGCGCCGAACTGCTCGGACATGTCCCACACGTAGAACGGGATCTCGAGGCGATCGGCGGCCCGCCACGCGTCCCGGGAGTCCTCGATGGTGCAGCACCCGCGGGCCCCGGAGCGCAGGGACTCGGGCGTGCGCGACAGCGCCAGGTGCACACCGGTCACCTCATGCCCGGCAGCGACCATCCGGGCGGCGGCCACCGCCGAGTCCACGCCACCGGACATGGCGGCCAGCACGCGCATCGACTCAGGCCCCGCTGCGGGCGGCCGCCGAGAGCGCCGGACTGATCCGGACCTGGCCGGCGCGCCGGGCGCGCGCCACCACCGAGGGCAGCGCTGCCAGCAACGCGTCGACATCGGCGTCGGTGGACGTGTGCCCGAGCGTGAACCGCAGCGAGGAGCGCGACAGCACCGGATCGATGCCCATCGCGAGCAGGACGTGACTGGGCTCGGGCACGCCGGCGCTGCACGCCGATCCGGTGGACACCTGCACCCCGGCGGCGTCGAGCAGCATCAGCAGGGCGTCGCCCTCGCAGCCCGGGAACGACAGGTGGGCGTTGCCGGGCAGTCGGCCGGCACCCCGCGCCCCGTTCACGATCGCCTCGGGACACCGGGTGAGCACGCCCTCGATGAGCAGGTCGCGCAGCGCCACCAGCCGGGCCGCACGCTGGGGCAGGTGTGCCACGGCGTCCTGGATCGCGGCCGCGAAACCGACGACGGCCGGCACGTCGACCGTGCCCGAGCGCACCTGACGCTCCTGGCCGCCACCGTGGATCAGTGGGGTCAGCTCCAGCCCGCGTCGGGCGATCAGCGCACCGGCCCCGAGCGGGCCGCCGAGCTTGTGCGCCGAGACGGCCATCGTGGTGGACAGGGCAGCGTCCACGGGGATCGACCCGACGGCCTGGACGCCGTCGACATGCAACGGTACGTGGGCCTGCGCGCACACGGCCGCGATCGCCTCGATCGGTTGGAGGGTGCCGACCTCGTTGTTCGCAGCCATCACCGCGACCAGGGCCGCGCCTCGCGGGTCGGCGGCGAGCTCAGCGGCGACCTGGTCAGGATCGACCCGACCCAGGGCGTCGACCCCCAGCCAGACCACCTGCGCACCCTCGTGGTCGGCCAGCCATTGCACCGGATCGAGCACGGCGTGATGTTCGATCCGGGCGGCCAGCACCCGCCGACGTTCGGGCTCCTGGGCGATCCGCGACCACCACAGGCCCTTGACGGCCAGATTGTCGGCCTCGGTCCCACCCGCGGTGAGGATCACCTCCGAGGGCGTGACGCCCAGCGCCTCGGCGATCGCCTCCCGGGACTCCTCCACGCGACGGCGGGCGACCCGACCGGCGGCGTGCAGCGAGGAGGCGTTGCCGGCGGTCCCGAGCACGTCGAGCATCGCCGCCCGGGCGCTGTCCAGCATCGGCGTCGAGGCCGCGTGGTCCAGGTAGGTGCTCATGGTGGGGCAATCGTAGGCCGTGCGCAGCCGACTGGCCGCCGACTCGACGCCGCTGCGCAACCGGGCTGCCGTGCACTGCACAGCGGCACACGACACAGCGGGGTCCGACCCGAGGGCCGGACCCCGCCGCCGCGCTGATCGGATGCTCAGCCCTTGCGCTTGCCGACCTCCTCGGTCAGCTGCGGCACGACTGCGAACAGGTCGCCCACGACACCGAAGTCGGCGAGCTCGAAGATCGGCGCCTCCGGGTCCTTGTTGACCACGATGACCGTCTTCGAGGTCTGCATGCCCGCGCGGTGCTGGATCGCCCCGGAGATCCCGTTGGCGATGTACAGCTGCGGGGCGACCGTCTTGCCGGTCTGGCCGACCTGGAACTGGTGCGGGTACCACCCGGCGTCGGTGGCCGCGCGCGAGGCGCCCACCGCGGCCCCGAGCGCGTCGGCCAGACCCTCGATGATCCCGAAGCCGTCGGCCCCGCCGACCCCACGGCCACCGGAGACCACGACTGCGGCCTCGGCCAGGTCCGGACGTCCGCCCTTGGCCTGCTGCACCCGGTCGGTGACCTTGGCCGCTGTGGCGCCCGCGGACAGCTCGACAGTGACATCCACCCGGGTCCCGGCACCAGCCGCGGCCTGCGGCGCGGTGCTGTTGGGCCGCACGGTGATGATCGGCGTGCCGGTGGTCACCTTCGAATGCACGACCGTCGCCCCACCGAAGACCGACTGGGTCGCGGTGGCATCCGCGGCCACGTCCACCGCGTCGGTGATGATGCCCGAGCCGGAGCGGATCGCCAGGCGTGCCGCGACCTCCTTGCCCTCGGCCGAGCTGGCCACCAGGACCGCCGCCGGGGACATCTCGGCCACGAGCTTGGCCAGCACCTCGGCCTTGGGAGCCACCGGGTGCGCAACCAGCTCGGGGGCGTCGGCGACGTAGACCGTCGCCGCGCCGTACTCGGCCAGGCCGGGGATCGCTGACTCGGCACCGGGGCCGATCAGCACAGCCGCGGGCTCACCGATCCGGGCAGCCAGCGTGAGCAACTCGTACGTGACCTTCTTGACATTGCCGTCGACATGCTCGACGAGCACAAGTACTTCAGCCATGGCTGGTCTCCTCAGATGAACTTCTGCGCGGACAGGAAATCGGCGATGGCGGCGCCACCGCTGCCCTCGTCTGTGACGATGGTGCCCTTGGCCTTCGGCGGCCGGGCAGCAGCCTCCTGCACGACCGACCAGGCAGCCCCGAGGCCCACCTCGGCCGCGGGCACGCCCACTGCTGCGAGGTCGACGGTCTCCACGGGCTTCTTCTTCGCCGCCATGATGCCCTTGAAGGACGGGTAGCGGGGCTCGTTGATCTTCTCGACCACGCTGATCAGCGCGGGCGTCGGCGCCTCGACGACGTCATAGCCGTACTCGGTGACGCGCTTGGTGGTCACGGTGCCGCCCTCGACGCTCACCGAGTTGGCGAACGTCAGCTGCGGCAGGCCCAGGCGCTCGGCGACCATCGCGGGCACGACCGACATGCGTGCGTCGGTCGACTCGCAGCCCAGGATCACCAGGTCGGCCTCGCGACCCTCGATGGCCTTGCTCAGCGCCAGCGACGTGGCCACGGCGTCCGAGCCGTGCAGCCCGTCGTCGAGGATGTGCACGCCGGAGTCGGCACCCATGGCCAGCGCCTTGCGGATCGTGTCGGTCGTCTGGGACGGACCCATCGACATCACCACGACCTCGCCGCCGTGCGCCTCCTTGAGCCGCAGCGCCTCCTCGATCGCGTACTCGTCGATCTCGTTCATGACGGCATCCACCGATTCACGGTCCAGCGTGTAGTCCGACGCACTCAGCGTCTTCTCCGCCCAACTGTCCGGTACCTGCTTCACACAGACAACGATCTTCATGGTCGCGTTGTCGACCTCTCTTTTCAGCCGGTGCGCAAAGGCGTCCGGGTGGCCAGTTCTACCGATCCGCTGGGCGCTTCCGCCGCCCGCAGGGTCATGCTACCCGCGGGTAACAAGACCTGCCGATCGGGTCAATCCTAGGTGCGTTGCGCCGGCCCGCATGCGGTACCCCGGCCCTTGGCCACGGGTCGAAGGTCCCGGGCCCGGCCACCGGCGACCAGCGACCTCGGCACGGGCGTACGATTCGTCCGCGATGCGCATCCTGCACCTGACCTGGGAATACCCGCCGGTGATGTACGGCGGGCTCGGTCGGCATGTCTATGCACTGGCCGAGGCCCAGGCCGCTGCCGGCCACGACGTCGTTGTTATCACCCAGGCACCGAACTCCGCGGCACCGGCCCGGATGGCGTGGGGGTCCGGCGGACCGGTCCGGGTGCTGCGTGCGGCGGTCGACCACTCCCGGCACGACCCCAGTGACCTGTTGGCCTACGTGGCCGAGATGGAGTGCGAGTTCACCGGTCACGGCAACCGGCTGATCCCCGACTGGCGCCCGGAGGTCATCCACGCCCACGACTGGATGGTCGCCCATGCCGCGGCCGCGCTGCGCGAGTCGTTCGGCACGCCGCTGACCGCCACGATCCACGCCACCGAGGCGGGGCGGAACCTGGGCTGGGTCAGCAGCCCGCTGTCCGCGGCGATCCACGGCATCGAGTGGTGGCTGGCCAACACCGCGGACTCCGTCATCACCTGCTCGGCCACGATGCGCGATGAGGTCGCCGACCTGTTCGGCGTGACCGAGTCCCACGTGGTGCCCAATGGGATCGACCCCGCGCGCTGGGTGGCCGCCGAGTCCGACGTGGCCCGGATCCGCGCGGAGAACGCCGACGCCGCGCCCCTGATCGCCTATACCGGGCGGGTCGAGTGGGAGAAGGGCGTGCAGACGCTGGTCGCGGCCATGCCGGGGCTGCGCTCGGCCCACCCCGGCATCCGACTGCTGGTCGCCGGCCACGGCAGCTACCTCGACGACGTGCGGGGGCAGGCCGCCGGCCTCGGCCTGGGCGATAGCGTCCGGTTCCTCGGCTGGGTCAGCGAGGGCGACCTGCGCGCGGTCGTGGTCGCTGCGGATCTGATCGTCGCACCCAGCCTGTACGAGCCGTTCGGCCTGGTGGCCCTGGAGGGCGCGATCATGGGCACCCCGCTGGTGGTCGCCGGCACCGGCGGCCTCGAGGAG
>JBAVKQ010000219.1:0-2113 GCA_049688395.1 Candidatus Nanopelagicales bacterium
CCGACGGTGCTCACCAGCTCGGCGAGGGAGTCCTCGATGGCAGTGCACAGGAGGTCGAGGTCGGGGACGGCGTCGTAGTCTCCGGTGACTCCGATGGCGACATGCCCGTCGTAGGACATGATCCCGATGCTGATGCGCACCCCCAACGCCACGGGGATGTAGGGGAACATCTCCAGCATGCGGCGCCCGACGAGGTAGATCGGGTACTGCGGGCCCGGGATGTTCGTGGTGACCGTGTTGATGACCCGCTGCCCGGTGCGCGCATACACACGGGCGCCCAGCGTCATGAGGGTCGCGGGAACGAAGTCGCCGGCTGAGAGCATCGCCTCGACGCTGACCGCCTGGCCGCTGTTCTTGAGGTGGTCGAGCTGCCGCGCGACCGCCTCGAGGCGTGCACGGGGGTCGGGGACGTGCACCGGGAGGTCGGCGAACATGCCGGTGACCTGGTTGCCGAGTCGGCCCTCGTGCGCCTCGGTCCGGACCGACACGGGCACCAGGGCGCGGATCGTCGTGTTCTCGACGTCCTCGCCTCGCGTGTGCAGGTACGCGCGGAAGCCGCCGGCGATTCCGGCCAGGACGACATCGTTGACGGTGCAGCCCGCGGCCTCCTTCACCCGCTTGATGTCAGCGAGCTCGGCCCGCGCCCAACCCCAGCGGCGGTGCGGACCCAACGGGCCGTTGAGCACACTCGTCGGACTCGCGGCGCTGCGCCCCACGCTGGCGAGTCCGAGCGCCCGCACGGCCCCCGCCCGTGCCACCTGACCCGGGGAAGAGAGTGCGCGCACCGCGCCAGCGGCTGCCCGCGAGAGGTCGACTGGGAGCTGCGCGATGCCCGCCACCCCGGAAGCCGCGAGCTCGAGTCGCGATGGCTCAGCCCTCGGACGCCAGGCAACCGGAGTGTGGCGCGGCGCATCGCGGTCCCGGTCCAGCACGATCTCCATGAGTTCGTTGCCCGCGAGACCGTCGATCATCGCGTGATGGGTCTTGGTGATGACCGCCCAACACTCCTCGGGCAGGCCCTCGACCAGCCACATCTCCCACAGCGGTCGGTCGGTGTCAAGACGTTGGGACAGGACCCGCGCGACGAGTGCGCGCAGCTGCGCATCGCCACCAGGCGATGGGATCGCGGTGTGCCGCAGGTGGTAGGCCAGCGAGAAGTGCGGGTCATCGGCCCACACGGGGCGCGCCAGATCGAGGGGCATCCGCTGCACGCGCTGGCGATATCGCGGAACCGCGTCGAGGCAGGCCTCAAGGTGAGCGGTGAACTCCTCGAAGGCCGGCACGGGCCCCTCGAACAGGAGCAGCGAGCCGACGTGCATCTGCTGCCGGTCGTTCTCCAAGTGCAGGAACCCGGCGTCGAGCGAGCTCAGCCTGTCCATGGTCATCTCCGGTCCGGGCTCAGGGGCCGGGCCCGGGCCGCGATGTCCGCGGCCCGCGGGTTGTCGGCGAGCCACCGCAGGACCATCTCCACCGTCCATTGCGGGACCTCGAGCTGCGGGGCGTGCCCCACCCCCCGAGCGACCTCGAACTGCCAGGACGGGTTCGCCTGGGCAGCGGCACGGGCCGTCGCGATGTTGATCAACCGATCCTGGTCGCCGTGGAGGAGGAGTACCGGCACGTCGATCGACCGCTGCATGGCCGCGAAGCGGCGCCGATCGGCCAGGGCCCACATCAGCGACTGGGCCGCGACCAGCATCTCGGAGTCGATGTCGGGGTACTCGCGGCGCTGCCCAGCGAGCTCGACGTGGAGGTCGATCACGTCACTGGGCACCCGCGAGGGGTCCGCGCAGCACAGCCGCAGCAGCGCCTGGGCGGCATCCTCGGCTGACGTGGCATCACGCCGGCGACTGAGCACCCGACGCCCGACGGCGGGCACGAGGAACGCGGCGAACGTCGCGAAGACGCGGGGGTCGGGCCGTGCGTTCAGCGCCGGAGGCAGCGCGGGGTCGACGAGCACGAGCCCGGCCACGGTGTCAGGACGCTGCGCCGCCTGAAGGATCGAGATGAGACCGCCCATCGAGTTGCCGACGAGGATCGCCGGAGCACCGGCGACCTCGGTGAGGAATCGGTCCAGCAACCGCTGGTTGGCCTGGACCGACGTGGAGCGCGACGC
>JBAVKQ010000220.1:0-6592 GCA_049688395.1 Candidatus Nanopelagicales bacterium
CGGGTTGCCCGACCCGGCGCCCGGCCCGGCGGGCCCGCCAGCCACGCCGCCGGACACCGCACCTGACCCGGACGGGACCGTTCGCCGCACCGAGGGTGACCAGCCGCCCGGTCTCGACGAGCAGACGGACGGTGGCCGGTGAGCACCATCGATCAGGCGGACGGCGGCCGGTGAGCGCCCTCGAGCAGGTCCACGTGTTCGACCCCGAGGAGCTGGCAGGCCCCGTGGACGAACTCCGGGCGGCCGCGGCCGTGCGCGAACTGCTGCTGGCCATCGGTGAGGATCCCGACCGCGACGGCCTGCGCGAGACCCCCGGGCGAGTGGCCCGCAGCTACGCGGAGATGTTCAGAGGCCTGCGCGAACGCCCGGACGACGTGCTTTCCACGACCTTCGACCTCGGCCACGACGAGCTCGTGCTCGTCAAGGACATCGAGGTCTACTCCACCTGCGAGCACCACCTGGTGCCCTTCCACGGGGTGGCCCACGTCGGCTACATCCCCAGCGCTGAGGGCCGGATCACCGGCCTGAGCAAGATCGCCCGGCTGGTCGATGTCTACGCCAAGCGCCCCCAGGTCCAGGAGCGGTTGACCACCCAGATCGCCGAGGCGATGGTGCGGGTGCTCCGGCCGCGCGGGGTGGTGGTCGTCATCGAGTGCGAGCACCTGTGCATGTCGATGCGGGGCGTGCGCAAGCCCGGGGCCCGAACCGTGACCAGCGCCGTGCGCGGCTCGCTGCGCGAGGCGGCCACCCGCGCCGAGGTCATGTCCCTGATCCTGAAGGCCTGAGCGGGTGCACCCGCACGGGCTGCCCGATCATCTGGTGGCGCTGAGGCGCACGCTGGTGATGTCGGTGCTCAACGTCACCCCGGACTCGTTCTCCGACGGCGGCCGGTTCGTGGACACCGAGGTGGCGCTGGCCCACGCGTTGGCCCAGGTCGCGGCCGGGGCTGACGTCATCGACGTCGGCGGCGAGTCCACCCGGCCAGGCGCTGCGCGCATCCCGATCGGCGAGGAGCTGACCCGGGTGATGCCGGTCATCGAGGCACTCGTGGGCCACGGAGTCGTGGTCAGCATCGACACCATGCGCGCCGAGGTGGCCCGAGCTGCGGTGGAAGCGGGGGCTGCGCTGGTCAACGACGTCTCCGGTGGCCTGGCCGACCCGGGGATGCACCGGTGGATCGCCGAGGCGGACGTGCCCTACATCGCGATGCACTGGCGCGGGCACTCCACCCACATGGACGCCCTGGCCGACTACGACGACGTCGTGGCGCAGGTGTGCGCCGAGTTGCGCGCCCGGCTCGACGAGCTCGATGCCGCCGGCGTGGACGCCGCACGGGTGGTGCTCGACCCGGGCCTGGGGTTCGCCAAGACCGCGGCACACAACTGGGCGCTGCTGGCCGGCTTGGCCGACCTGCAGGCGATGGGCCATCCAGTCCTGATCGGGGCCAGCCGCAAGCGCTTCCTCGGTGAGCTGCTGGGCGGACCCGACCGGCCACGGCCGGTGGACCAGCGCGATGCCGCCACCGATGCGGTCACCGCACTGGCCGCGGCCGCCGGGGCCTGGGCGGTCCGGGTCCACCACGTGCGCGGGTCCCGGGACGCGATCGCCGTCGCGGGCGCCTGGCGGGACGCCGCCGTCACCGACTCGTCAGGAGGGCAGCCATGACCCAGCCCGCACGCCGCGCCGACCCGTTCGGTCCCGATCTGGACCGAATCATCCTGACCGGGGTCCGGGCCCGGGGATTCCACGGGGTGTTCGACCACGAGCGCCGCGACGGCCAGGAGTTCCGCGTGGATGCGGTGCTCGGGGTGTCCTCGATGGATCGGGCCGCGCAGAGCGACGACCTGGCCCACACCGTCGACTACGGCGCACTTGCCCTCGGCATCGTGGCGATCCTCGAGGGGGAGCCGGTCGACCTGATCGAGACCTTGGCCGTCCGGATCGCCGAGCAGTGCCTGGCCCTTCCCGACGTGGCTGCGGTCACCGTCACCGTGCACAAGCCGCAGGCGCCCATCCCGGTGCCCTTCGACGACGTGGCCGTGTCGGTGACGAGGACTCGATGACCAGGCCCAAGGAGCGCGCCGTCCTCGGCCTGGGCGCCAACCTCGGCGACGCCCGGGCCGCGCTGCGGTCCGCGATCGGCGCGCTGGCCGCGGAGCGCGACGTGTTCCTGATCGCGGTCTCGGGCCTGTGGCGCACCGCCGCCGTCGGCGGGCCGGAGCAGCCGGACTACCTGAACGCGGTCGTCGTGGTCGACACGACCCGGGAACCAGCGGGTCTGCTCGAACTGGCCCATCAGGTCGAGGCGGCTGCCGGCCGGGTGCGCGACGTGCGTTGGGGTCCGCGGACCCTGGACGTGGACGTGATCGCCGTGGAGGGCGTCACCAGCCTGGCCCCCGACCTGACCCTGCCCCATCCGCGGGCCCACGAGCGCGCGTTCGTGCTGGCGCCCTGGGCCCAGTTGCAGCCCGGTGCGGACCTCGAGGTGCCCGGGGTGCGGACCGCGACGGTCGGCGACTGGGCCGCGCAGGTCACCGACCAATCCGTGACACTGCTCGACGGGGGCCCCTGGTGGCGATGAGGCCCACGTCGGTGATCAGGCTGGTTGGAGTCGCAGCAGTCGCCGCAGCGATCGGGTGGATGGTGACCGACTGGGTCGACAGCCGTGGCCGACTCGTCGCCGTGGCCTGGTCAGCGGTGGTGGTCATCTGGGTCGTGGCCGGTTTCGTCGGGGCCTGGACGCTGGCGGCCCGCCGGCGCCTGCAGCCCAGTCCCGACCCCCGGCGTCGCCCGGCCCCGATGAACTCCGTGGTGGCGGCCCGCACCACCGCCCTGGCCTTCGCCGGCTCGCGGACCGGTGCGATCGTGTTCGGCCTGTACGGCGGGGTCGCGCTGCGCCTGCTGCCGGAGACTGGCGTGGCTGTCGGACGGGAGCGCCTGCTCGCGGCAGCCCTGGCGGCCTTCGGCGGCCTGGTGCTGACCGTGCTGTCGCTGTGGCTGGAGCGGATCTGCCGGTTGCCCGAGGACACCGACGACCCCGAAGGTGCCCAGCCCGGGCGGGACGCCGGACCCGCGGGGGCGGCGACCTGAGCACGGCGGATTCCCGCACCGGCCAGGGCCGTCGAGGGCCAGGACGTCCACTACGGTGTGCTCCATGAGCGACCACACCGAGCATCCGGACCTCGCCTACGAGGACTGGCCCTACGAGGACCTGCGCGATGAGGCGTTCGAGCGGGCCCGGCACAACCATGACCTGCAGTTCTTCATCGACCTGATGGCGCACACCCCGGCCCTGACGGCCACCGCCGACGAGGGCGGATCCCTCGGCGAGATCGGCGGCTCGCTGATCGAGACGGTCGAGGCGGCCCGGCAGGTGTTCAGCAGCACCGGCGTCGGCGACCTGCAGCCGATGTTCGTCGCGGTGTTCGCCACATACCTGCGCACGCACGCGCAGCCCTGAGACTCGCGGGCACGGGATCACCCCAGTGCCGCCATGGCCGCGATCGCTTCGCAGATGAGGTCCTCCAGGCGCTGCGCGCCGTTGCTGGCCTGCCACGCGTCGAGGGCCACGTCCAGCGCTGCCAGACAGCCCGCTGCGACGACCTTGTCCGCGGTGGTCGCCACCCGGCGTCCGTCCACCGCGGCGATCCCCGCCGCCAGCTCGGTGCGGGCGGTCCGGTCCGCATGGGCCGCCACTGCCCAGATCGAGGGCACGGCGTAGACGAGCTGCAGGCGACGCAGGAACAGGTCGCGGTCCGGCCGGTCGACCAGGGCTGCGATGACACCGTCGCGGAACGCAGTCAGCACCGGCTCGCGGGGTAGGCGCCTGGTGAGCTCCGCGTCGACGGCCGTGTTCTGCTCGTCCCAGAGGACCAGGTTCTCCTTGGTGCCGAAGTGGCGGTAGATCGTCGAGGCCGAGACCCCACTGGTCTCGGCGATCTCCTCCACAGTCGTCATGTCGAAGCCATGCGCCTCCATGAGCGTCACAGCGCTGCGCTGGACCAGTCGCATGGACGCGAGTCGATTGCGCTGACGCAGGGAAAGCTGCTGGCCCATGAGCGCCATCCTACGCCAACTGACAGCGCCTTTGATTTTGACAGTGACTGCCAGTAGCCTCAGGGTCATGGACGCCACCGATCCCAGAACCAATGCCCCGGCGCTCGCCGGCCCGAAGACCGCGGGCGGGCGGATCACCGGCCTGGATGTGGCCCGGGCGTTCGCCGTGATCGGCATGGTCCTGGTCAACTTCAAGATCACCATGGGAGCCGAGCAGGGCGACCCGGGGTGGCTGCGAGCCGTGGCAGCAGCCTTCGACGGCCGCGCCGCAGCGACGTTCGTCGTGCTGGCAGGGGTGGGCGCCAGCCTGGGGTCCCGGCGCGCCCGGGTCAGCGGCGACCCCGAGCTGCGGCGGCATGCGCGGGCAGTCCTGGCCAAGCGAGCCCTGTTCCTGTTCGTGATCGGCTGGGCGTTCTTCCTGATCTGGCCGGCCGACATCCTGCACTACTACGGGGTCTACCTGGCGATCGGTGCCCTCGTGCTCTTCGCCTCGAACCGGCGACTGGCGGCCTCGGCCGCCGGCGCGGTGCTGATCTCCCTGACGTTCCTCGTCGGCTTCGACTTCTTCGCCAACTGGGACCTGGCCGAATACTCCTACCAGGGGCTGGGCACTCCAGCGGGGTTCCTGCGCAACCTGTTCCTGGACGGGTTCCACCCCGTGTTCCCATGGATCGCGTTCTACCTGTTCGGCATGTGGCTGGGCCGCACCGACCTGCGCGACCGGGCCTGGCGGGCGACCTTGACGCTGCGCGCCGCAGTCGTCGTCGTGGTCACCGAGACAGCGGCGTGGATCGTGCTCGGCCCCAAGGGTGGCAGCCTCGAACGGGTCGAAGACACGAGCTGGCGCTGGTTGTTCTCGGTCGAACCCATCCCCCCGCTGCCCATGTACCTGGCCGCCGGCGCCGGGACAGCCGTGCTGGTCATCGTCGGCTCCATCTGGCTGACCGAGCACCTGCCCGGGCGCGTGACCGAGCCACTGGTCGCCACCGGTCAGCTCGCGCTGAGCATCTACGTCGCGCACGTCCTGGTCGGCATGGTCATCCTGGACACGTTCGGCCGGCTGGAGAACCAGAGTCTGACCTGGGCCGTGACCACCAGCCTGGTGTTCAGCGTCGCCGCGATCGGGTTCTCCTGGGCGTGGCGGCGCCGGTTCGCCCGGGGCCCGCTGGAGGCGCTCATGCGACGCGTCGCCGGATGAGCAGGACCACCCCCCGCGGGTGGCGCAGCGGGCCGTGCTCACCCGGCCGGCTGCGAGCGGCGACGCTCACGCAGTCTCGAACAGCTCCCAGAAACGAACCCGCAGCCGGAATCGAACCGCGTCGCTGAGGTCGTACTCACCGAGTTCGTCCGAGAGGTCGATCAGCAGGGCGCGATCGATGTCCCCCGGGATCGAGGGGCGACCACGAAGAAGTGCGGCCGTAACCTCGTTCGTCGCGCTCTTGCGGAACGATGCCAGGACGTTCCTGACGACGTCGTCGATCTGGTCGGCGTAGTCCTGCGAGTCGCCTGAGCCACTGACCCCATACCCTCCGCCGCCAGTCGAGGCGGTGTAGGCCAGAACTGAGTCCGGCGCAGCGGGCGCTGGGCGGACCTTCGCGGCGAGGTCGTTCGGCGTGGGGATCGGAGGCTTTCGGACAATCCGGGGGTCGGCGACCACAGCGGCCACGGCCGGGGGAACCTCCACCTTCATGACCGAGGCGTCGACAACCTGCGGATCGAGGATTGCCAGGGCGTCAGCCGCCCTGAGCAGGTGCCGACTGACTCCATGGGCCCTGCCGGCGGCATTGGGAACAGCCAGGATCAGCACCTCCACGCCATGCACCTGTGCCTCCTCGACCGCTTCCGTGAGGTCGTCGTCGCCGGACACCAGGAGAAAGACGTCCGAGGCCTGATTGCGGGCGTGGGTCACGAGATCCAGGCCCATCCGCAGGTCAACGCCCTTCTGCTGCCCATCCACTCCGAAGCGCCCGAGGCGAAGCTTCACCCTGGGCAGCTCACCGATACGCGCCTGTTGGGTGTCGGGAACTCCGTCCTTGGCGGAGTCGTACCAATGCACCCGGAGCACGGGAAGCCCGGACAGTTGCTGTGCCTGCTCGATCAGAGCGCTGACCAGCTTCGGATACTCCACGTGGATCCCGTTGCGCAGGGAGGTGCCCGTCACCCGGGTGGCCGCCGAGGCCAACAGGTACCCGGCGTCCACGTACAGGGAGCAGTGAGACCTCATGTCAACAGGATGCCAGTCGCCCAGGGCAGGGCCCGCCGCGCGCCGGGCCCAGGTCAGGCCACCACACGGCCCCTCAGCACCACGCGAGCGGGCTGGTGCAGCACGCCCAGGTCGGTCAGCGGGTCGGCGTCGTACACCACGAAGTCGGCGGGGTCGCCCTCGGCCAGGCCGGCGTTCCAGCCCAGCCACGACCGCGCCCGCCAGGACGCCGCACCCAACGCGTACCGCGCGGACATGCCGAGCTCGGCCATCGCGAGCACCTCGCCGGCGAGGTTGCCGTGCCGGGCCACGCCGCCGCCGTCGGTGCCGGCG
>JBAVKQ010000221.1:0-24253 GCA_049688395.1 Candidatus Nanopelagicales bacterium
CCACATCGGCGCCCGCCACTGCCCCGACCGATCCCGCGGCGCCTGAACCCGAGGCGGCGAGCGTGGCCAGGTCGATCCCACGTTCGGCGGCGATCCGCCGGGCCCGCGGCGTCACCCGAAGCCGCTCCCCCGTGCCCCGGACGGCCTCCTCCCCCCTCCCCGCTCCCCCTCCTATCGGTCCGCCATCGCGCGGCCCACTCCCGGATCGATCCGGAATTGAGGCGCATGAGTCGACGGGAATCCGAACCGATCGGGCGGGGCGCGCGGCCGGGGCGGCAGGTGGGGCCACCGGCGGCGGCGTCGGAGTGGCGCGCAGGACGTCGTCGTGCGTGATGTGCCCGTCGCGACCCGTGCCGGGGATCGTGTCGAGGTCGACCCCGAGCTGCTGGGCCAGGTGACGCACGGGCGGCGTGGCGCGTGGATGCGCCGGCGGGGCGGCGATCGTCGGTACGAGGTAGTCGATCTTGGCGGTTGAAACGCCCGCATCGACTACCAACGGCCGGGGTGGGGCCATAGCGGCGGAAGTCGCCGCGCCGATCATCGCCAGCGGGGTCCCCACCGGCACCTTCACCCCTGTGCCGACGAGGATCTCGGTCACCACGCCCTCCTCGAATGCCTCGATCTCGATGGCGGCCTTCGCGGTGTCGACCACGGCCACGATCTGGCCGCGCCGCACCGCGTCGCCGGGCTTCACCAGCCACTCGACGATCGTGCCGACGTCCATGTCCGCACCCAGAGAGGGCATCCGGAACTCGCCCATGACTCAGGCCTCCCCCCGCATCGCACTCCGGGCCGCCGCGGCGATCCCCTTCACGGTCGGGAGCGCGGCGAGCTCGAGGTGTCGGGCGTAGGGCATCGGAACCTCGGCGCTGCACACGCGACCGACCGGGGCGTCCAGGTCGTAGAACGCCTGCTCGATGATCCGCGCCGAGATCTCCGCCGACAGGCTCCCGCTTCGCCACCCCTCGTCGATCACGACCGCGCGATGGGTCCGACGCACCGACCCGAGGATCGTGGCGTCGTCGAGCGGGCGCAGGGTACGAAGGTCGATGACCTCCGCGTCGATCCCGTCCTCGACCAGGGCGGCCGCCGCCTCTAGCACGGTCGCCAGCGTCCCGCCGTACGTGATCAGCGTGATGTCCGAGCCGGGCCGCCGGATCGCCGCCGAGTCGAGGTCGACCGGTCCGGCGTCAGCAGCCAGCTCACCCGCGACGTTGTAGAGCCCACCGTGCTCGAAGATCAGCACCGGATCGGGGTCTGCCAGCGCCGTTGCCAGCATCCCCCGCGCGTCGGGGATCGTCGCCGGGGCCACGATCCGGATGCCCGGGATGTGGGCGTACCAGCCCTCGAGGCTGTGCGAGTGCTGGGCGGCCAACTGCCGGCCCGCGCCCGTCGTCATCCGGATGACCAGCGGCACCTGGAACTGCCCACCGGACATGTGCTGCAGGGCAGCCGCGGTGTTCATGATCTGGTCGAGGGCCAGCAGCGAGAAGTTGACGGTCATGATCTCCACGATCGGACGCATCCCGCCCAGCGCCGCACCGATCCCGGCCCCGACGAACGCCGACTCCGAGAGGGGCGTGTCGCGGATCCGGTTCGGGCCGAACTGCTCGAGCAGGCCCATGCTCACGCCGAAGCAGCCGCCGTACATCCCCACGTCCTCGCCCATGAGGAACACGCGGTCGTCGGCGAGCATCGCCTCCCGGATCGCCTCCCGGATCGCCTCTCGGTAGGTGATGGTCGTGGGCTGCGGAGCCCCCTCCGGGACCGGCGCACCGACAGCCCCGGACGTGGTTGCAGCCGGGTGCTTGCGGGTGCTCATGGCGTCACCCCCTCCCGCTCACGAGCCGTTCGGAGGACCGAGCTGCCCGGGCTGTGCACGAACAGGTCGAGGTCGGCAACGTCCTCGAGCGGCGAGGCCTCGGCGAACCCGGCCGCGTCGTCGACGATCGCCGCGATCTCGGCCTCCATGGCCTCGACGTCGGCATCGGCGAGCGCGCCCTCGGCCGTCATCCGGTCGCGCAGCGACTGGATCGGGTCGTGGGCCTTCCACACCTCGACCTCGGACTTCTCGCGGTACCGCTCAGGGTCGAACATCGAGTGCGCCCGGAACCGGAACGTGCGCGCCTCGAGGAAGTACGGCCCGCCGCCGGCACGCACTGAGTCCACCGCCCGCCGTGCGGTCTCGGCCACGGCGCGCACGTCCATCCCGTCGACCGTCCAGGCGGGCACCTCGTACGCCGAGGCCTTCACCGCCAGGTTCGTCTCGGACTCCGAGCGCGCCAGCGCGGTGCCCATCGCGTAGAGGTTGTTCTCGCAGATGAACAGCACCGGCAACCCCCAGATCGCCGCGAGGTTGATCGACTCGTGGAACTCGCCCTCGGCCATCGCCCCCTCGCCGAAGAAGCAGGCGGTCACCCGGTCGCGACCGGCCAGCTTGTCGGCCAGCGCCAGCCCCACGGCCAGCGGCAGCCCGCCGCCGACGATCGCATTGCCGCCGTAGAACCGGGTGGTGGAGTCGAACAGGTGCATGGAGCCGCCGCGCCCGCGACAGCAGCCGGTGACCTTGCCGAACATCTCGGCCATCACCGACCGCGCGGATATCCCCTTGAGCAGGGCATGACCGTGCTCCCGGTAGGTCGCGACGATCGCGTCCTCGGATTCGAGGGCCGACATCACCCCCGTGGCGACGGCCTCCTCCCCGATGTACACGTGCAGGAAGCCGCGGATCGAGCCGGCGCTGTACAACTCGACGCAGCGCTCCTCAAAGCGGCGCACGAGCACCATGTCGTGCAGCAGTCTCAGATCCAGGGACTCATCGGCTGTCATCGAGTCGCTCCTCCCGGTTCGGCGGGTACCTCCAGGGTGCTCAGGTCCCCCTCTGCCAGGCCCAGCTCCCGCGCGCGCAGCAGGCGGCGCATGATCTTGCCCGACCGGGTCTTGGGCAGGTTGTCGTCGAACGCGATCTCGCGGGGGGCGACCGCGGGACCCAGACGCCGTCGGGCATGTGCGCTGATCTCCCGCCGCAGCAGGTCGAGGTCGGCAGGCTCGCGGCTGACCCCGGGCTTCAGCGCGACGAACGCCTTGATCCGCTCCCCCGTCAGGGGGTCAGGCACACCGATGACACCTGCCTCGGCGACGGCCGCATGCTCCATCAGCACGCTCTCGACCTCGAAGGGGCCGATCAGGTGACCCGCGGACTTGATCACATCATCGGCACGTCCCACGAACCAGAACCACCCGTCGGGATCACGGCGAGCGAGGTCCCCTGAGAGGTACCAGCCGCCCGCGAAGCACTTCGCATACCGGGCCTCGTCGTTGAGGTATCCGCGGAACATCGAGGGCCACCCCGGGCGCAGCGCGAGCTCACCGATCTCGTCGGGGGCGACCTCCGCGACCGAGCCGTCCGGGCCCACGCCCGCGCGACCCTCGTCGCCTCGTGCCAGGATCGTGGCGGTGATCCCCGGCATCGGCCGGCCCATCGAGCCCGGGTGCACGTCGCAGGCTGCGTAGTTGGCGATCATGATCCCGCCGGTCTCGGTCTGCCACCAGTTGTCATGGATCGTCATGCCCAAGGCTTCGCGGCCCCAGATCACCGCCTCCGGGTTCAGCGGCTCTCCCACGCTGGCGATGAAGCGCAGCGCCGACAGGTCGTACTCCCCAGGCAGCTGGGTCCCGGCGCGCATGAGCATCCGGATCGCCGTCGGAGCTGTGTACCAAATCGTGACGCCCTGCTCATCGAGCGTGCGGTACCAGCGGCGGGCGTCGAACTCGCCCTCGTAGACCAGCGCGGTCAGCCCGACGGTGAGCGGGGCGATCACCCCGTAGGACGTGCCCGTCACCCATCCGGGGTCGGCGGTACACCAATAGACGTCCTCCGGATGCAGGTCGAGGGCGAACCGCCCGGTGGCGTTGTGGGCGACCACCGCCCCGTGCACGTGCATCGCACCCTTTGGGGTACCCGTGGTGCCGCTCGTGAAGTGCAGCAGCGCCAACTCCTCGTCGTCCGTGGGCTCGATGTCGAAGGTGCTTGGCTGGCGGCCGACGAGGTCCTCAAGGTGGATCGCTCCGGGGATGTCGGAGACGTCCATGCCCGGTGGGTCGACGAGCAGGACGTGGCTCAGGCCTGGAAGCTCGGCGCGCACCGGGGCGACCTTCTTGCGATAGAGGTCGGCCGAGGTGACCAGTGCCCGGCCGTTGCCGAGGGCGATGCGCTGGCGGACCGGCTCGGGCCCGAAGGCGCTGAACAGCGGGGAGAACACGCACCTCGACTTCAACGTGCCCATCATGGCTACATAGAGCCACGGCAACCTGCCGATCAGGCTGAACACCCGGTCGCCGGGGTCGAGGCCGAGGCCGCGCAGGCCGTGGGCGAAGGCTGAGGTCCGCGCGGCCAGGTCGGCATACGTAATGTCCGAGGTCGTGGAGTCCTTGGTCAGGCAGCGCAGTGCCACATGGCCGCCGCGGCCGTGCGCCACGTGCCGGTCGACCGCCTCATGGGCGATATTCAGGCCCCCGGCCGGCAGGCCGTCCAACAACCCGCGAGCCTGCTCCCAGGTGAACGACGCGCGCACGGCGTCGTAGTCGTCGAGGTGCGGTGGCACCCGCATTTCGGCGGTGGCCTTGTGGATCACGCGAGCCTGCAAGTCGCCAGCGTCCATGCATCTGGCCTACCACTGGGGGTTACCCGCCGATAGGGACAGAGGTCCCATGGGCACGAGTGTCACAATGCCCGACCTGCACACCTCGTCCAGGGCCTCCGCGATGCCGCCGTTGGCCGAAGTCCCGCGCGGGGAGGGCGTGGGTGCGGCAGATGTGGGTGCGGCAGATCGGGTGCTTCCGGCACCCAGATCCAGGCGCGCTGCTCCCGGCGGAACCCCGCCCGGGTGGTTGTGAGCGCTGCCCTGAGCGCGTCCTTCCTCGCGGCCCTGAACGTGTTCATGGCTGCACAGGTATGGAAAGAGTCGCCAGGCGACTGAGCGCACCAAGGTGCGGCGGACTCGCGATGGGTACTCCGCCGAGACCGGTTTGGGTGGTCGAGGTCCCGTTAGCTTGGCCACGCGAGTTACTGAAGCGGCGCTGTCGCTCCACCCCGGGCCAGCAGCGAGCGCCGGGCCCGCGTGCGGCCTCTAGCCTCAGGGGTGCGGCAGTGCTCGACGACCTCGCGACTGGGGTCCCGGTCAGTGGACCGGCCCGTCGGGTGGTGTCGCTGGTGACCTCGTTGACCGAGTCCGTGGCAATGACCCGACCCGAGGCGCTGGTCGGAGCCACCGACTGGTGCACCCACCCGACCGGGCTCACCGCGGCCCGGGTCCGCGGCACCAAGAACCCGGACATCGCCACGATCCTCGCCCTGGCCCCCGACCTGGTGATCGCCAACAAGGAGAGAACCGGCGCATCGACGTGCACCGCCTGCGCGACGCCGGGGTACCGGTGTGGGTGACGGTCATCGAGACGGTTCCCCAGGCCATCGACTCACTGACCCGGCTGCTCGCCGACGGGCTGCGCTGGGGCGTGCCCGGCTGGCTGGCCGACGTCCGGGCCGCCTGGGACCAACCGGTCCCCGATGTGCGGGCACGGGTGGCGGTGCCGATCTGGCGCGACCCCTGGATGGTGGTCGGCCGGGACACGTTCACCGGCGACCTGCTACGCCGACGCGGCTACCACAACGTGTTCGCCGACCACCCCGACCGCTACCCCAACGTCGCCCTAGCCGAGATCGACCGAGCCGACGTCGACCTGGTCCTGCTACCCGACGAGCCCTACCCCTTCACCGCCGCCGACGGCCCCGAAGCCTTCACCACCACGCGCACCACGCTGGTCAATGGGCGGCTGCTCACCTGGTACGGCCCATCCCTACTCGAAGCGGCCACCTTCACCGCCTGACCGGACCAAGCGCGGCGACGCCCGCCGCCGCCGGAACCCACGCCTCGCGAACGTCGAGGAGGACTGGCAAGGCAGACACGATGAGCATTCCTCAACCCTGGCCAATGCCGCCGCCACCGACCTCAATTGGGCTACGAACTGGGCTACAGTCCCGATCCCGTTCGCGGGATCGCCCAGCCCATCGCGGTTTCCGCCCCCTCCCCTCCCCCGGACTCCTTATCGCGCCCCGCAAGTCTGTTCGACGGGTCACCGCCTCACCACCCAACAGGTGGCCGTCATCCGGGTCGTCAGTACTTGGCCAGCGCGCGATGTTGCTTCCGGCGCTCCCCACGGGTGAGTTCGGGCAGGGTGGCGGGGTCGACGTAGGCGAAGACGTCGTTCTTGAACATCGCGTACGGCGCGAAGGCCAGTGGGTTGTAGACCCGGCGCAGGACCTTTCCGGGCAGCATCGTGGAGTCGAACACGCCGTAGCTGGCGCTGAGGATGTCGTAGGCGGGGATCTCTGCGAGCGCGTCGACCCTCGACGACACCAACTCGAGTTTCGCCCCCTGCACCCCCTCGATCGTTCCCTCCCGGGGTGCCATCAAGGTGACTTGCCGCACGAACTGCGGCAGGTGCGCGAAGATGCCACCGTCGGCCGCCATCGAGTACTTGAACAGGAACGACGTGAACGCCCCCGCGGGCCGGCCCTCCAGATCCCGGACCTCACGGCTCCCCCACCCGGGCTCGGGGATGACCTCCTCATGGGCGTCCCCTTCGATGTGCAGGATCTCCACCCCGTGGCGCACCACGCTTCCGACCACACGAGCGCCGTCGCGTTCCAGGCTGATGTGATCGGCCATCTTCTTCGGGAAGCCCAGCCCTTCCCTGCCCAGAACCATGGCCAGGTCGTCGTCGACTGGCATCGCCATGCAGTAGGACCCCTGCTCCCCGCGGTACTCCGCACCCATGAACAGCGCACCCTCGTAGTAGTCAACCCCGAAGTTCGTCTCCGGGTAATGGGCCACGAAAGCGGTGATCACGGGATCCTCGGGCACCTGCAGCGGCTTGGGCAGGACCGCTGCTGCGACCGCCGCGTCCGTGCTGGCCACCACCGACACCATCTCCGCGCCGGTGAACCTGGCCAGGAAGGCACCTGTCTGGCGCCACCTGGCCAAATCGCTTGCCTTGAGTGCGTACTGCATGCCAAATCGCTTGCCTTGAGTGCGTACTGCATGACCGTCACCTCCTGGGAGGATCCACTCCTCCATCGTGGAATCCGAGGCGGTGGCCAAGACCCAAGAGGCCCAGTCGGTCAGACTGACTGACCTACCCAACGGTTGGGTCGCACCTCAGCCCACTTCCTGTCTACCGCCAGCCCAAGCGGCGCACAATGACCGGAGGTCCCCAAGCCGGCCACGACTGACCGACACTCCAGACCTAACATTGAACCTGCGGCCGCGCGTCCCGGCGGCCGCCGGCTCAAGCGACCGCGGCTGGCTGGCTACGCCGACTGCTTTGCCTCTCCTACGGGCGCGGCGTGTCCGACCGTCTTGCGCCCGGCGCGGGTCATCGCGACCACCTTGCTCTCGACCAGCCCGGGAACGAGGCGGAACAGCAGCCAGGTGCGGTGCATTTCGCTGGGGATCACCAGCACGGACTTGTTGCGCTCGAGGCCGCGCAGGGTGTCCTCGGCCAGTCGGTCGGCTGGGTAGATCCGCACGCCACCCTTTGCCAGGATTTCACGGATGGGCGGCGAACTGGCGACCGACGGGGGGATGGGCAGGTCCTCGGGCCACGCGCCGTCGAGCAGCGGGGTGTCGATCCACCCCGGGCACAGCACGCTGACCCGGATCCCGTGGTCGGCGCCCGCGGTACGCAGGGCATGGCTGAGCCCGACCACGGCGAATTTGGTGGCCGCGTAGGGGGCCATCTGCCCCAGGCTGGGGATCAGACCTGCCGAGGAGGCGACGTTGAGGATCTGGCCGTGTCCCTGCCGCAGCATCAGCGGGTAGGCGGCGTGGCAGCCGTGAATCACTCCGCGCAGGTTCACGTCGATGATCCGATCCCAATGCACCAGTTCCAGTTCCTCGGGTTCCCCTGCGATCGCGATGCCGGCGTTGTTGACCATCAGGTCGAGGCGACCGTGTTCGGCGTGGGTCGACTCGACCAGCCTGGTGACCGCGTCGGCGTCGCGGACGTCCACATGCACCCCGATAGCCGATCCGGGGCCCTGTCGGGTGAGTCGGTCGGCGTGCTCCTTGGCGGCGACGTCCTGGAGGTCGGCCAGCACCACGTGCCAGCCCCGTTGTACCAATGCGGTCCCGAGGGCCAGCCCGATGCCGGACGCGCCCCCGGTGACGATGGCGACCTGCTTCATGGGTCCCACCTCCTCAGCGACCGCTGAATCCGCGGGACCGGACGATCTCGGGTCGCGGCCTAGCTTCAGGCTACGGGCCAGAACCATGGTGCGGACAGGGCCAATGGGCACCCGGCCCGCTATCGCCCCGGCCGTGCCGAGCCTCGGTTCCAGGGGTACTGGGTGACGTTGGGCTCTGGGGTTCACCCCGCCGACACGCTAGACAGGGATGAGGGATCGGTACCCGCGGCTCGCGGTCACGACGGACCCCTATGGAGGTGGGTAGCCATGACCAAGACCAGCCAGGGCACCGGGACCACGGTGTTGGCCCAACCACTGGCGTTGCCGTGTGGGCTGGTCCTGCCGAACCGGCTTATGAAGGCCGCCATGGGTGAGGGGCTGGCCAGCGCAAGCACCTCGGATGTGACACCCGCGCTGATCCGGCTGTACGAGCGGTGGGCTGACGGCGGTACCGGAACCCTGATCACCGGAGTTATCAACATCCAACGCGGCGCCGGTGACGCCTCCCTGGTCACCCTGGATGAGAAGACCGACACCCAGGCGTTGGCCGAATGGGCCTCGGCGGTCCACCAGCGCGACGTGCGACTCATCGGCCAACTGGTCCACCAAGGCCGGCAGACCACCGTCTTGGTCGCCCGGCACCCGCTGGCGCCCAGCGCCCTGCCCTCAGTCCGGGGCAGCCGGGTGTTCGGCTCGTCCCGTGCCCTGACCGACCCGCAGATCACCGACCTGATCGACCGGTTCGCCACCGCCGCCGTCATGCTGGAGCAGGCCGGCTTCGACGGCGTCGAGATCCACGCTGCCCACGGCTACCTGATCGGGCAGTTCCTGTCCCCGACCACCAACCTGCGCACCGACCAGTGGGGTGGGAGTCTGGCCAACCGGGCCCGGTTCCTGGTGGAGATCGTGCGCCTGATCCGATCACGGGTCAGTCCCGGGTTCGCCGTCTTCGTCAAGATCAACTCCAGCGACTTCCAGCCCGGCGGGTTCGACATCGAGGACTCCGCGCACGTGGTCGGGCTGCTCGACTCCGAAGGGGTCGATCTCGTGGAGATCTCCGGGGGCACCTACGAGTCGGCAACCAGCGCCCTCGGGGTCCGACCCGACGAGCCCGGGACGTCGAAGGACGCCTACTTCGCGGGGTTCGCACCCCGCATCCGCGCGATGACCCACATTCCCTTGGCACTCACAGGAGGGCTGAGGTCCCGTGCCGTCATGGAGACCCTGATCCTGACCGGGGCCGTTGATGTGGTCGGTCTGGCCCGACCTCTGGCTGAGCAACCCGACGCCCCCCACGGACTCCTCGACAGCACTGTTGACGAGATTGAACTCACGGGTCCCCCACCGTCGGCGACCGGGGCGAGCGAGCTGCTCTGGTACATCGCCCAGTTCCAGCGCCTGGCCAACGGCCAGGACTTCGACCCCGACTACTCGATCCGCAACCTCCAACAGCACATGCTCATCACCGCCGGGCAGCAGGCACTGACCAACGCGCGCCACACCATCACCCACCTGCTGCAGCGCACCTGAACTGAAGTGCCCGGAGGCTATCACCACCTCCACTGCCCGCTACTCGCGGTGCTGTTACCCGTTTGAGCTACGCCCTGGGCTACAGCACTTGACCCCGCAGCGAAAGCGCCCACCACGTACTGATTCCCGCCTCCGCGTCTCCCGCGAACCCCTCCCGCGGGCCGGCTGATCGCTGCCCTACCCCGATCCCCTGCCGCGCGAGATCGCCCCCAGGGCGGACGCGACGGCCTGCGCTGGCGTGCCGCGGAACACCGGGCCGTGCCCGGGGACCACCACATCGGCAGCCAGGTCGGCGATCAAGGCCAGCGACTGCTGTGCCTGGGCGGTGTCGTGGTTGAAGAACACGGGGAGCAGGGTCGGTCCGGTGGGGTGGGCGAGCGCGTGGTCGGTCATAAGCGCGTCACCGGCCAGGAGGACGCCGCGATCCGGCAGGTGCAAGGCGCAGTGCCCTGACGTGTGCCCAGGGGTGTGCACCGGCACCGGCCGCCCTGGGACGTCCAGCGGACCGGGCCCGAACGTCCGGACATCGCCGAGCCGTTCGACCTTGGAGACCTTGAGCGCCAACGCCTCCATGGCCCACACGAACACGTTCGGACGCCACGCCATCTTCAGCAGCGTGGCGATCGAGACCTGCTCGATCCGCGCACCGGTGGCGTTGGGCACCTCCAACTCGTGGGCCAGCACCGGCTTGCCCACCACCGTCCGGAAGTACTCAGCACTGCCCAGATGATCGGGATGGGCATGGGTGAGGACCACAGCAGCGACGTCGGCCGGGGAGCGCCCGATCCGTGCCAAGGAGGTGATGACCCGCTCCCGATCCCCCGGAAAGCCGGTGTCCACCAGGGTTACCTCGTCACCGTCGACCACCAACACCCAACAGACATGCTTCGCCCGGGCCTGAAATACCCCTGGGCCAACTTCCACAACGTCGACGTCCACCATGACCTCCTCGGAACAGCGTGCCCTTCGCTTCGAGAATGGCACCCGGCTGCCGCGGACGTCAGAGGCCGAAGACCCACCCGGGGCTCGCCGAAGCCGCTTCGCCACAAGCAGGGTCGAGCCTCAATTGGGCTACAAATTGGGCTACGCCCGTAGCCCCGCTCCCGGGATCGCCCACCCCATCGCTGTTCCCGCCCCCGCCCCTGCCCTGGACTCCATACCGCGCCCGGCAGCGACTCCGTTGCCGCCAGGCGAGTCAGCCGCTGGACGTGATCGCCTCTGGCGTGGAGAGCCCGCGTCCGGCGGCAAGCAGGGCTGCGGCCACCGTCGCGGCCGCGCATCCGCCGAGGACAGCAGCCCTCACCGCCGGCCTACTCGCGTTCGAACCTCGGTAGCCCATCAGGCCGCCCACGCTCCGGGCGCTCATGACCGAACCGAGCGACCACCACGACATCAGTGAACCGGCGGCCATCGCCGAACTGGTGCTGAACGCCGACCCGATGGATCCGACCGAGCCCACGCTCAGCGCAGATCCCACCGACCCGATGCTGAGTACCGACCCCTGGGAGGCGATGCTCAGCAGGGATCCCTCGGACCACAGGGACCATTTCGAGTCGACCATTGCACACCTCCGCACGCAGGGCACCACCATCCGACGGGCCGTACCCCCCATCATTGCCCTCGCCCTCGCGCCATTCATCTCGGGCATGAGATCTGCAAGGTCGATCACAGGGCGCGGCATCAGGGCGCTCCTCGGTCGGCGCGGAGTTGCCTCCCGCTCAGACCCGCACCCCCTCTATTGAGCTGGACCTCCGAGCACTGAATCCGACCTTGCTGCTGGCGCTGCTGACCTTCGTGGTTTCAAGGCGGAGAGGGCCGTCCACGCGCCGGCGCTCTTGCCCAAGGGCCCGCCGCCCACATCTCGTGCGAGGTCACCCCAGTGCAGTCCAAGCTCCTAGCTGACGGGCTGCTCGACGCCAGATGGCTCCTGTTCCAGCACAGCGCCCACATGGCCATCCTGGAGGAACAGGAGCACCACTGGACCCTGGTGAACGACGACCTCGACCAGGTAGATGCCCGCCAGGACACTGCCACACCTCAGCCGTAGGGGCGCCCCAGCCCATGGCGCTCCGAGGGGCTCGATTGGGGAGGGCAAGCGATCACGCAGGGTGCGGGGCTAGCGTTGAATCGTGGCGACCATCGTCCATATCAACGATCGTGTGGTGCGGACGACGACTCCACCAGGGAGGACCCTGCTGGATCTCCTACGCGACCGCTGTGACCTCACCGCCGCCAAACCCGGATGCCGGACCGGCGACTGTGGGGCGTGCATGGTGCTCGTCGGCTCGCGCTCCGTGGAAGAGCCGGACCTCGTCTACGAGCTGCACAACAGCTGCCTGACGACGGTGGCGATGGTCGCCGGGTCCCATGTGATTACTGCGGAAGGGCTCGCCGCGGCCGAGCTGGGTCCGGTCCAGCGGGCGCTGGTCGAGGCTGGTGGCGTGCAGTGCGGCTTCTGCACGCCCGGGTTCGTCGCCGCGCTCACCTGGTCGCTGATGTCGGGCGCCGAGCCGCGGCGCGCGGCGGCGGGCAATCTGTGCAGGTGCACCGGGTACACCGGGATCCGCCGGGCATGCGACCTGCTGGGCGCCTATTCCATCCCGCTCCCCCTCGAAGCCCTGCTGCCGGAGTCAGTCCTGCGAGTCGCACGCGCCCTTCCCCCGCTCGAGCCGGAACCCTTCGACGGACATCCCCCCCGGTGGCTTGCTGGGGCAACCGACGAGATCCCCGAGCACCGCCACGCCACCTCAGCCCACCGGCGGCCGACCCTGCTGCGCCGGGTCCCGGAGCTGTGCCGGATCACCCAGTACCCGGGGGGGGTCGAGCTCGGATCGGCGGTGACGGCCGCCCAGGTGCAGGGCAGCGAGCTGGTTGCCGCGCGCTGGCCGGGGCTGCCCGACCACCTCGAGCAGTTCGGCTCCCCAGCCGTGCGCGCCTCGGCCACGCTCGGCGGCAACCTCGTGCACGCGTCGCCCACGGCCGACCTCGCGCTGCCGCTGCTGGCGATGGGGGCGTCGGTGGTCGTGTCCGGTGCCGGCGGGTGTCGTGAGGTCCCCCTCGAGGACTTCTTCCTCGGGTACCGGAAGGTCGACCTGCGCAGGGGCGAGGTGCTGTTGTCCGTGCGGATCCCCGATCCGCCACCTGGATCCCGCCTGCATGTCGAGAAGGTGGCCAAGCGCCGGTTCGACGATATAGCAAGCGCGAGCCTGGCGGTGCGGCTCGATGTCGACCCGGCCGGAATCCTCTCGGACCTGCGAATCGCGGCCGGGGGTGTGGCCCCGATCCCGTTGCTGCTGACCCGCACGGCCGATGCCTTGCGAGGTACCCGACCGGAGGCTGCGACGATCCGGCGGGCGGTCGCCGTCCTCGCCGCCGAGATCTCGCCCATCGATGACGTCCGCGGATCCGCGGCGTACAAGCGCGCCCTGCTCGGACATCTTCTCGTCGCTGCGCTGACCGACGATCGCCCTGATCTCGCGGCGAAGGTGCTCGGCCTGCCCGGCCCGCTGGACAGGTCCGAAACCTCCCCAGAGGCACAGCCCGTACCGACGGGGCCTGCCCGATGAGCACCGACAACCTGGACCTCCTGGTCCGCGGAGCCGCCCGGTTCACCGCCGATCTGCCGCTGCCGGCTGGCGGCCTGCACGCAATGGTCGCGGTCTCCCCGCACGCCCGTGCGACGTTCACGCACCTCGACACTGCCGCGGCCGCTGGGCAGCCGGAGGTCCGGGTTGTGCTCACGGCCGCGGACATCCCCGGCGTCAACCAGATCAGCACGATGGCCCATGACGAGCTGCTGCTCGCCGAAGGAGAGGTCCACTGCGTCGGCGATCCGGTCGCGCTCGTGGTCGCCGACTCCGCCGACGCCGCGTGGCGCGCGGCCCAGCTGGTCACTGCTGACTGGGTTGCGCAGACGGCGATCTTCGATGCCCGCGAGGCGTTCGTCCGGGGCGACGTCCTGACCCCGCCCCGGACGTTCGCAAGCGGCGACGTCGACACCGCATGGGCCGACTGCGCACTGGTCGTCACCGGTCGCCTCGACCTCGGCGCCCAGGAGCATGCCTACCTGGAGACGCAGAGCGCGCTGGCCATCCCCCGCGACGACGGCGGCCTGCTCGTGCACTCCTCCACGCAGTCGCCCAGCGCGACGCAATGGGCGGTGGCGACGGTGACCGGGCTGCCGATGAACCTCGTCGAGCTGCAGGTCGCGCGCCTGGGTGGTGGCTTCGGCGGCAAGGAGGAGCAGGCCACGCCGTGGGCGGCGCTCGCCGCGTTCGGCGCCCTCGCAACCGGCCGACCCATCCGCGTCGCCCCGGACCGGCGTGACGACATGCGGATCACCGGCAAGCGGCACCCGTACACCGCGGACTTCCGCCTCGGACTCGACGCCGAAGGGACATTCGTGGCCTACGAAGCGACCCTGCTGCAGAACGCCGGGTGCACGACCGACCTCTCGTCGGCGGTCCTCGAGCGCTCGCTGTTCCACGCCACGAACGCGTACGCGATCCCGAACGTGAGGATCACGGCGGCCAGCTGTCGGACGAACCTGCCCTCCAACACGGCCTTCCGCGGGTTCGGCGCCCCCCAGGCGATCGCCGTGCTCGAGTCGGCGATCCGGGCCGCCGCCCGCGAGCTCGGCGTCCCGGCGATGCAGCTCCAGGAGCGCAACCTCGTCTCCGAAGGCGACGTCACCTACTACGGGATGCCCCTGACCGACGTGCGCTCCCGGGAGTGCTGGGCGGAGCTCGTGGCCCGCCATGACCCGGCGGGGCTGGTGGCCGAGGCGGAGGCCTTCAACACGTCCCACCCGCTGGTGCGCCGGGGTGTGGACGTGATCCCCGTCTGCTTCGGCATCGCGTTCACCGCACGCCCCCTGAACCAGGCCGAGGCGCTGGTGCACGTGTACGCCGATGGAACCGTATCCGTCACGACCGGCGCGGTCGAGATGGGCCAGGGCGTATACGCGAAGATCCAGGCGGCCACCGCCCACGAGTTGGGCGTCGCGGCTGAGCTCGTCCACGTCGAGCCGACCACCACGTCGCGCGTGGCCAACGTCTCTCCGACGGCCGCCAGCACGGGTGCGGACCTCAACGGCGCCGCGGCGATCCAGGCCTGCCGGGTGATCCGCGCGGGCTTGGACAAGGTCGATCCGGAGGGCGAGCTGGAGTGGGCCGAGCGGGTCGAGCGCGCCCGCGTCGAGCGCATCGGACTCTCGGCACTTGCCCACTACACGACGCCAGGGTTGAGCTTCTCCGCGGACACCCTCACCGGACGGCCGTTCGCATACCACGTGTACGGCGCGGCCGTTGTGGAGTCGACCGTCGACGTCCTGCGCGGGACCGCCCGGATCGATCGGGTCGGGATCGTCCACGACATCGGTCGCAGCATCGACCCGCGCATCGACCGTGGCCAGATCGAGGGCGCCGTCGTCCAGGGGATCGGCTGGATGACCAGCGAGGAGATCCGCCACGACACCACGGGCCGACTGATCACTGACTCGCTGGCGACCTACAAGATCCCCGACCTCGACAGTGCCCCGGACGTCGACGTCACGCTGCTCCAGCGCGAGTCGCCCGGGCTGCTGGGGAGCAAGGCGGTGGGCGAACCCCCGCTGGTCTACGGGCTGGGCGCGCTGTTCGCGATCCGCGCGGCCATCGAGACCGTTCGCTCGGACCTCACGAGCGATGTGGTCGCCCCCATGACCCCGGAACGGATCTTCACCCTCCTCCACGGACCGCTGGCCCGGGGTGGGGCCAACGATGCCTGAGGTAGACGTGTGGCGGGCGCTCGCCGGGGCGCTGCAATCCGGCATGCCCTGCGCCCTCCTCGCGATGGCCGACACCCGGGGTAGCTCACCAGGCAGACGCGGTGCCGTGATGGCCGTGGCAACAACGGGGCCACTCGCCGGGACGATCGGTGGCGGCGTCGCGGAGGCAACCCTCGTCGTCAGGGCCGTTGCGGACCTGCGCGCGGGATCTCTGACTGCGCAGCGGGTCCCGATGGAGCACCGGCCGGGCGCCCCGGATGCCTCCGGGATGATCTGCGGCGGGTCCCAGGTGGTAGTCGTCAGCCCATTGAGCAACGGCGATCTGCTCGGCATCACCAAGGTCGCCGACGCCCTGGCCGCGGGCCGCACGGCGCGGTGGTCAGTCGATCCGCAGGGCTGGTTTGCCTTGGGTGAGCAGCCCGAGGGCGCCGGGCATGCGTGGACCTTCCAGCATTGCAGTGGGCCCACGCATACCGTGCACGTGATCGGCGCCGGGCACGTGGGCTCGGCGTTGGCCCGCTTGCTGGTCGCCTTGGACTTCCGGGTGGTCCTCGTCGATGAACGCCCGGGCCTCGCCACGTCTGTTGCGGAACAAGGCGCGCACGAGCGGATCGCCCTGGCCTACGAGGACCTCGCCCGAGTCGTAGCGGAGGGTCCGGCAAGTTTCGCCGCGATCATGACCCACTCGCACGAGCGCGACGCCGCCGCGCTTGCCGCCCTCGAGCCGCTCACCCTGGGCTACCTGGGCCTTCTCGGCAGCAAGCTGAAGATCGCTCGCCTCGTCGGTGCCCGCGAGATGCCTGGGTGGTTCCACGCGCCCATGGGCCTCCCGATCGGCAGCACGACACCAACCGAGATCGCAGTCAGCATCGCCGCGCAGATGGTCGCCGCGCGCAGCGGAGTGCACAGCCACAGCCCATGACATCCTCGCTCGCGACCTCACCTACGCCAGGTCGAGGAACACCACGACGTAGCCAAAGTCCACGAGGTCGGCAGCTTCTTCCCTCCGAGTGTCCAACTGCCATCCCTGGTTGGTGAGCGTGATCGGATTGGTCCACGAGCCTCCACGCGCCTGATGACCGCACCTGGCCGACTTCATCGCCGACCTCGCACCCTGACGGTGCGCCGGTGGGGACTCCGAGTCCATCGCCTCTAGTCAGCGGCCCGTCGCGGGCGCACTGTGGGGTTGAGGGAGTTCGCACGTCGGGTTCCCGGGAAGGCGAGTCAGGGAGGAGCGGCGGCGATGACCACCGCGGTGACACCCACGAAGCCGCGACACGACGTGCGCAGCGCGTGGGTCAGCCTCATCCTCATCGCATTGTCCTGAGTGGCCGCAGACGACGTGCTGCACGGACTCCTCGGACTCATGGGCATCGATGAGCTAGCCGTTCCAGCGCAATCCCCCACGCTGCTGCAGGCGCTCATGGCCGGCATCCCGTACGCCCTGGTGATGATGCTGCCGGGGATCGGCGGGTTGTGGTTCGGTCCGAAGGCACTGCGCAACGGGGACGGTGGCGGGCAGATCCCCAGCGCCGTCGGGGGGTCACGTCGTTGTGATCGGGCGGCCTCAGCCTCGAGACCTGACTGCAGCGACGCGTACTGATGTGGGAGGAGGGGGTGGCCATGGAATCCACGCAGGAGCGGAGGAGCGCCCGAATCGGCATCGTGGGAGCGGGGGTCAGCGGCCTGACTGCGGCGCACTACCTGACACACGCCGGGTATCGCCGCGTGACAGTCCTCGAGCGGGAGCCCAGGGTCGGCGGCAAGTGCTGCTCCCTGACGATTGCAGGGCGGACCTATGAGATGGGCGCGGTCTTCGGCACACCCGACTACACCACGACCCTTGAGCTCATGCGGTCAGTCGGCCTGCCCGCCGGCTCGACCACGGGCGGGCAGTGCTACGACCAGGACGGGCGTCCTCTGGCCCTGGTTCCCTGGTACGCGTACCCGCATGTCCTGTGGCTGCTTCTGGGCAACTACTCGTGGCTGACGCGCGTGAAGTACCGACGCATCAACCAGCCCGGCCTGGCCGGCATCCACCCCGACCTGTACGAGCCGTTCGGCCGGTTCGCGCGGCGTCACGGGCTGCCATCCCTGGAGCACGCCCTGGCCCCGCCGTTCACGGCCTTCGGCTACGGGTACTTCGACCAGGTCCCGACCGCGTACGTGATGAAGTACCTGGACCTGCCCACGATCGACGCGTTGCGCCGGCCGGAGCGACGCATCGCTTGGCCGGACGGGGCGGAGACGCTGTGGTCGCGACTGGCACAGCAGCACGACGTGCGCACGGGCGTGACCGTACGACGGGTCACGCGCGGCAAGGAGGTCCTGGTCGAGACGGACGAGGGGGACCTCGAGTTCGACGCCCTCATCCTGACCGGCCCGCTGGACGAGGCACGCGGCTTCCTCGACTGCTCGCCCCTCGAACGCCGGCTGTTCTCCGCGATCCAGCACTACGACTACTGGGTGCTGCTGTGCGACGTCGCTGGTCTTCCCGAGGGCTCCGGGTACATCCCCGCCCACTTCACGCCCGACCGCGCCGGCCACGTGATGCTCTGGTACCAGCGCTGGCCCGGCGACAGCCTGTGCACCCTGTACGCGCTCGGCGACTTCGCTATGCCGCAGGCGGTGATCGAGCAGACCCTCGCAGCCGACCTGGCGCGCATGGGCGCGTCGCTGCAGCAGGTCGCGGCCGTGCGCCGCTGGAAGTACTTCCCGCACGTGGGCCCGGCCGACATGGCGACCGGCTACTACAACACGCTGGAGGGACTGCAGGGCAGCCGAGGCACCTACTACGCAGGTGAGGTCATGTCCTTCGCGAGCATCGAGGTCTGCGCCCGCTACGCACGCGCCCTCGTGGCGCGGTGCTTCGAGTAGCGTGCGGGGCCTCGGTGCGCTCCCCAACGAGATCCTGCACGCCTGTTTCCAGCATCGCTGTGCGTCGGTCTTCATCCTCGACCGGCTCCCCGCCCACCGGGACCGGACGCTCGGCCCCCAGGACGAGGAGAGGTCGGCGTTCCTCGACGACCGGCTGGAGCGTGACTATGGCGCGCTCGGGTACCGCGTGGTGCCGGTGCCCCCGCTGGCCCCGGCCGCACGGATGGACTTCGTCCTCGACCGGTTGCACTCGAATCCCTGCGCGGTGCGGAGGCGGCCGACCTGCTGGAGGCCGGTTGGGTCGCTGTCGTGGTGTCCCGGGCGGTGGTCACGGGGGTCTTCACCCGGCCCGCGACACCAGATTGTCGGCGGCGGGGGCGACGTGCAGGCCCGTGGATGGTCGCGGCTCCGACGTCGCTGTGCGGCCGGGTCCGGGGCGCCCAGTTCAGCCGCGCAGGGCTGAGGCGAAGATGGCGGGCAGCTGGTCGGGGCGTGGCCCGGCCGCGAACTGGGTGAGCATCCGTCCGGTGGTTGCCGCGGTCCGGTTGGCGATGAACCATGGCGGCTTCGGGAAGATGGTCAGCTCCTGGTTGCGCACCGAGCGCGGGAAGGGCCGGAACGGCCCGCGGGCCACGGTCTTCTGCACCGAGTCGAACAGCAGGGCGTTGTGCACGACACCTGAGCCGGAGCCGATGTCCTGCGGGGTGCCGCCGGGGTAGGCGCCCCACGCGCCGCGACCGAGCAGGAAGGACAGGGCGGTCCACACGTTGATTCCGACGCCGCCGTAGCGCAGGTCCGCGATGGCCCGGTCGAGGCGGGCACCGAGCTGGTGGATCGTCTGCGGGTGGATGATCAGGTTGACCCCGAGGTTGCCGGTGAGCCGTTCGTTGGCGAACCGCACGGCCGCGTCCAGGTAGTCCGCCGGATCTGCGGCGGGCAGCGAGGTGGTGACCAGGACCGGGCCGAAGAACTCCTCCCGGAAGGCGGGCGAGTCTGCGTCGGGGTCCACGCCCACGACCAGCGTGCGCGGCACTGCGCAGGCCAGCTGCTCGGCCTGGGGGTGCGCCGCGCGGATCCGCTGGTGCCAGTCGTCGGCGCGCGGGTAGTAGGTGGGGCGGCTCCACGCAGCGGTCATCGCGTCCCGGACGGCATCGATCAGGCGCGGGGTCTGCGGCCACGCCTGCGCAAGGACGAGCACCTGCGCGGCGACGCACGTGTGCCCGGCCAGCATCAGCTTCTGGGTGGCGATGTGCTCGGCCTGGTAGCGGATGTCGGCCTCGCTCCACGGCCCGGGGACCACGATGGTGCCGCTGGCTCCCCCGAGCTCGGGCAGCACCGGCTTGTCCAGCAGCGGGTGGCCGGCGGCTCGGCGACGTTCGCCGTCTGGCCCGGTGCCCCACATGATCGTGTCATAGGTGCGCCGGCTCCCGGTCAGTCGCACGACCTGTACCCGGGGGTCGCTGCAGAGCCGCTGCCCCAGGGCCGCGTCCCCCTTGGTCAGGGCCAGGTAGCCGGGCCCGATCAGCGGGGCGAGGACCTCCTCGAGGATCGGGCGCAGGTAGGCGTTGACCGGGTTGAGCTTGAGCAGCACGACGTCGCCGTCGTTGACCATCGAGTAGAGCGCGTCGAGCACCGGGATGGAGTTGACGTTTCCCGCCCCGAGGACCAGGGCGACCCGGCCAGGTGGATCCGGCACCCGGTAGAACGGGGCCACCGTGTCGGCCAGGCCCGCCCGCTCGATCTGCGGCTGCATCCACAGCTCGAGCTCGAGCCCGTTGAACAGCAGCCGTTCGTACAGGTCGGCCGGCACCACGCGCACGACCACCTGCCCGGATCCCCGGGTCGTCACGCGCAACCCGCCCAGCACATCCTGACCGCAGTCGAGGCGCGTCAACGTGGTGATCACATCGGTGAGCCACGAGGCCACCGGGTACAGGGCACCCAGCCACTCCTCGGCCCGGGCTTCACGCCGGGCGGAGTCCAACCCGCGCGCCTCGACGGCCGTCGACACCCAAAGTTCAGCATGGGCCAGCAACTCCCGGCGGACCTGTCCGAGGAGTGCCACCTTGCCCGAGATGGGCAGCCGGGCCCAGGCGGATCGCTTGCCCACCAAGCCGTCGAGAACCCGATCGATGTCCTTCGTGTTCACGTCGATGCTCACGTCGATCACCCCCTACCAGCAACGCTCCTCAGGGTGCGGAACCGTGTCAATGCCCCCCCCGCGGCGACCGCAAGTGGCCCCGCAGTAGCGTGGAATCAGCGGCGGTGCCGCTCACGTCCCCGCCGCTGGGGAGGTCGAGATGCACACCCTGGACGGCAACCGTGTCCTGATCACCGGGGCGGCGGCCGGGATCGGGCGCAGCATGGCCCGAGCGTTCGCCGCTCAGGGGGCGCACCTGCTGCTGACCGACCTCGACGAGGCACACCTCACCGAGGCCGCCGACGAGTTGGTCGCAGCCGGCCACCAGGCGTGGGCCTATCCGCTGGACGTCACCGACGCCGACCAGATCGCCGCCCTGCGCGACGCGGTCCACGAGCAGGGCGGGCCCATCGACGTCCTGATCAACAACGCGGGTGTCGTCTTCGGTGGGGCGTTCCTCGACGTCCCCCTCGAGGCGCACCTCACCACCATGCGGGTCAACGCCCTCGGCCCGGTCATGCTCACCCACGCGTTCCTCGCCGACCTCATCAGCCGGGAGGACGCCCACCTGGTGAACATGGCCAGTGCCGCCGGGTACCTCGCGGTCCCGCTGGGAACGACCTACGCGGCGAGCAAGTGGGCCACACTCGGGTTCTCCGAGTCGCTCCAGGCCGAGCTCGCCTCGCTCGGGCACCGGCACGTGCACGTCACCGCCGTGTGCCCGTCGTACGTGACCACCGGGATGTTCGATGGGGTCAGGGCCCCGCTGCTGGTGCCGTGGCTGAACACCGACCAGATCGCCGACAAGGTCGTCGAGGCCGTGCTGCACAACCGGACCCACGTGCGCGAGCCGTTCATGGTCAAGACCATCCCCGCCCTCAAGGGCCTGCTACCCGAGGCCGGCTTCAACGCCATCACGCAACTGCTCGGCGTCACCTCCAGCATGCGCTCCTGGCACGGCCACACCGACCAGTAGGCCAGTCCCGGCCACGCCCCGACCGCCGCGTGCGCGACGCGCCGCCGGACACGGTCGACGCGACTCGCGGCCGATACCGCGCAGGCGACTTCCTCCGCGACCTGGAGCAGGACAACCCACGCCGCCGCCGCCGAGATCGACGATCCCGTGGCAATTCCCGGCCCTCCCGTCCCCCGAACCCCCCACCGCTCCCGACCGCCGGCTGGGACCAGCGCGGTGTGCCGTCGAACCCTGGGGCGTCGGCCAGGAATTGGGCCTGGCCTGAGCCTGTCTGTTGAACGGTGCACGTCCCTCGACGGGCGCCGATCGGGGACGTGGCCCACCCGGGCGACTCTGGGCTTCGTAGCGCTCGGGACCTTCCGCCCTACCGGGCCTGCCGGCCCGGGGAGTTGCATGGGAGCCGAAGGCACCCGGGCACGGGGCTCGGAGTGTGCCGGACGGGGTGGTGGCGATGGCCGGGATTCCGAAGGACGCAGGCGTGCATGCTGCGGCGCTGGATGCCGCCGTGGGAAAGGTTCGGGCTGGGCTGCCGTCGTGGGTGGCCCTGCCGGTGGTGGAGAAGGCGGGGTTGGTGCATCGGCTGCGCCGTCGGTTCGGTGACGAGGCGCCGGGGATGGTCGAGGCGTGGCGGGTGGCCCAGGGGCTGGAACCGGACAGCCACTGGGTGGGTGACGTGTGGGGGGGCCTGGTCCCGTTGGCGATCATGATCCGCGGCTGGGAGTCGAGCCTCACGAGGCTGGCCCGCCACGAGCGGCTCGTGCCGCCGGCCGCCGTCAGCCGCGACGCGCAGGGCCGGGTCACGGTGGAGGTGTTCCCGCAGTCGCGCACCGATCGGTTGCTGTTCATGGGCTACTCGGGTCGGGTGCGCCTGCAGCCCGGCACCAGCATCGCCGACGTGGCGGCGGCCGGCGACACGCTTCGCGAAGGGGAGTTCCCGTCCGCGGGCGTCACCCTGCTCCTTGCGGCCGGCAACTTCGCCTTCCTGCCGGCCACCGACGCCCTCGCGCTGCTGCTCGCCCACGGCTGCCCGGTCGTGATGAAGCTCAACCCCGTCAACGCCTACCTGCGCCCGGCGCTGGAGCGGGTCTTCGTCGAGTTCATCGACGCGGGCTGGCTGGCTGTGGTCGAGGGCGGCCCGGAGGTCGGTACGCACCTGGCGCACCACCCGGACGTCGACCGGGTGCACATGACTGGCTCGGCCACCACCTACGACGCCCTGCTCTGGGGCACCGGCCCCGAGGCCGAGCGACGCCGCGCGTCCGGCCAGCGCCTGCTGGCCAAGCCGTTCACCGCCGAACTCGGCGGCGTCAACCCGTTGATCGTGGTCCCCGGGCGCTGGACCCGCCACGACGTGCGCCGGCAGGCCGACCGCATCGCCTTCGCCACGCTGCAGAACAGCGGGCACGCGTGCTCGGCCACCCAGATCCTGGTCCTGCCCGACAGCTGGGACCAGGCCGACCTGCTCCTGGACGACCTACGGCAGTTCCTGCGCACCCTTGAGCCCCGCACCCCCTACTACCCGGGCAGCGACGCGCGGGTGGCACGCGCGATCTCCGACCAGGAGCACGTCGAGACCCTCGGCACGGACGGGCACCGGATCCTGGTGACCGGCCTGGACGCCGATCGCCCGTGCAGCCTGTTCCGCGACGAGGTGTTCGCCGACGTCCTCGGGGTCGTGCGGCTGCCCGCACCCGATGTGGAGTCCTACCTGACACGGGCGGTCGAGTTCGCCAACGACGCCCTGGCGGGCTCGCTGAGCGCCACGCTGCTCGTGGACCCGGACACCGAGGCGCACCACCGCCAAGCCGTCACCGACGCCGTGGCGGGACTGCGGTACGGGGCGATCGGCCTGAACGAGAACGCAGGCTACTCGTTCGCCGTGCCACAACTGCTCTGGGGCGCCTACCCCGGCAACACACCCGAGGCGATTGGCAGCGGAGTCGGCTTCGTCAACAACACCCTGCTACTCCCCCGGCCCGAGCAGGGCGTGCTCCGAGCAGCGTTCCGGGCACCCCTCAAGCCCTTCCACACCGCCACACACAAGACCTGTGGTCCCGTGTTCCGGGCCATTGTCGACTGGATCGCCTCCGGAGACGACCCCCGCAAGATCCCCAACATCGTCCTTCCCGCACTCCGGGGCTAACACCAGAGGCCCGGGCCGCCGCTCCCAGCCACGCCGGGCGGGAAGTCGCGTTCCGACCCGCCCGGCACCACACCACGAGCCCAGCGAGGCCCACGTTGTGGGCAACGCACTGGGCTACGCTCCGGATCAGCCGATCGAGATCACCAACCCCATGGCCGTTCCCGCCCGCTCTCCTCCCCCGGACTCCTGACCGCGCCTGCCCCGGCAGCCTCTCCGTGCTGGCCACGGGGTGCGTTCACGGTTGTGACAGGAGTTCCTCGACCGGTATGCGGGTCACGGCCGATGCCGCGGCGACGCCTCCGGCCATGGTCCCGACCAGCCCGTGAGCGGGTTGGACGCTTGCACCGGCGTGGAACAGCCCACCGATCGGTCCGGAGGGCCCGATCCTGGTGAACGCCTGACGCGGGGTGAACGCGGGCCCGTAGGACGTCCCGCCAGGGGACCTCTAAACCTGAATCCGTGGCCTTGACGGGTGCAGGCGCGGCAGAATGAGGCGGGAAATGCCCTTCTGACCTGGGATGATGGTACTTGCGACGGTATCGATCGACCCAAGCAGAAGGAGCACTTCCCGGATG
>JBAVKQ010000222.1:0-9042 GCA_049688395.1 Candidatus Nanopelagicales bacterium
GTGCGGGCCTGCGCGGCCCGGCGCACCGCCGAGTACCCGAAGCCCGTGGCCACCAGCACCTGCCCGAGCTCGACGGGAGCATTGGGCACCAGCGCGTGCGCCCGCCCGCCGGCCCACCGGACCGCGCCCTGGCCACGCACGGCCACATAGGTCTCGCCATACATCGGTACGTCCACCACACCGACCTCGACCTCGCCGTGGACCTCCACCGCGATGCTCACCGCCCAGCCGGGCAGGCCGTAGAGGTAGTTCACAGTGCCGTCCAGGGGATCGATGATCCAGCGCACGCCGGACCTCGCCGGCCGATCAGCGCCTTCCTCCCCGAGCACCCCATCGTCGGGGAACTCGCCCACGATCGCGTCGACGATGCTGGTCTCGGCGGCGGCGTCCATCTGGGTGACCACGTCGGTGCGCGTCGATTTCGTCGAGACGGTGAGCTGCTCGCCGCGCCCGCCGTGCAGCAGGTCTCCCGCCGCGCGGGCAGCCGACCACGCCAGGGCGAGTCGGTCGTGGTTCAGGCCCAGACCCGCAGGAAGTTCCACGGGCCCGGCCGGGGGCGTGGGCCCGGTCGGGGTCGAGGGCCCGGTCGGGGTCGAGGGCCCGGTGCCGGTCATAGGTCAGATCCACAGGCGGCGGGCCGCGGAGCGCGCGGGTTCGGGCAACAGCCCGCGGCACAGGGCACGATCCGGGGGCCGAGCACGCCGAGGGCGGGCTGGTCGGGATCACTGCCGCCGGCCCGCTGGCGCGCCTCGGCGAACAGGTCGACGACCATGGACACGAAGCGCGCATCCGTGCCCGGCGTGGCCGCACGCGCCACCGCGAGACCCAGCTCCTGGCCGTCGCGCATGGCCACGGTGTCCAGATCCCAGATGACCTCCATGTGGTCGCTGATGAACCCGATCGGGACCATGACCGCCCCGGGCACCCCGTCCTCGGCCAGTGCGGCCAGGTGGTCGCTGATGTCGGGCTCCAGCCAGGGGATGTGCGGAGCCCCGGAACGGGACTGGTAGACCAGATCCCAGTCATCGCCCCGGCCCAGCTCGGCGGCGATCAGGGCCGCCACCGCGCGATGCTGGGCGACGTAGTCGCAGCGCTCGGCGTCGGCCGTCGGGATCGAGTGGGTGGTGAAGACCAGCCGGCTGCCGGCCGGCAGCCCCGCCAGACTCTCGGCGGCGGCCGCAGCGAACGGCACCACGAAACCCGGGTGGTTGAAGTACGTGCGCAGTTTGTGCAGTTGCGGGTCCCAGGCGGGGTCCTCCGCGCGCACCTCGGCCAGGGCATCGTGCAGGTTCTCCCGGTACTGCCGGCACCCGGAGTAGGACGAGTAGGCCGATGTCAGGAACGCGAAGATCCGGGTCGCCCCCAGGTCGCGCGCCGCCCGCATCGCATCGACCAGGTACGGGTCCCAGTTCCGGTTGCCCCACAGCACCGGGACCTCCTCGTGGCGCTCCCCCAGCTCGGCGTTCACCCGCTGCACCAGCTCACGGTTCAGTGCGTTGAGCGGTGACACGCCACCGAACTGGCCGTAGTGCGCCCCCACCTCCACGAGGCGCGCGCGAGGGATCCCCCGGCCCCGGGTCACGTTCTCGAGGAACGGCACCACGTCTTCGGGCCCCTCCGGACCCCCGAACGACACGATCAGCAGCACATCCATGCCCAGATCCTCGCCGACATCGGCCGTGCCAGCCACGGCAGGCCCATCGGTGGGGCACAATGTGGCCGTTCACCGGTCGGTGGCGTGGAGGAGTGTGCATGCGCGAGTTGAAGTTCGACGGCCTGTCCCCGGATGGCACGCGCCTGATCCTGGCTGGCAAGGATGGCCAGAAGTGGTCGGTGGTCATCGACGAGCGGATCGAGGCCGCTGTTCGGCGCGACCGGGCCCGGATCAGCCAGGTCGAGATCGAACAGGCCGGCGTTCTTCGACCGCGCGAGATCCAGGCCCGCATCCGGGCCGGCGCCACCTCCGAGGACGTGGCCGCCGCGAGCGGCCTGCCCATCGAGCACATCCGCCGCTTCGAGGGCCCGGTCCTCACCGAGCGCGCCTGGGTGGCCCAGCAGGCGCAGAGCACCGAGTTGCGCAGGCCCGGCGGGGACATCGAGCTCAGTGAGCTCGTGGCTGAACGTCTGGAGTCCGCGGGCGTGGAACCCGCCGACATCGAGTGGGACGCCTGGCGGCGCGACGACGGCATCTGGGTGGTCATCGCGACCTTCCCGATCGAGCCGAACACGCATGTGGCCACCTGGTCCTACGACAGCGGCAGCCGCACGATGACGGTGATCGACGACAATGCCCGATCGCTGTCGGCGATCGACCCAGATGTGCCGTTGAACCTGGCCGCCGCCCGCCCGCTGCTGGCCTCGGTCGCTGCGCGCGAGTCCGACCCGAGCGCGCAGTCCGACGATTCGCCGGCCATCATCACCCCGTTCCCCGGCTGGCGGGGCCAGTCCACCAGGGCGGCGGCAGATGACCGGGCCCCGGACGCGGCCTACGAAGACGACGAGTCCAAGGCCGACGCGCAGGAGCACGCGGTGGACGCCGAGCCGATGGACGCCGAGCCGATGGACGCCGAGCCGATGGACGCAGACGGGATCGACGCCGGCGACCAGGACCCGGACGAGACACCCGGCGCGGAGCCGGGGAGCGATGAGCAGCTCGGATCCGAGGAGGCGTCCGAGGGCCAACCAGACGACGCCGACGCAGACGCTGAGGTCGCCGAGCAGGACGGGTCCGACTCGTCGAGCGGCCCCACCGCCGATGCCGAGGATGTGCCCCTGTTCCACGCCGAGCCCACCGCCGCCCCCCCGCGCCCCGGTGGCCGGAAGAGCATCCCCAGCTTCGACGACATCCTCTTCGGCCCGGGGCCCAAGTCCCCGTAGCCGGCCAGCGGACCGCCGGCGTCAACCCGAGGGTGTGCCGCCGCCGGCCAGGCGCAAGGGGACCAGCACCTCGGCATCGGTCAGCCCACCGTGCTGCCCGCGCAGACCGGAGACGAGCGAGTCGATCCGTGTCGAGACCAGGGCCCAGTCCTGCGTGGCGATCGCCACGACGTCCCCGATCCGGTCGGCGTACCAGTCATCGACCGGCCCGAGCAGGTCACCGACCTGCGCACGGGTACGCACCTGGGCCCGGTCACCGAGCTCCTCGGCCCAGGCGGCCAGCACGTCACGCTGCGCACCGGGCTGGGTGTAGACGTGCCGGACCCGGGGCTCGCCCAGGATGGTCTGGACCCCGCGGCGCAGGGCCGGTCGGGCCTCGAGGTCGATCCGTCGATCGACGGGGACATCGACCATCCCGTGATCGGCGGTGACGAGCAGCACCACATCCGGGCCGGTGAGCCCGCACAGACCGGCCACCAGCCAGTCCACCCGCGCCAACTCGGCGCGGTAGGCCCCGGAGTCCACCCCGTGGACGTGGGCGGTCTTGTCCAGGTCCGGCCAGTACACGTAGGTCAGGCTCGCCCGGCCCTCGGAACGAGCCCGGGTCAGCGCGCCGCGGGTCACCTCGAGCCGCGCGGTCAGCGTGTCCGCGCCCGGGTACTGCCCGCCGCGCAGGGCCGCCCGGGTCAGCCCACTGGTGCGATGCGCCGACGGGGCGGCCGTGGTGACCACGACCCCGGCGGCCGCGGCTCGCTCGAGGATCGTCGGCTCGGGCTGGGTGGCGATCGGGTTGGGCACCGCCCCCCAGGACAGGGGGGCCAACGTGGAGCCGTCGTCGAGGCGGAACGAGCTGCCCACGATCCCGTGCATCCCCGGCGGCAGACCGGTGCCCAGGCTGGTCAGCGACACACAGGTGGTCGACGGGAACGGTGCGCTCAGCGGTCCGAGGTCGCGCAGTGCGCCCAGATGGGGCATCAGGTCGGCGTGGGCCGCGAGCTGCCGATCGCCCAGGCCGTCGATCAGCGCGACGATCACATGGCGCGCCGACCCCACCGCGTCGGTGAGCTCGGCGGCCAGCCCCGACCCCGATTCGGCGGGATGGGGAGCACCGGCGGGATGGGGGGCTGCGGCGGGGTGGGGCGGAGCCGCGAGGTGGGGCAGGCCGAGCAGGTGGGGCAGGCCGAGCAGGTGGGCCGCGCCGGGCAACAGCTCGGCCAGCGACCGGATGGTCACCGGTCGTCGGTGTGGATGGCTGCGGCGAGGGCTGCGGCGAATTGCAGCGTCCGCTCGACCGCCGGCAACCCGTCACCGGCCTCCGAGACGCGCACGGAGAAGTCGTCGTTGGCCACCGCCCCAGTGAACCCGTGATCGGCGGTGCACTCCGGGTCCGGGCAGGCCGCCGGCTCGAGGTCCAGGCGGGAGACCGCACCCCACCCGATGGTCAGCATCACCTCGCGGGCGGCCCCGCCGGGCTTGTGCAGTGCGGGGTTGCCCACGATCCGGTTGACCACCACCGAGCGCACGTCGCGCAGTCGGACCGCCTCCGAGTTCGCCGACGCGTAGGGCACCGAGCAGGTCTCGTCGGGCGGGAAGTCGTCGATGTGCAGCACGAGCAGCCGGGTGTCAGTGAGCAGCAGCAGCGAGATGTGCCGGCGCAACTCCTCGCGATCGAAGGCCGCCTCGTGCTGGATCACGTAGCTGACCGGCTCCTCGCCAGCCAGCGCGGTGGCCATCGTGTCGGCCACGAGCTCGGGATAGTAGCCGGAGGCGGCGATCTCGGAACGCAACTGGGACTTGGGGTTCACCGGGGAATCCTCCCACGTCGCTCAGGCATCCAGCAGCCGCCGAACCCCCACGTCCACCCGCGCGGAGTGCATCCGGATCCGGCCGGTGGCACCGAGCACCGCGGCACCTGACCCGGAGACCACGATCGGGTTGAGGTCCAGCGAGGCCAGGGCGGGCATCTCGTCGACCAGCAGGCCGATGCGCGCGATGATGTGGGCCAGGGCCTCGGTGTCCACCGGGTCGGCCCCCCGGTAGCCACGCAGCAGGGGGGCGGCCTTGGGGGAAGCCACCAGCCGACGGGCCTCGGCCATGCTCACCGGCGGGATCCGGTAGGCCACGTCGCCGAGCAGTTCCGAGGCGACTCCCCCGACGCCGAAGTGGACCACGGGTCCGAACAGTGGGTCATCCACGGCGCCGACGACGGTCGCCACCCCCGGTGGGGCCATCGACTGCACGACCAGCCGCTGGGCGGCCATCTCGTCGAGCTGGGCCACCATCGCCAGGTACGCCGAGCGCACGCCGCGCTCGGAGTCGAGGTTGAGCCGGACGCTGCCCAGGTCGGCGCGGTGGGCCAGCCACGGCGCCGTGGTCTTGAGCACCACCGGGTAGCCGAACTCCTCGGCGGCCGCGACGGCCTCGTCCTGGGAGTGCACGCGCGCGCTGGGCCACACCCGGATGCCGTAGCAGGCCAGCAGCTCAGCCGTCTGGGCGTCGGAGAGGTCCACTCCCGGTACCGACGCGTCCGGTGTGCCGGGGTACTCGGACTCGATCTCGGCCATCGTCACGGTCGTGTCGGCCAGCGACTGCGCCAGCCAGGCGGTCACCAGCTCCAGGGCCCGGTCGGGGTTGACGTCGGGGAACTCGGGGACATCGACCTCCTCGGCATCGCGCCACCGGGCGTACCCGCGCACGAGGGCCAGGGCGTGCACCGCATCCTCCACGTTGGAGAAGGTCGGCACCGACCCGTGCTCAGGTCGCCGGTCGGCCCCGGTCACGGCCAGCAGGCCCATGCCCGCGGGGATCAGGCCGGTGCCGTCAGCCGCGGGCATCACGGCGATGACCGGCTTGGTGGAGTCCACGCTGGCCTCGGTGATCGCGTGATGCACGTCGGTCTGGTCGGCGCCCACGCTGGGGATGTGCACGAACACGACGCTGTCGCAGCCGGGGTGCTCGGTCGCCCCGCGCAGGGCCGCGGCGATCTCCTGCGCGCTGGCCGACTGCGGCAGGCTCGGCTGGCCGTAGGCCACTGTCATCCGGACCGACTCGACCGCGTCAGCGGCCAGGATCTCCAGCGCCTGGGAGGTGCCCAGCACGGCGACCCGGTCCCCCCGCGGCAGCGGCTGGTAGGCGAGCACCGCGCCGACGTCGAACAGCTCGTTGAGCGAGGAGGTCTGGATCACCCCGCTCTGCTCGAAGATCGCGTCGACCGCTCCGATGGGCAGGGTGGAGCGGCGCACCTGGTGGCCCAACGGGAGGGTCTGGCTGTAGCGCCCGCTGCGAACGGCCACCACCGGCTTGCTGCGGCTCAGACGCCGGCTGATCCGGGTGAACTTGCGCGGGTTGCCGATGCTCTCCAGGTACAGCAGGATCAGGCTGGTCGAGGGGTCGGACTCCCAGTACTGGAGCAGGTCGTTGGCCGACACGTCGGCCCGGTTGCCCGCGGAGATGAAGCTGCTCAGGCCCAATCCGCGCCGGGCGACGGTCTCCAGGACGGTCACCCCCAGGGCCCCGGACTGGCAGAACAGCCCGACCCGTCCCCGACCGGGCACCATCGGCGACAGGCTGGCGTTCAGGCTGATCCGCGGGTCGGTGTTGATGACCCCCAGGCAGTTGGGCCCCACCACGCGCATCCCCGACTCCCGGGCGGTGCGCACCAGAGTGCGCTGCCGGGCCCGACCCTCGGCGGTGGCGGTGTCGGCGAAGCCCGCCGAGACCACGATCAGGCCGCTGACCCCGGCCGCCGCGCACTGGTCCACGACCTCCTGCACGGACTCGGCCGGGACCGCCACGACGGCGAGGTCCACCGGCTGCGGGATGTCGGTGATCCTCGGGTAGGCCGGCACCCGCAGGATCGAGTCGGCCTCGGGGTGGATGGCGTACAGCGGCCCGTGCGAGCCGTAGTCGCGCAGGTGGCGCAGCAGTTCGTGGCCCACCCGACCCGGGGTCCGGGAGGCGCCGATGACCGCGACCCCGACCGGATTGAGCAGGCGCTCGACCGAGCTGGCCTCGCTGCGCTGCTCGCGGGCCGACCGCACCGAGAGCACCTGGTCGGTGGGCTCGAGGTCGAAGGTCAGGTGGAAGACTCCGTCCTCCATCCGCTGGCTGACCACATAGCCCGCCTCGCGGAACGTGGCCATCATCCTGCGGTTGTTCGGCAGCACCTCCGCGACGAACCGGCGCAGGCCCACCTCCCACGCGGCTGCGGCCAGGTGCTCGAGCATGACCGCACCCAGGCCACGGCTCTGGTGATCGTCGCGCACCACGAACGCCACCTCGGCGTCGCGGCTGTTGATGCGGTCGTACCGGGCCACCGCGATCAACTCGCCGGCCTCGGTGGCCACCAGGGCGACCCGGTCCAGGTGGTCGACCGTGGTGAATCGGGAGATGTCGCGATCGGAGAGCTCCGGGTAGGGCGCGAAGAACCGGAAGTAGATCGTCTCGGCCGACAGCCGCGAGTGGAACGAGGCGAGCCGCTGGTCGTCGTCGGGCCGGATCGGGCGCAGGTGGCACGTCCTGCCGTCCCTGAGCACGACATCGGCCTCCCAATGGGCCGGGTACTCAGCTGCCACGAGGGACACACTAGGCCGCCCGCGGCACGTCGGTCGACCCAGTCCGGGCCGCTGTCGGTGACAATGTGGGCCTGCCAGGCACCCAGGACCTTCGAGGAGCACCATGGCCCGCCGTACCCCGCCGCCCCGCGAGCCCGTCGCCGACCAGATCGTCGACATCGATGTCACGACCGAGATGCAGGGATCGTTCCTCGAGTACGCCTACTCGGTGATCTACTCCCGGGCACTGCCCGACGCCCGCGACGGCCTCAAGCCGGTCCAGCGCCGGATCCTGTACACGATGAACGAGATGGGCCTGCGCCCCGATCGTGGGCACGTGAAGAGCGCCCGGGTGGTCGGCGAGGTGATGGGCAAGCTGCACCCGCACGGTGACGCAGCGATCTACGACGCGCTGGTGCGCATGGCGCAGTCGTTCTCGCTGCGCCTGCCGCTGGTCGACGGGCACGGCAACTTCGGCTCCCTGGACGACGGGCCCGCGGCCTACCGGTACACCGAGTGCCGGATGGACCCGGCCGCGGTGCCGCTGGTGGCCGGCCTCGACGAGGAGGTCGTGGACTACGCGGCGAACTACGACGGCCGCGAGCTCGAGCCGGTCGTGCTGCCGGCGGCCTACCCGAACCTGCTGGTCAACGGGGCGTCGGGGATCGCGGTGGGCATGGCCACCAACATGGCCCCGCACAACCTCGGCGAGGTGATCGCCGCCGCCCGGCACCTGCTGGCCCATCCGCAGGCCGACACCGACGAGCTGATGCGCTTCGTGCCCGGCCCGGACCTGCCGACCGGTGGGCGGATCGTCGGCCTGGACGGGGTGCGCGACGCCTACCTGACCGGCCGCGGCACGTTCCGGATGCGGGCCACCGCCCGCGTCGAGCAGATCACCCCGCGCCGCTCCGGGCTGATCATCACCGAGCTGCCGTGGAACGTCGGCCCGGAGAAGGTCATCGAGAAGATCCGCGAGTTGCACAACGCGAAGAAGATCTCCGGGATCGCCGACGTCATCGACCTGACCGACGGCGAGAAGGGCCTGCACCTGGTCATCGAGCTCAAGAGCGGGTTCGTGCCCGACGCGGTGCTCGACCAGCTCTACCGGCTGACCCCGCTGGAGGAGTCCTTCGGGATCAACAATGTGACGTTGGTGGCGGGCCAGCCGCAGACCCTGGGCCTGCGGGCCCTGCTCGAGGTCTACCTGGCCCACCGCCTCGAGGTGGTGCGCCGGCGCAGCGCGTTCCGTCGTCGCAAGGCCGCCGACCGGATGCACCTGGTCGATGGCCTGCTGGTCGCGATCCTGGACATCGACGAGGTGATCGCGGTGATCCGCTCCAGCGACGACACCGCCCAGGCCCGGGAACGGCTGATCAGCGTGTTCGACCTGTCCGAGATCCAGGCCAACTACATCCTGGAGATGCCGCTGCGCCGGTTGACCAAGTTCAGCCGGATCGAGCTGGAGTCCGAGCGCGACGACCTCGCGCGCACGATCGCCGAACTGGATCGCCTGCTGTCCGACGACGCCGCGTTGCGGGCGCTGGTGTCCAGCGAGCTGGCGGAGGTGGCCGCCGCGCATGCCACCCCCCGGCGCACCGTGCTGCTCGAG
>JBAVKQ010000223.1:0-11098 GCA_049688395.1 Candidatus Nanopelagicales bacterium
CGCCGTCACCGAAGTCACCGCCGAGTAGTCCACCCCAGCCCGGGCGCCATGACACCCATCACACCGCCAGCACAACCACCAAGGCCCCGCCCCGAACCCGGGACGGGGCCTTCGGCCAACCCCCACATCCGCAACCAGCGTGACGCCGACATCCTCACCCAGCAAGGCGCCCAACACTGGGCCGGCACCGACAATCCTCGACCCCACCCCGCTGATCGGGTGATCGCGGCGAGGACGGCTTCACGACGTGCTGGGACGTGTCGATGACTGTGCTGGCACCCTGCGCACAGGGTGCGCGGCTACCGCTCCATCGTCGAGGTGGACCCCTCAGGGCCACCCAGGCTATGGGTGCGGCTCGAGCAGGAGGTGCAAGGATGTTCAGCAGCGAGCGGGTCATCGAATCGACGGACGCAGGGGATATCTACATGACTGCGGTCGCCACCACCCGGCGGTTCTACGTCACTGACAGCAGCGGGAACTACGTCACGGGCCCTGGCCCGGTCGACATGGCCACCGCGTTCCGGGTGCTCGATGCCGTGTTGAAGTCCACCGGCAGCAGCACCGCCTCGGCGCCGTCGACCCTGCTGGCAGCCAGCTGAGCTGAGCTGCGCCGGACGGACTGCTCCGTCGCGCAGCGCCCGGGGGCATGCCCAGGGTTCAGTCGTCGATTCGCTGCACCGTCACAGCCGTCCCGTACGCCACGACCTCGTTCATGATGGTCGCAATGCCCCCGGTGTCGAACCGCATCGTGACCACGGCGTTTCCGCCGACCTGCAGCGCCGCGAAGCGCAGCCGATCGACCGCCTCCGCTCGCGAGTCGATGAGCAGTTTCGTGATTCCCTTGACCTCTCCCCCGAAGGCGGTCCGCACTGAGGCCCCCCAGTTCGCGAAGGCGTTGCGGGCGCGCACCGTGATCCCGAACACCTCGCCGTGGACGGCCACGATCCGGAACCCGGGGATCGTCTCGGTCGTGACCACCAGGATCGGGGGACCCCAGTACTGCGCCGGGCCGGCGCCCACCTCCAGGTCCTGCTGCCCACTGACCGCCGACTGCACGTTGTCGGTCCACACCGACCCGTCCCACTGACGCATCTGGCCGAGGCCGGCCGGGTCGGGGTACCAGCCCGGGGCGGAGGTACCAGCGCTGTCCATGTCGGTAGGCTAACCCCGTCCTGCGGTTGTCATCGCCGACCGAGGTTCTGGGTCCAGTAGTGCCCGTAGGCCGACGGCTTGGAGTAGACGTAGCCCACGCCGATCTCCGTGAACCGGTCGCTCATGATGTTCGCGCAATGACCCGGGCTGTTCAGCCACGCAGTGACGACGGCCTGCGCGGTGGGCTGGCCCGCCGCGATGTTCTCGCCGGCCGCCCTCCACTCGTAGCCGACCGCCCTCATCCGGTCCCAGGGCAGCGATCCGTCGAGTCCCGTGTGCGAGAAGTACCCGTTCGTGGCCATGTCCTGGCTGTGCCCCCGGGCGGACCGGACCAGCAGCGGGTTCATTGTCAACGCCGGCGCGGCCGCGTAGTTGGTGGTTCCGCAGCTCCTGGCCACGGCCCGCGCGCCATTGACCAAGGTGAGGACCTCGGCCTCGGCCGCGGTGACCTGTTCGGCGGGCAGGGTGGGCGTGACCGAGGGTGTCGGCGTACTGGACGTCGTAGGAGTCGGCGTCGGTGTGCCCGACGCGGTGGGCTTGGGCGTGGCCGTGGGCGTGGGCGTGGTCGAGGCCGTGGGAGTGGGCGTACTGGACGGGTTCGGCGTCGGGTTGGGCGTGGGCGTGCTGGACAGCGTCGGCCTCGGGGTGGGCGTGCTGGACGGCGTCGGCGTGGGCTTGGGCGTGGGCCTCGGCGGGGCGGGCGGCGATGGGATCACGCGGATTCGCACGCTCGTCCGCAACTTCGAGGTGGCCTTCGCCTGGGCGTGGATCCTCTTCGACCCCGTGGCCAGCTTCTTGACCCCCGGGCCCTTGCGCACCTCGATCGTCGCCGAGCGCTTCTTGCTCTTTGCCGTGCGGTAGGTCAGCGTCACCCTCTTGGCGTTGGTGGTGACACTGACCCGCACCTTGCCCGATGCCACCACGACCGCGCTGACCCGCAGGGATGCGCGTGGCTTGGCCCGCGCAGCCGGCACCGCCGACCACGTGATCGCCGCCTGGCTCGCCGCCAACGGGCTTGCGTGGCTCCCCGGGGCGGGAGCAGCGGCGACCGCTGGGGCCGCCAACCCGGTCACCATCAGGGCCACGACCACGCCGCGAACGAACATACGAGTTCTCCCTACCTCGGGAACCGCTGAGGGCAGCTACTGGGTTCAACGGCCATGGTGGCGGCCCGCCTTGAGTCGATCGCCGAAGTTCACTCGAACGAGGACGCGGTGACCGTGGCCGAGGCAGTCACCGAGGCAGTCACCGACCCCACGGCCGCAGCAGCCGGCCACGGGGTCGCGCGTCCGACGGGCACCGAACCTCAAGTGCCCGGCGAGCGCATCCGAAGGACTCAGAGGAGACGCCTGCGAGGCGCAGCACCTGAGGAGACCCATGAGCGCGACCCCTGCACTGGAGATCCGCCCGTCGAGGGGTGCGACCGCCGAGCCGAGCGACCCGGCGCGCGACCAGCTCATCGTGGACCACATCCCGGTGGTCGGGCACATCGTGCGCGAGACGATGGGTCGCCTGCCGAGCCACGTCAGCCGTGACGAGCTCACGTCCGCCGGGCTCTTGGCCCTCGTCCAGTCCGCGCGGTCCTACGACCCCGACCGGGGCGTGGCGTTCACCGCGTATGCGAGCTCCCGGATCCGCGGCGCCATCCTCGACGAGCTCCGCGGCATCGACTGGGCCAGCCGGTCGGTCCGGCGGCGCTCCCGTCAGGTGGAGCAGGCCCGGACCAGCCTGGCCACTGCCCTGGGCCGTTCGGCCACCGACAAGGAGGTCGCCGCCGCGCTCGGGATCCCACTGGACGCGGTCGCCGCGAACAACAGCGACGTGGCCCGGGCCAGCGTCCTGGCCCTCGACGGCTTCGGTGAGACCCCGATCGAGGACATCCTCGCCTCGTCGCTGCCCAGCCCGCAGGACGTCGTGGAGAAGCGCGAACAGCTGGGCTACTTGGTCGATGCCATCGCCGAGCTGCCCGAACGGCTGCGCACCGTGATCCAGGACTACTACTTCGCCGCACGACCGATGCTCGACATCGCCGCCGACCTCGAGGTCACCGAGTCGCGGGTGTCCCAGATGCGCGCCGAGGCACTGGCCTTGATCCGCGACGCGATGAACAGTGCCCTGGACCCCGGCCTGGTCGCCCCCGCAGCCCGCCCCGCCGGTGCCGCGGCCCGCCGCCGCAACGCCTACTTCGCCGCCGTCGAGGCGCGCCGAACCGTGACCTCGCGCCTGGCCACCTCGAGCAGTCTGAACGCAATCGCCTGAACTCGTCGAATCGCTCAAGTCGATCCGGCACCGGCCGATAGAACAACCAGCGGGGCCCAAGGACGGACGCCGCCCGTGACTCAGAATCCAGGAGGGAAATATCATGAGTCTTCGCATCAACCAGAACATCGACGCATTCAACACCTACCGCAACCTGTCCGTGACCCAGGGGCAGATGTCGAAGTCCCTGGAGAAGTTGTCCAGTGGTTTCCGCATCAACCGCGCAGCCGACGACGCTGCCGGCCTGGCGATCTCCGAAGGCCTGCGCTCGCAGGTCGGCGGACTCAAGGTCGCCGTCCGCAACGCCCAGGACGGCATCTCGGTCGTGCAGACCGCTGAAGGCGCCCTCACTGAGGTCCACTCGATCCTGCAGCGCATGCGCGATCTGGCGGTCCAGGCCGGCAACGACAGCAACAGTGCGGCGGCCCGTTTGAACATCACGGCTGAGGCGACGGAGCTCACCTCGGAGCTTGGTCGGATCGCCGCCTCGACGAACTTCAACGGCACCGCGCTGCTCACCGGTGCACCCACGTTGACCTTCCAGGTGGGTTCAGGCTCAGACGCGAACAGCGCCATCGCGGTCAACTTGGCCGACGCGGACGTGAGCGCCGTGGCCACGGCTGTCGGAGCGGTCACCTTCGACTCGCACACCAATGCACAGGCGGCCATCGCCGTGATCGACACCCAGATTGGCCTCATCTCTGACGGACGGGCGATGCTCGGTGCCACGCAGAACCGGTTCGAGCACACGATCAACAACGTGAACGTGGCGATCGAGAACCTGTCGGCTGCCGAGAGCCGGATCCGCGACACCGACATGGCCTCGGAGATGGTCTCGTTCACCCGAGCGCAGATCCTGTCCCAGGCCGGCACGGCGATGCTGGCCCAGGCCAACGCTGCACCGCAGAGCGTGCTGAGCCTGCTGCGGTGATCCTCGGGCAACACCTGAGCCGGCCAGGCATCGGCTCCGCATGATCCCGGCGCCCGGGGGTGGATCGAGTTCTCCTCGCATCCACGCCCGGGCGCCGGGGTGCCCGACCCCCCACATCCCCACGAACATCTGTGCCCCGACCGCCCGGAGGACCCCATGGCTTTTGCGAGCGTGAGCGGACTGGCCAGTGGGCTGGACACCGCGAGCATCATCGACCAGCTCATGGCGGTCGAGGCTGGGTCGCAGACCCGCCTCAAGTCGCGGGTCACCTCCGAGCAGACGACGGTCAGCACGCTGCAGAAGCTCAACGCCATGATGGCGTCCCTGGCGGGCACATCGGCGAACCTGACCAAGCCCGGGGCGCTGACCCCGATGACCGCGACCAGCAGCAGCACGCACGTCACCGCCCTGCCCCAGGCCGGCGCCACGGCCGGCGCCCTGTCCGTCGTGGTCGACTCGGTGGCGCTGGCGCATCGGATGGCGTTCACCGCCACCGCCGCGCGCACCGATCTGGTCACCGGCGCCTCCACGGTCGTGCGCCTGACCTCGGCCGACGGCACGCAGACCGACCTCGACACCGGCGACGGCACCCTGGACGGCCTGCTCTCCGCACTCAACGCCTCGGGCACGAACGTGCGCGCCTCGACGCTGCGCCTGGATGACGGCACCTACCGCCTGATCGTCGAGTCGGCGACCACCGGCGCCGCCTCGAGCTTCGCCCTCACTGCCCTCGACGGCTCCGCCCTGCTGGGCGGGGCCACGGTGCGGGCGGGCCAGGACGCGGCACTGACCGTCGGCACCGACACCGTCCACTCGAGTACCAACACGTTCTCAGGGGTGCTGCCCGGAGTCGACATCACCCTCTCGGCGGCCACGCCGCCGGGCACCGCCGTCGACCTGTCGGTGGCCACCGACGCCGGCTCGGCGGTCGAATCGGTGCGCACCTTCGTCAAGGCGGTCAACACCGCACTCAATGACCTGGCCACCGCCACCAAGTCGGGGAGCGGCGCGAAGTCCGCACTGGCCGGTGATACCAGTCTCACGTCCCTGCGCTCGGCCCTCACCAGTGCCGTGTTCCCCACCGACGGTACCTCCCTTGCCCAATGGGGCATCCAGTTGGACCGGTCCGGCCAGCTCACCTTCGACGAGGCGCAGTTCACCGATGCCTATGCCGCCGACCCCAGCGCAGTGGCCGTCATCAACGGCGCCGACGGGTTCGCCGCGCGGATCCAAGCGGTGGCCGAGGGCGCCAGCGACTCGATCGACGGCACGCTGACCACCGCCATCAGCGGCCGCAACACCCAGATCGGCCGGCTGCAGGACAGCGTCGACTCGTGGGACATCCGCCTGGAACTGCGCCGGAACACGCTGACCCGGCAGTTCGCGGCCCTGGAGACCGCGCTGTCCACGATCCAGTCCCAGTCCGCCTGGCTGACCAGCCAGATCGACTCGCTGAGCTCCAGCTAGATGAAGGGTGACCTCCATGATCCATGACCCTCGCGCCGCGTACCTGGCGAACACCGTCGCCACCGCGAGCCCGGCCCGCCTGCTCATCATGCTCTGCGACCGCCTGGCCATCGACGTCCAACGTGCGCACGAGGCGCAGCTGGGCGGCGACCACGCCACCGCCCGCCTCCAGCTGCTGCATGCCCAGGACATCGTCGCCGAGCTGCGCTCGAGCCTGGACACGGAGGCCTGGGACGGCGCGCCGAACCTGGCCGCGCTCTACGACTGGCTGTTCGTCGCACTGGTCCGCGCCAACACCACCCGCGACCCGGAGCTCACGCAATCCTGCCTGAACGTGGCCTCGGAGCTGGCCGACACCTGGCGCCAGGCAGCGCTGGGGATGACCCGGGCGAGCTGACATGTCCGACTGGCACGACACGTGGGTCGCCGAGCTCGACCGGCTGGAACTCACCCTGGAGCAGGCCGAGAGCCTGCTGCGTGCCAACGACCCGGCGGGCCCGGACACCCCGGCGCAGCCACCCTGGGCGCCGCAGGCCCGCGGGGTGCTGCCCGACGACCTGCTCCCCCGCGCCCGACTGGTCCACGAACGACAACTGGCCGTGGCCCGATCCCTGGCCGAGCGCGCCCTGCGCACCCAGCGGCACAACGACCTCGCCCGCGTCATCCGGGAGAGCACCATGGCCCCCGAGATCCCCGTCTATCTCGACATCTCCGCCTGACCTGCAAGAAACGCTCAACTCAGCCCACCGAGTTGCCGATGAACTCTGCGAGCAGGGATAGCTCACCACGCCGACGGACCGGCCAACGTGCTTCATGTACCAGGAGGCCCAGGCGTGTCCATCTTCGCAACCGACGGCGTCGCCATGACGCTGCACTCCGCCCTCGACGGGCTGTCGCTGCGCCAGCGCGTCATCGCCGACAACATCGCCAACGTCGACACCCCCGGGTTCCGCGCCCGGTCGGTGGAGTTCGAGGACTCGCTGCGGGCCGCCCTCGGCGCGGGCACCCTGACCTCGGGGGCCCCGGCCGCGACGACCTCGACCACCAGTGACCCCGCCGGCATCAACGGCAACAACGTCGACCTCGGCGCACAGACCATGGCGCAGCTGCAGTCGGTGTTCCAGTACCAGCTGCTGGCCCGGGCCTCCGGTGACCGCTACGAGATGCTCCGGGTCGCGGGCGGTGCGTTCTGATGGCGGCCTTCGACTCGCTGCGCATCGCCGGCTCGAGCATGGGGATGCACCAGACCTGGCTCGACGCCCTGTCGCACAACATCGCCAACGTCAACACCGTGCGCCGCACCGACCAGACAGCCTTCCAGGCACAGCTGGTCGTGGCCGACGCCCGCGCCGACGGCGGCGTCTCGGTCCGGGGCCTGGAGCTCAGCGACCCGGCCGGTCGACTCGTGCAGAACCCGAGTCACCCGCTGGCCGACGCCGACGGCAACGTCCGGATGCCCGACGCCGACCTGGGCGCCCAGCTCACCGAGCTCGTCGTGGCCCAGCGGGGCTTCCAGGCCGCGGTCTCGGTGACCAAGACCGCCCAGGACACCTACGCCAGCGCCCTGCAGATCGGGCGGCGGTCATGAGCATCGCGGCCATCGGGGCGGCCGGCATGGGCGCGACGGGCGTCGGGGCGGTCGGCTTCACACCGACCGTCGCCCCCACCCTCACCACGAAACCGGCCGAGGGAGCGGGTTTCTCGGACCTGCTCGCCAACGGCATCGAGCAGCTCCAGGGACTGCACCAGTCGGCCGACCAGCTGGCCGTCCGCGCCGCCACCGGTGACCTGGCCAACCTGCACGACTACACGCTGGCGGCCACCGAGGCCTCGGTCGCCACGCAGCTCACCGTGGCCGTGCGGAACAAGGCCGTCGAGGCGTTCCACGAGATCATGAGGATGCAGGTCTGATGCGTCAGGACATCACGCGCACACTGACCCGGGCCCAGCGGGTGTTCGGTGCGTTCACCACAGGGCAGAAGACGGTCGCCATCATCGGCACCGCGGCCCTCCTGCTGGCCGGCTTCGTGGTCTTCCAGTGGGCAGCCACGCCGAGCTACACGCCGCTGTTCAGCGGGCTGGCGCCCAAGGACGCCTCGGCCGTCGTCGACGAGCTCGACACCCGCGGGGTCCCCTACGAGCTCAAGGACGGGGGCGCCACGGTCATGGTCCCGCACGACTCGCTCTACCAGACCCGCATCGCCCTGAGCGGGGAGGGCCTGCCCAGCGACACCAGCGACGGCTACTCGATCCTGGACAACCAGGACCTGTCCACCTCGCAGTTCAAGGAGCAGACGGACTTCAAGCGCGCCATGGAGGGCGAGCTCGCCCGGACCATCGAGGGCATCGACGGCGTGCAGACCGCCGTCGTGCACCTGGCGATGCCGGCCAAGCAGCTCTTCACCGACCAGCAGGACCCCACCACGGCCTCCGTGCTCGTGGCGACCCGGCCCGGTTCGACGATGGGCCCGAGCCAGGTCCAGGCCGTCGTGCACCTGGTCGCCTCGAGCATCGACGGGCTGTCCCCGGACCAGGTCACGCTGGCCGACTCGACCGGCGCGATGCTCTCGGCGCCCGGCTCGGGATCCCAGGGTTCGAGCACAGCCTCGGCCACCGCCAACGACCAGCAGGTCGCCGACTTCCAGAACCGGATGCGGGTCCAGCTGCAGGCCCTGCTCGACCGGGTCCTGGGCGCGGGCAACTCGACGGCCCAGGTGACGGCCAACCTCAGCTTCGACAAGCTGGTCACCAAGACGACCCGGTACTTCGACGACCCGATGACCCTGGCCTCGGCCGAGATCAGCGAGACCTACACCGGACCCGACGCCGGGGCCGGTGGGGTCGTGAGCCCGGACGCCCAGATCCAGGGGCAGGCAGACACCGCGGACACGGCCGGCGCCAACGAATACAGCAAGAAGAGCAGTACGTCGGACAACGTCATGAACACCACGGTGGAGGAGCGCGAGGCTGCTCCCGGCGGGGTGGAGTCACTGCACGTGGGAGTCGTGCTGGACTCCGCGGCCCCCAACGGGGTCAACTCCATGGAGGTCGAAACCCTCGTCGCATCCGCCCTGGGCATCGACGCGCAACGCGGCGACACCGTGCAGGTGTCGGCGATGCCCTTCGACCGCAGCGTCGAGGAGGCCAACGCCGAGAAGCTGGCGGCAGCCGCCGCCGAGGAGGGCAGCGCCAAGATGATGAGCATGCTGCGCACCGGACTCCTGGTCGTGCTGGCCCTGGGCCTGGCCCTGGCAGCCTGGGTGCGCTCCCGACGGCGTGGTCAGGTCGGCGAGCTGGAGAACTCGCTGACCTGGGTCGAGCAGTTGCGCGAGGACACGCCGGGCGTACCGCTGCCCGCCGGGGCCGAGTCCCCGGCCATGGCCGCCCTGCGCTCCTCGGAGCGGGCTGAGGCCGCAGCGCTGGGCGATGCGGCCGGCCTGGTCGGGCATCGCCCCGAGGAAGTGGCGGCCGTGCTCAGTGGCTGGCTGGCGGGCAAGCCATGAGCCACGCACTGGCCACGACCTACACCCTGAACCCGAGCGCCCGCAAGGCCGCCATCGTGCTCATCCAGCTCGGCCACGACGGGGCCGCCTCGGTGCTCAGCCACATGTCCGAGGCCGAGGTGGAGGCCATCGGCACCGAGATCGCCCGGCTGGAGACCATCGGCACGGCGGAGGCCGGAGCCGCACTCACCGAGTTCCAGGAGTTGGCCAGCGCCCGGTCCCGATCCGGCGCCGGGGGCATCAACTTCGCCCGGCACCTGCTCGAGGAGACCCTGGGAGACGCGCGGGCGACGGTGCTGATCGAGCGGATGAGCACCTCGTCGCTGGAGGCGCCCTTCACCTTCCTGCACCGCGCCGACCCCGAGCAGCTGACCTCCTACATCTGCGACGAGCACCCGCAGGTGATCGCCCTGGTCCTGGCGCACCTGCCCCCCGAGAAGGCCTCCCCCGTCCTGGAGCGACTGGACCCGGCGCTGCAGACCGGGGTCGCCCACCGCATCGCGGTGATGGACCAGACCACCGCCCACCTCATCCGCGCCGTCGAGGGCCCGCTCAAGCGGCGGCTGTCGTCCATGCTGACCCCCGCGCAGACCTCGCCCGTGGGCGGCGTCGATGCCCTGGTCAGCATCATCAACAGGTCCGGGCGCAACCGGGAGCACGAGATGCTGGCCGGCCTGCAGGACCTCGATGCGGACCTGGCCAACGAGGTGCGCAGCCGGTTGTTCCTGTTCGAGGACATCGTGGACCTGGAGGACAGGTCCATCCAGCTGGTGATGCGCCAGGTGGACGCCGGCGACCTGGCAGTGGCCCTCAAGGGTGTGCCGGACGCGGTCCGCGACAAGGTCACCAGCAACCTGTCCGAGGGTGCGTCGGCGAACCTGCTGGACGAGGTCGAGGTCCTGGGCGCCGTGCGCCTGCGCCAGGTCGAGGAAGCTCGGCAGAAGGTCATCGCAGTCATCCGCCAGCTCGAGGAGCAGGGCCAGATCGTCGTACGGAGGGGTGGCGATGACGAGTTCGTCGTATGACACAGCAGCGCTCGCACTCGACAGCGCCCTGCCGGTGATCCCGGCCCCGCAGTTGGAGATCAGCACCGGGTCCTGGACCCGGACGGCCTACGGCACGATCCGGTCCGACGCCGCGTCGGATGCGGTGCTGACCGGGCTGGCCGACCAGGCCAAGGCGGCCGGCTCGGCGCTGGGGTACGCCCAGGGCTGGGCACAGGGTCGCCGGGCCGCCGAGGACCGGGCCCGCGAGGAGGAGGCCGCCTGCTCCCAACGGCTGGCCGCCGAGGAGGCCCAGCGCACGCAGGGCCACCAGAGCGCGGTGCGTGCCCTCGAGACGGCCGCCGAGCGGCTCCACCAGGCCACGGCCCAGGTCTGCGCCGGCCTGGAGACGCAGGTGACCGCGCTGGCCTTCCGGCTCGTGGAGGAGATCCTCGGCCGGGAGCTGGAACTGGCCAGCAGCCCGGGCACCGACGCGGTGCGCCGCGCGCTGGCCCTGGTCCCCGAGGACCCGGTGGTCACGCTGCGCATGCACCCGGACGACATCTGTGCCGAGACGCTGGAGCTGTGCCCGGCGGGCACCAGGGTGGTGGCCGACACCTCCCTGTCCCGGGGGGATGCGATCGCCGAGCTGGACAGCGGCGTCATCGACGCGCGGGTGTCCACCGCGACCGCGCGGGTCCGGGAGGTGTGGCGATGAGCGTTGCCACGCTGCTGCCCGGGGCACCTGACGCGGCCACGGACCCGGTCCTCGACCCGGCCTTCGACCCGGCGCGAGTCGCGGC
>JBAVKQ010000224.1:0-4348 GCA_049688395.1 Candidatus Nanopelagicales bacterium
CGCCGTCACCGAAGTCACCGCCGAGTAGTCCACCCCAGCCCGGGCGCCATGACACCCATCACACCGCCAGCACAACCACCAAGGCCCCGCCCCGAACCCGGGACGGGGCCTTCGGCCAACCCCCACAACCGCAACCAGCGTGACGCCGACATCCTCACCCAGCAAGGCGCCCAACACCCGGCAACCAACGAGAACAAGGAAGAGGACTGACCCATGAATGAGAACACCACTGCTGAGAACGTGACCGGGATGGTCGAGGAGACGAAGGTCTCCGCGAAGAAGGCCACCACGACCGCGCGCAAGCCCGCGGCGAAGAAGACGGCACCAGCGAAGCGCGCGGCGAAGAAGGCCACCACCGCCCGGACTGCCCCAGCCAAGAAGGTGGCCCCGGCCGTGGAGGAGGTGCCCGAGGGCCTGCACGTGCCGACCGTGGAGCAGTTGCGCGAGTTGGTCGGCAAGGTCGCGGTCCCGACCGTCGACGAGGTCCGGGGGGACGCCGAGAGGTTCGTCGACCAGGTGCGTTCCAACGCCGAGAAGCTCGTGGACGCGCTGCGCGACATGCTGGCCAGGATCGAGATCCCGGCGACCGTCGGCGCGTTGCGCGAGGACACCGAGAAGCTCATCGAGGAGCTGCAGGCCGACACCGAGACGTTCCTCGATGAGGTCCGTTCCGATGCCGAGAAGTTCCTCGACACGGCGACCGACACCCTGGCGCAGGTTCCGGGCCGGGCCACCGAGGTCGCTCACGACGCCCGGGAGCAGGCCAAGATCGGATACCACAAGGTGCTCGAGTCGATCAAGTGAGCACACCCCGCTGACAGCGGGCGAGGCCATCTGGAGGGGCCATCAGTACGGTCGGGCCCTTCCGGATCGGTCGGTGCACGGTGGTGAACGCTTCCGGACCGTCGGCGTCGATGAGCCGGTGCGGCTCGTCGTGCCAGTCTCCCCCGGAGCTGACCCTGAGCCGGACTCAGGGTGAGTCCCTGAAGACAGCGCCAGTCCCGGCAAAGGGGCGCGGTATGGAGTTCACCCTTCTCGCAGGGGCGGGATACGGAGGCATCCGCTACGAATCCCGCATCGGGCGGCAATGGGAGTGCTGGGCCATCTTCGACGGCTGCCTACTCACCACGGCGACTACCCACCCGATCGACCGCGGGCACCCCGATCTGGTGGCAATCACCGATCAGTTCGGCCTCACCTCCCACCCCGCGCCCACAGCGTGTTCAGGTCGGCCATCGCAGTGCGGAACCGGACCCCGGACCACAGGAACTCACCCCGCTCGTCGGCCAGGCTGGCCTGGTGGTCAGCCCGGCATGCCACGTCGACTCCCATCGTCACCTTCACCTCACAGCTCCTCTCGATGATCCCGATGGAACAGCCCGGGCACGGTCAGCAGCACACCCCAGACACCGGTCAAGAGAAGTCCACCTACGATCAGCGGCTCCACGTTCCTGGACAGAGACAGCCACAGCCCAACCGGGCCGACCCCACGGAGGCAACTCAGTTGGAAGGAGTCGCACCGCGCTCCAGCGGAACTCGAGACCCCCGCGAGGCCCACCAGCACCCTACGGACAAAACGGACCGCTCCGGTCAGATCCACGGCCCCCGCGGGCCACCAAGGACATCAGGTGCGGAACTCGGGCGCACCGGCCCGTCGGGTGAATCGCTCGGCCCTGCCAGCACGATCGTGAAACTGGTCGGCGCTCTCCATAGCCATCCCCGTCCCCGTGGGGCGCATCCCCACGGGATCATCATGCACCCGGGCTACGATCCTGGTCGCCAAGGCACTTCCGGCCTTGTCAGGAAGTGCCTACAGGGGCGTATGCTGATCTGCATGCAAAGCACCTCGGTCCGGATCGATTCCGACACCCACATTGCGCTCAAGCGCATCGCCGCCGACGAGCACGTCAGCGTCGGCGAGGCCGTGCGGCTGGCGGTGCGGCGCTACGACCAGTCGTCGATGGGCGTCCAGCTGTCTGTCGACCCGCGCGAGGACGAGGCGGCGTGGCTCGATGCTGACCTCGGGTGACCTCGTCGAGCTCGACCTCGGGGTACCCACGGGCCGAGAGGCAGGCTTCCCCCGACCAGCCGTCGTCATCACGGCCCAAGCGGTGCTCGACCAAGCGCCCACCATCATCCAGGTCGTTCCGGTGACCTCGACCCTGCGTGGCTTCCGCAGCGAGGTGACCGTCGACCCGGGTGCCAGTGGGCTGGATCGGCCCTCAGCCGCCCAGTGCCAGCATGTCCGTGCCGTCTCCACCGGTCGCATCGCCACCGTGATCGGCAACGTCGGACCCGTCGACCTGCTGCGAATCCGCGAGACCCTGGCCATGCTGCTCGACCTGCCCTAGCATCGCCGGCGCCGTGCACGCAGGAGGCCGGTGCACGCTTGGTGAACGGGCAGCCTCCTCAGGCACGCTGATCGAGTGCTATCCCACGGGAGTGCTGGCCATCCGACACTTCGGCGGCGCGCGACGGGCCGGACGACGGACCAGGGTCCTTTCGCCGCGAGCTGGGCACTTTCAGGAGGTCACCATCATGCTCGGTGGGGGCTTGTTCACGGTGTGGGGGACGCGGGACCGCGGGTTGGTCGTTCGGGTGGGTGTGCTGGCGGTTCAGTCGTCCTCCTTGGCGAGTTCGCCTTCCCAGGCTTCGCGGCCTTCGTGGATCGCGAAGGCGGCGATGATGAATCCGGCGAGGGGGTCCAGCCAGGTCGCGCCAGTGAGTTGGAACAGCAGGGCTCTGTTCGGGGGTTTCCGAGGTCAGCAGGGCTCGGGTGCCCTCGATGGTCATGAACGCGGCGAGTAGGTAGAACGTGATGGCCACGGCCTGTAGGGTGCGTCGTTCCCGGGTCTGGTTGGTGTGGCCGTGACGCAGTCGGGCACCAAGACCGAGACAAGGACGGTCTGGTCTGCGAACGCTGACCACACCGCCGCAGCGTGAGTAGGCGGCTGGCCCGGCCGCCGGATGGGTCGTTGGACCCGACCAGGACACGTTCTGGCACCGGCGCCAGGAGGCCCCGCAGCGCGCCGGGGGAGCGTGTTGCGGGGCCTCGATGAGCCGGGTCTGCCCATTCGCGTGGACGACTGGACCCCCGTGGGGCACACGGTAGGGATCGGGCTGCGGACCGGTCAATGGGCCCGGGGGGTATCGGCAGCGACCCCGCTCGGGGCTGGGTCGAGCCCGGGGTCAGGCGGGGAGGGGGTTGAGGGTGAAGGTCTCCCACTCGGCGGGCACGTCACGGTTGGCGATCAGGGGCTTGGCGCCGGCGTCCTCGGCGCACACGTACTTGTTGTTGGCCAGGGCCTTGAGCGCGATCGCGTTGCCGGGGCGGTAGCTGATCTCGAAGGTCGTGGCGGGGGTGACGTTGGCCTGGTCGGCGATCAGGGGCAGCCGACCGGTGAGGTCGGCGCGGACGTACCTGGCGTTGGCCTTGGATTTCAGTGCGATCCGGTTGCTCCCGGCGACGACCACGTCGAAGGTCTCCCAGGGCCCGACCGCGCCCCGGTTGGCGATCAGGGGTTTCGTCCCGGCGTCCTCGGCGCAGACCAGCCGCTTGTTGCAGGTCGCGGTCAGCGAGACACGCAGGGTGCTGCTCGGGGCGTAGCCCGGAGGCGCCTTGAACGAGTACGGGGGGCGGAAGAAGCTGTAGACCCGGTTGCCGCCCAGGGTGATGATCTGGGTGTGCTCGGGGTCGGTGAGGTTCAACTCCAGTGTGAGGTCGTCCTTGCCCGGGGCGTTCGGGTTGTACACGTGCAGCACGAGGCGCCCGTCCTTGAGGTCGTACCCGTAGGCCAGCACGACATGGTTCTTACCCAGGTCACCCACGTTGGCCGAGGTGACCAAGACCAGGCCCAGGGGGCAGGGCCGCCCCGCGTCGAGCTCCGGCTTGATCCGATTCGGCCATTCCTCGACGATCATCCGCCACGCGCGTCCCCGGGGCGCCAATCCGGCCTTGCTGAAGTCGGTCTCGTGGTCGGGCAGGGCCGGGTTCATCAGCTCGAGGTACTTGGCGACCCCGGTGGGGATGTCGAAGCTGTCGATCAGCCGGTGCACGATGAAGTCGAACAACGGACCGCTGTCCGGGGTCGCGGTTCCCGGGGGGATCGGTTGGCGGGCTTCCCAGTAGTCACGCACGGCGTAGACCATCCCGCCGCACAGCCCGTTGGAGGCCTTGCCCAGATCGATGTTGCCGAACTGGGTGGGCAGGATCACGACCGGGGGGCTTGTCAAGTTGTCTGTGTAAGAAGTGCTGGTCTGGGTTGGTTTACAGGTAGCGGTTGATGCGGTCGGGGTAGACGAGGGCGAGTTCGCCGAGGGCTGCTTTCCAGCCTTGGAGGGTGGCACC
>JBAVKQ010000225.1:0-3773 GCA_049688395.1 Candidatus Nanopelagicales bacterium
GCCCCGAGGTCGGTCCGGCCGGCGGCATCCCCGCCGAGCTGCGCAGCCGCCCGGCATTCGGGGCGGGCGCCCGTGCCTACCCCGACGACCTGCCCGAGCACCGCCTGCCACTGCACCCGGACCCGGCCGTGCTGGCCCGGATCGCCGCCGAGCTCATCGCCAGCGGGGCACCCGCCGACGTCAGCCCGATGTACCTGCGCCGCCCGGACGCGACCGCGAGCAGCACGCGCAAGCGGGTGACGCCGGTATGACCGCGGACGTGCCCGCGTTCGAGCCCGGTCCCGGGTCGACCGCACTCCACGACCTCACCCTTGGCCCGCTGCGCTGGTGGGATCTGGACGAGGTGCTGGCCCTGGAACGGTCCCTGTTCGAGGACACCGCGTGGACCCCGGGACAGTTCTGGTCCGAACTGGCCAGGGTGCCGGAATCGCGCTGGTACACCGTCGCCCGGCGCGGGGGCCGGATCGTGGGCTACGCCGGGATCTTCCAGGTGGGTCCGCAGGCGGACGTGCAGACCATCGCGGTGGCCGGCCACGAGCAGGGCCGCGGCACCGGCCGACTGCTGCTGAGTGCGCTGATCGCCCGGGCCGGGGCCGCCGGGGCGCGCTTGCTGCACCTGGAGGTCCGTGCGGACAACGCCAGCGCACTGGCCCTCTACGAGCACCTCGGCTTCGTGGTGGACGGGCGGCGCCGGGACTACTACGGCCGCGGTCGCGACGGCGTGCTGATGAGCCTGCGCCTTGCCGGACCGCCCGACCCCGGGTCCACGGGGGTGCGTGATGGCTGACGAACCCGTGGTGCTGGGGATCGAGACCTCATGCGACGAGACCGGGATCGGGATCGTGCGCGGGCGGACCCTGCTCGCCGACGCGGTCGCCTCCAGCGTGGCCGAGCACGCCAGGTTCGCCGGGGTCGTCCCCGAGATCGCCAGCCGGGCGCACCTGGAGGCGATGCGCCCGACCCTGGAGTCCGCGTGCGCCACGGCAGGCATCCGGGTCGGCGACATCGACGCCGTCGCGGTGACGGCTGGTCCGGGCCTGGCCGGGGCGTTGCTGGTCGGGGTGGCCGCGGCCAAGGCGCTGGCCCTGAGCCTCGGTGTTCCGCTGCACGGCGTGAACCACCTGGCCGCGCACGTGGCCGTGGATGTCCTCGAGCATGGGCCGCTGGCCGAGCCGACGATGGCGCTGCTGGTCTCCGGCGGGCACTCGTCGCTGCTGCTGGTGGCCGATGTCACCGGCGATGTCCGCCCGCTGGGGTCGACCCTCGACGATGCGGCCGGGGAGGCCTTCGACAAGGTGGCCCGGGTGCTGGGCCTGCCCTTCCCGGGTGGCCCGCACATCGACCGGATCTCCGGGGAGGGCGATCGCGCCTTCGTGCGGTTCCCGCGCGGTCTCAGCACGCCCAAGGACCTGGCCCGGCACCGGTTCGACTTCTCGTTCTCCGGGCTCAAGACCGCGGTGGCCAGATGGGTGGAGGCCCGGGAGGCCGCCGGGGAGCCGGTCCCGGTGGCCGATGTCGCCGCGTCGTTCCAGGAGGCGGTCGTCGATGTGCTGACCCGCAAGGCCATCGATGCGTGTCGCGAGCACGGCGTGCACGACCTGCAGATCGGCGGTGGGGTGGCCGCGAACTCCAGGTTGCGCGCCCTGGCCGCCGCGCGCGCGCAGTCCGCGGGGATCCGGCTGCGGGTCCCACGTCCGGGCCTGTGCACCGACAACGGCGCCATGGTGGCCGCGCTGGGTGCGCAGCTCGTGGCCCGGGGTGCGCCGGCCTCGGCCCTGGACCTGCCCGCCGACTCGTCGCTGCCCGTGGACGTGGTCACGCTGTGACCGTCGGCCCGTGGACGAGGTGAAAGCTGTGACTGTGACCCGGTCGCTCGCGGCCCCGCCGGTCCGGGAGTCCCGCCGGTCCCGGCGACGTACCGTCACCAGCGTGGCCGCAGACTCGGTGGCCCACCTGGTGCACTGGCTGGTCATCCTGATGCTGCTCGGCCAGGCGATCATCTCCGTGCTGCGTCCGCCCCAGGCGATGGTCGCGGTCGGGGTCGTCGCGGGCCTGATCTGCCTGGTCTGGGCGATCTTCGCCCTGGGTGTGGGAATGCTGCGTGGCAAGCGCCCGGACGGTACGGACCGGCGGCTGCCGGGATGGCTCTCGGCGGTGGCGGCCGCGGGCGCCCTGATCTCGTTGGAGGTGCTGCGGGGGGCCATCGGTGCGCCGGACCTGCTCCCGGCGCAGCTGCTGACCGCCGGGCTCTTCGTGGCCAGCCTGACCGTCTGGGCCGGTCCGGTGATCGGCGGTGTCTCGGCTGCGCTGCTCGGCGGCTTCGCGCTGCTCGTCCCGCTGCAGATCGAGCGCTCGGACCCCCTGCTGCGCACCCCCCTGACCGGCGCGGTGCCCGCCGTGGGCCTGGTCGCGGCCGGCTTCTCGGTCGCGGTGGCGATCATGGCCCTGCGCTGGGCCGCCCTGGGCCTGCAACGCTCCGAGGACCGCCGGGCCGAGGCCCTGATGCGTGAGCAGTCGGTGCGGGCCACGGCCCAGGTCGCAGCCGAGGTGGAGCGCTCCCTGCACGACACCGCGCTGAACACCCTGGAGACGGTGTCCGCCCACGGCCAGTACCTGGACCCCGAGGTCGTGGCCGCCCGGTGCCGCTCGGACTCCGAGCAGCTCTCGGCCTGGCGATCGGAGGCCGGTCACGCGGACCTGCTCGACGTGCATGCCCGGCTGGAACGGCACGCCGCGAGGCTCGGCCTGACCCTCGATCCGGCGATCGTGGCGCCGCCCTCGACGTCCCCCCCGGGTCAGCAGGTCCCCGTGCGGGTGCTGGTCGCGATCGCGGGTGCCGCGACCGAGGCGTTGACGAACATCGCCAAGCACTCCAGCGTCACCCGGGCCAGCCTGCTCACCGTGGTCGACCAGGATCACATCCAGGTCTTCATCGCCGATGAGGGAGTCGGGATCGGGTTCGTGCCCAGCGGCTTCGGCACCACGCGGTCCATCGCCGAGCGGATGGCCGGCGTGGGCGGCGGCGCGGTGACCGGTCCGGGGCCCGGCGGGGTCGGCACGGTCGTACTCCTGGAATGGCAGCGCGACCCGGACGAGGATCTGGACCTCGGCTCGGACCTGCTGGTGACGACCGCAGGGATCGTGCTGATGATGGCCACGTTCCTGGCCGGGCTGGCCGGCGCCCTGGTGGTGCTCGGCTGGGCGGGCTACGGTCGCCCCTGGTTCGCCCTGGCCGCCGTGCTGGCCCCGGTGCTGGTCGGGGCGGTCATCCTGGGGCGGGGGCGGGCGCGGCTGCGGGTCGGGCCCAGCCACGTCCTGATCGCCTGCGCCACCTACGTGCTGGTCAGCGCGGCGATCATCGTGGCCGATCCGTACTGCTCCTCGCTGGCCGGGGAGTCGGCCGCCTTCGACGCCAGGCTCCCGATGATGGCCATCGTGCTGATGCTGGCGCCCCGGGCCGGGGCCCTGGCCGCGGTGATCGCCACCGTGGGTGCCACGCATGTGGGGGCGGCGCTGATCTGGCACGACACCTGGGAGTTGTGTGGGCCGGCGACGGCCGAAGCCGGCGTCTACGTCGTGGCGATCCTCGGCGCGGTCGCGCTGTTCGTGGAGCGGATGGCGCGCCAGACCCGAGATCTGGCCGGTGCGCGCGCCCAGGAGCAGGCCGCGCAGCGACGCATGGTCCGCCAACTGGCCATCCGCACCGAGGAGGAGCTGTGGGTGGCCGACACGCTCAGCTCGGCCCAACAGCTGCTCGATGACCTGGCCAGCGG
>JBAVKQ010000226.1:0-9030 GCA_049688395.1 Candidatus Nanopelagicales bacterium
TGGAACCGGCGCAGGCGCAGGCTGTTGGTGACCACGAACACCGACGAGAACGCCATCGCCGCGCCGGCGACCAGCGGGTTGAGCAGTCCGGCCATGGCCAGGGGGATCGCGGCGATGTTGTAGGCGAACGCCCAGAACAGGTTGCCCTTGATCGTGCGCAGGGTGGACCGGGACAACCGGATCGCGTCGACCGCGGTGCGTAGGTCCCCGCGGACCAGGGTCAGGTCCGCGGCCTCGATCGCCACATCGGTGCCGGTGCCCATCGCGATGCCCAGGTCGGCCTGGGCCAGGGCGGCGGCGTCGTTGACCCCGTCGCCGACCATCGCCACGACCTGTCCCTGCTGCTGCAGGGCTGCGACCGCATCCACCTTGCCGGCGGGCAGCACCTCGGCGATCACATCGATCGCGGGGATGCCCACCTCGGCGGCCACCGCCACGGCCGCGCGGGCGTTGTCCCCGGTGAGCAGCACCGGGCGCAATCCGATGGACCGCAACTCCTCGATGGCCTGGGCGCTGGTCGGCTTCAGGGTGTCGGCCACCACCAGGACCCCGCGGGCTTGCCCATCCCAGCCGACCGCCACGGCGGTGCGACCCGCCGCCTGCGCCCGGTCGATCGCCGCCGTCAGTTCGCCGGGCAGGCTAATGGCCCACTGGTCGGCCAGCCACCCGGCCCGGCCCGCGACGACAGCGTGCCCGTCAACGACGCCGTGCACGCCCAGCCCCTGGGTGGCGGCGAACCCGTCCACCGCTGGGAGCTCAACCTCGTTGAGCTGTTCGCGGGCGCCGGCGGCGATCGCACGCCCGACTGGGTGCTCGGAGGCGTCCTCCAAAGCTCCGGCCAGGCGCAGTACCTCGCTCCCCGCGACCCCGGGTGCGGGGGTCAGGTCGACCAGGCGCATCCGCCCGGTGGTCACGGTGCCGGTCTTGTCCAGCACGATGGTGTCCACCCGGCGGGTGGACTCCAGGACCTGCGGGCCGCGGATCAGGATGCCGAGCTGGGCGCCACGGCCGGTGCCGACCAGCAGGGCGGTCGGGGTGGCCAGGCCCAGGGCGCAGGGGCAGGCGATGATCAGCACGGCCACGGCGGCGGTGAACGCCTCCTGCGCGCTGTGCCCGGTGACCAGCCACCCGGCCAGGGTGGCCAGGGACAGCAGGATCACGACCGGGACGAACACCGCCGACACCCGGTCGGCCAGCCGCTGCACCGGGGCCTTCCCGGATTGGGCCTCTTCGACCAGGCGGGCCATCTGCGCCAGTTGGGTGTCGGCCCCGACCCGGGTGGCCCGGACCAGCAGCCGCCCCCCGGCGTTGATCGTGGCCCCGACCACGGGGTCACCGGGGCCGACCTCGACCGGGACCGGCTCCCCGGTCAGCATGGAGGCGTCCACCGCGGAGGCGCCCTCGAGGACCTCCCCGTCGGTGGCGACCTTCTCCCCCGGGCGGACCACGAACGTCTCCCCCACGGCCAGGTCGGTGATCGGGATGCGCACCTCGACCCCACCGCGCAGCACGGACACGTCCTTGGCGCCCATGTTCAGCAACGCGCGCAGCGCGGCCCCGGAGCTGCGCTTGGCGCGGGCCTCCAAGTAGCGGCCGAGCAGGATGAACACGGTGACCGCCGCGGCGACCTCCAGGTAGATGTGCGGCACGTCGTCGCCGGCGGCGGGCATCAGGCTGAACGTCATCGTCATCCCCGGCATCCCGGCCCCACCGAGGAACAACGCCCACAACGACCACAGGAACGCCGCGCTGACCCCCACACTGATCAGGGTGTCCATCGTGGCCGCGCCGTGGCGCAGGTTGGTCACCGCCGCCCGGTGGAACGGCCACGCCCCCCACACCACCACCGGGGCGGCCAACGTCAACGACGCCCACTGCCAGTAGTCGAACTGCAACGCGGGGATCATCGCCAGCGCCACCACCGGAACCGTCAACGCTGTCGAGATGGCCAACCGCTGGCGCAGCGAATCCAACTCCGGGTCAGCCGACTGGTCAGCGTCGCCGCCCGAGATGTTCGGCGCGCTGGGCGGGTCCGGGACCCGAGCGGTGTATCCGGTGGCCTCGACGGTGGCGATGGCATCCTCGATCGCCACGCCCTCGGGGAGCACGACGTGCGCCTTCTCGGTGGCGTAGTTGACCGTGGCCCTGACTCCGGGCATGCGGTTGAGCTTCTTCTCGATGCGCATCGCGCACGACGCGCAGGTCATCCCCCCGATCACCAGGTCCAGTGCGCTGCCCCCGGCCGGGGAGGTCTCGGTCATGATCCGTGCGCTGTTCCGGCCAGCTCGTAGCCGGCCTCGTCGACCGCGGCCCGCACGGCATCCTCAGCTAACGGCTCCTCGCTGGACACGGTCACCGTGGAGCCGCCATCGGGGACCAGGTCGATCGAAACCTCGGTGACACCGGGCAGCCCGGACAGTTCCTTGGTCACCGCGCCGACGCAATGCCCGCAGGTCATCCCGGTCACGGTGTATGTCGTCGTCGTCATGAGATCCGCCTTCCTTTGGGTAACGCTGAGGTCACCGGCACGTTGTCGCCGGAACCCCCGCACGGGGGAGGACGGGGGCCCGGCTCACCAATGACGCTAGCTGCCGCCGATGTGGGCGCACTTGAGATTCGATGAAGATGCCATGAAGATCCCGCCGGTCCATCAGGTGCTCCCATGTCCACGATGTGGGCTCACAGCCGACGGTCGCCCAGGTTCCGTCGGGTTCCCGGCTGGTGGGGCGGGTGGCCCGGGGGTGACGTGCTGTTCGGGCAGCCGCAGGCGTTTGAGCATCAGGGCGTTGACCGCGACGATGAGGCTGGACCCGGACATGGTCAGGGCCGCGATCTCCGGGCGCAGCATCAGCCCGAACCCGGAGTAGAACACCCCGGCGGCGATCGGCAGGGCGATGGCGTTGTACCCGATCGCCCAGCCCAGGTTCTGGCGCATCTTGCGCAGGGTGCCCCGCCCTACGGTGAGTGCCACGGCGACGTCGAGGGGGTCCGAGCGCATGAGGACCACGTCGGCGGTCTCGATCGCGACGTCGGTGCCGGCGCCGATGGCGATGCCCAGGTCGGCCTGGGCCAGGGCGGGGGCGTCGTTGACCCCGTCGCCGACCATGGCCACCCGCTGGCCGGCGGCCTGCAGCTCGGCGACCTTGGCGGCCTTGTCGCCGGGCAGGACCTCGGCGATCACGGTGTCGATGCCGAGCTGGTCGGCGATGCGCTGGGCGGTGGCCTGGTTGTCCCCGGTGAGCATGACCACCTGAACCTCGGCCTGGTGCAGTGCGGCGACCGCCGCGGGGGCGGTCTCACGGGCCGCATCAGCCAGGGCGATCACCGCGACCGCGCGGCCGTCGACGGCGACCAGAACCGAGGTGCGCCCGGAGGCAGCCAGCTCATCGCGGCGGCCGACCAGCGCGTCCAGGGCGACGGACTCGTCGGCCATCAGCCTGGTGGTGCCGACCAGGACCCGACGGCCGGCGACCTGCGCACTGGCACCGCGGCCGGGGACGTTGCGGAACCCGGTGGCCGGCAACACATGGGCGCCGTGGGAGTCGGCGTAGCGGACCACGGCGGCGGCCAGGGGGTGTTCGGACTCCCGTTCCACAGCGGCCACCAGGGACAGCAGCTCGGCCTCGGTGATGCCGTCGACGATGACGTCGGTGACCTCGGGCTCGCCCTTGGTCAGGGTGCCGGTCTTGTCCATCACGACGGTGTCGATCCGGGCGGAGTTCTCCAGGGCGGTGGCGTTCTTGAACAGCACACCCCGTTGCGCGCCCAGCCCGGTGCCGACCATGATCGCGGTCGGGGTCGCCAGGCCCAACGCGTCGGGGCAGGTGATCACCACGACCGTGATCGCGAACAGCAGAGCGGTCTGCGCACTCGCGCCAGAAGCCAGCCAGGCGGCGAAGGTCAGCGCCCCGCCGATCAGGGCCACGAGCACCAGCCAGAACGCGGCCCGGTCGGCCAGGCGCTGCCCGGGGGCCTTGGAGTTCTGCGCAGCCTGGACAAGGGCCACGATCTGGGCCAGGGCGGTGTCCGCGCCCACCTTGGTGGCACGGACCCGCAACGTGCCGGTGGTGTTCACCGACGCCCCGATCACCGCCGACCCCGGTGACTTGGTCACGGGCAGGCTCTCCCCGGTGACCATCGACTCGTCGACCTCGGACTCCCCGGACTCGACCAGCCCGTCGACCGGGACCTTTGCCCCGGGCCGGACCAGCACCAGGTCATCGACCTGGACCTGGGCGGTGGGGACCTCGACCTCGGCGCCGTCACGCAGCACCACGGCCATCGGTGGCGCGAGCTCGAGCAGCGTGCGGATGGCATCGTTGGCCCCACCGCGGGCGCGCATCTCGAACCAGTGGCCGAGCAGTACGAACGCGGCCAGCACGGTCGCGGCCTCGTAGAACACCTCCCCGCCGCCGGTCAGGGTCACCCCGAGGGAGTACAGCCACCCGGCGCCCACCCCCACGGCGACCAGGACCATCATGTCCAGGGTCCGCGCGCGCAGCGCCCGGTAGGCCCCGTCGAAGAAGATCCACGCCGAGTAGGTCATCACCGGCAGGCTCAGCAGCAGCGCGAACACGTCATCTCGCAACCCGAACGGGGCCGGGGCGGTGAACCCGAGGACCTCGCGGCCGATCGGGGAGTACAGCAGGATCGGCACCGACAGGATCGCCGCGACCAGGAACCGGGTGCGCATGTCGATGACCATGTCGTCCATCGACATCCCTGCGTGATGACCGCCGTGACCCATCACCTCCTGCGGGGTGGCCGTGGCCGTCTGGGCTGCCCCGTGACTGCCGTGCTCCCTGACCTGGTGGCCCACATGCCTGGAGTGATTCACACCCACGCGGCTGGAGTGGTCCATGGCGGCGTGACCCTCCGGTTCGGCCATCGGGTCGCACACGTGGTCCGGCACGGACTGACCGGCGCAGTGGAAGCCGCAGTCCCGGACCCACCCCGCCAGCTCGGGCACGGATGTGACCGCCGTGTCGAAGGTCACCGTGGCGGTGCCGGAGTGGGCATTGGCTGCCACCTCCAGCACACCGGGACGCCGGCCCAGCACCGAGTCGATCACCACGTCCGATGAGGCCCACCCCAGGTCACCAACCTGAAGAGTCACCGTCGCAGCCGAACCGTTGCGTCCCATCTCGACCCTCCTCGCATCCAATACCCCAGCGGGGTATCTACTTCGATACAACCGTATACCCCCCATGGGTATTCCGACAAGACCTCGGAACGGCCTGTGGAGGGACCTCTGATGCGGCCGGGGCGATGTTGTCGCGCGGGTGACGCGACTGTCCAGAACCCTTCCTCCCACGGGTGTCCCGAGATGTGGGCTTGGGGCCGGGTCAGGTGGTTGCGGCGGGGAGCCTGATGGCGAACGTCGCTCCGGTGCCGGGGCCGTCGCTCGACGCAGTGAGGGTGCCCCCGTGTCCGGCGATGATGCCGCGGGCGATGGTCAGGCCCAGGCCGCTGCCGCTGCCGTCGTGACTGGCGCGGGACGGGTCGATGCGGTGGAACCGGGTGAACACATCCTCGAGCTGGTCGGCGGGGATGCCCTCGCCGTCGTCCGTGACGGCGATCTCCACCAGCGATCGGGTGGCCGCGGTTGCCACCCCGACATGCCCGCCAGGCGGTGTGTGCCGTAGGGCGTTGGTCAGCAGGTTTCCCAGCACCTGTTGGAGTCGGGCCGGATCGACCCGGATCCGGGGCACCGGCCCGTCCGACGCGTCGGTCAGCTCGACGCCCTTGACCTGGAAGCTGGGTAGCGCGAACTGCACCGCGGTGCGGACCTGGTCGCCGGGATCGACCAGCACCCGGTGCAGGGTCAGGGCGTGTTCCTCGAGGGCGCTGGCCTCGCGCACGTCGATGGCCAGCCTGCGCAACCGGCCGACCTGGTCGCGCATCACCGCGTACGAGGCGGGCTCGGCGGGCACGACGTGGTCCTCCATCCCGTCGATGTAGGCCTCGAGGGTGGCCAGCGGGGTGCGCAGTTCGTGGGACAGGTCAGCCAGCATCCCGGTGCGGGCGGTCTCCGTGGCGGCCAGCCGCTGGGCCATGCGGGCGAACGCGCTGGACAGCCGGGTCATCTCGGTGCCGAACCCGCCCTGGGGGACGGCCACCGCGTAGTCACCGTCGGCGATCGCATCCGCGGCATCAGCCAGGGCGGTGACGCTGCCCGCGATCCGGCGGACCACCAGCAGGGCCACCAGGCCCGCGGTGATCAGGGCCATCGCCGCCGACACGGCCAAGGCGATGGCGAAGGAGGACGCGAACGCCTCCTCCGCGTGGGCGATGACCGTCGGCGAGCTTTCGCCGGTGTGCCGCAGGTGCTCGGTGAACAGTTGCGGCCCCACGATGGCGGCGGTCGCGATCAGGGCCAGCCCGGCCACGCCGACGACCGCGAGCTGGGCGAGCAGCAACCGAGCGACCAGGCCGCGGGGCAGGCGCATCAGGCCAGGACCATCCCGTAGCCGACGCCGCGGACAGTGCGCACGTACCGGGGACTGGTCGCGTCGTCGGAGAGCTTGCGGCGCAGGTGCCCGATGTGCACGTCGACGATCTGGTCATCGCCGAACCAGTCCGAGCCCCACACCTCGTCGGTGAGCTGCCGGCGGGACAGCACCGCGCGCGGGGCCACGATCAGGGCATGCAGCAGGTCGAACTCCGTGCGAGTCAGCTCCACCGGGACCCCGCCCTGCAGCAAGACCCGGGCAACTGGGTCCAGCGCTAGGTCGGCAAACGTCAGGGCCGGTTCCGGTTCGACCCCACCGGGACCAGACGCCGCGGGGCTGCGGGGGCGGCGCAGCATGGCCTTGACCCGGGCGATCAGCTCCCGTGGGGAGAACGGCTTGACCAGGTAGTCATCAGCCCCGGTGGACAGGGCCACGACCTTGTCGATCTCCTCGTCCCGGGCGGTCAGCATGATGATGTACGCGTCGGTGAACGTCCGTACTTGCCGGCAGACCTCGATCCCGTCGAACCCGGGCAGCATCACGTCCAGCACGATCAGATCCGGGTCACTCGAACGCGCGGCGGCCACCGCTTCCGGCCCGTCGTGGGCCTGCTCGACCGTGTACCCCTCCCTCACCAGGTAGGAGGCCACCACCCCGGCCAGCGGCACCTCGTCATCGACGACCAGGACCCGCACGGTCGCGGTCGGCGGCTGACTGGTCACGGGGCGACGCTACCCGAGCCGGGCACCCCCGGCCGGTGTTCATCGATCCGGGACCGCGCCCTGGCCTGGGCCTCCGCGTCGATGAGCCCCTCGGCAACCAACTGGTCCAGAACTTGGCGAGGCCGCGGCTGCACGCCGACCCGCGCATCGGAATCCCCGGTCAGCCGGAACAGCAGCCACATCAGCAGTCCCATCCCCACCAGGCACCCAACAACCAGCACGGCACCCCCTCCGCCGAGGACCCCGGCAGCCCAACCCATCATCGATGATCACCTCACGACCATCTCGTTGCCTGCGATCATCGTGACGGTTGCAGATGTGGTTCTCCGAGCGACTTGACGAAGATCCGATGAAGGCCCCGCCCACCTGGGCTTCTTCATCCAATCTTCGTAGAAACTGAGGCATACCTGAGTCGGTCGGCGCGCAGACTGGACCTGACGACGCGGACGCCGATCTGGCGCCCGCCGCCACCCGAGGGGCCGACCACTGTGACCGAGCTGAGGCTCTCCCGCCGCCAACTCCTGGGCGGCGCGCTAGGCGTGGGCGCAGCCGCGGGACTGTCAGCGTGCGGCCTCGGCGGCTCGCGCGGGGCCTCCCCCACGACCGCTGGGCCCCTCCCTAGTCCTCGCCCGACCACCGGCACGGTCCGCGACTTCACCCTCACCGCCCGACCAGTGCATGTCGACCTGGGTGGGATGGTGGTGTCGACCTGGGCGTACGGCGACGCCGTCCCCGGCACCGGGTTGCGGGCCACCGCCGGGGACCGGGTCACCGTCGCGTTCACCAACGACCTGCCCGCGGCCACTTCGGTGCACTGGCACGGACTCGCGATCCGCAACGACATGGACGGGGTTCCCGGGGTGACCACCCCCGAGGTCCCACCCGGTGGGTCGTTCGCGTTCGACTTCGTCGTCCCCGACCCGGGAACGCACTGGTTCCATCCGCACACCGGCCTGCAGCTGGACCGCGGCCTGTACGCCCCCTTCATCATCGACGACCCCGCCGAGCCCGGGAGCTACGACCACGAGTGGGTCCTGGTCCTCGACGACTGGACCGACGGCGTCGGGCCCAGCCCCGAACAGATCCTCGCCGACCTCCAAGCCGCCGGGGCAGACGGCTCCATGATGGGCGGGATGGGCGGGGGGATGATGAGCGCCGACGGCGGCGACGTCAGCTTCCCGCTATATCTGATCAACGGCCGCCCGGCCAACGACCCGGACACGCTGGCCGCCACACCGGGTCAGAAGGTACGGCTGCGGATCATCAACGCCGGGTCGGACACCATCTTCGACGTCGCCCTCGCCGGTCACGACCTCACCGTGACCCACACCGACGGCTACCCGGTGAACCCGTTCACCGCCCGGGCGGTGCGGATCGGAATGGGTGAGCGCTACGACGCCACCGTCACCCTCGCGGACGGGGTGTTCGCCCTGGTCGCCGAACCGGTCGGCAAGGACGGCCTGGCCCGGGCGATCATCCGCACCGGCAGCGGAGCCGTCCCGAGCCCCGACTACCGGCCGGTCGAACTGGACGGCTACCCGCTCACCGTCGACGCCCTCACCGTAGCGCCGGGCGCCGCCCTACCCGCCCGCGACCCCGACTCCGTACAGGGCCTCGTCCTCGCGGGGAGCATGGGTCCCTACGTGTGGACCATCAACGGGCGCACCTACGACGACACCGTTCCGCTGACCATCCGAGCAGGGCAGGCCGGACGGATCCGCATCAGCAACCACTCGATGATGAGCCACCCGGTGCACGTGCACGGTCACACGTTCCAGCTCGGCCCCGCCGGCGGGACGGGGCCCCGTAAGGACACCGTCCTGGTTCCCCCAATGGGGGCGGTCGGCGTCGACTTA
>JBAVKQ010000227.1:0-31005 GCA_049688395.1 Candidatus Nanopelagicales bacterium
GGAGTGCGCCGGGTCGTGTTCGCCCAGGCCGACCCCAACCCGGTCGCGGCCGGGGGCGCGGCCCGGCTGGCCGACGCGGGCGTGACGGTGGTCGGCGGCCTGCTGGCCGACGAGGCGCGGATGATCAACGAGGCGTGGACGTTCGCGCATCGACATGGCCGGCCGATGGTCACCTGGAAGGTGGCCAGCACCTTGGACGGTCGGGTCGCGGCTGCCGACGGCTCCAGCCGATGGGTCACCGGGCAGTCGGCACGCGCCGAGGTGCACGCCCTGCGCGCGCAGGTCGATGCCGTGCTGATCGGCACGGGTACAGCCCTGGTCGACGACCCGAGCCTGACCGTGCGCGACGCCGAGGGCCGGCTGGCCGAGCGGCAGCCGCTGCGCGTGGTCATGGGCCGACGTCCTGTGCCTGCGCACGCTGCGCTGCGCGATGGCGTCGCTGCGCTGCTCGTCTATCCCGACCAGTCGCCTGCGCAGGTGCTGGCCGACCTGAACGCCCATGAGGTGGCGCACGTGCTCCTCGAGGGCGGACCCACTTTGGCGGCGGCGTTCCTGCGGGCGGGCCTGGTGGACCGGGTCGTCTGGTACGTAGCACCGAAGCTGCTCGGTTCTGGGCCGGGCTCGGTCGGTGACCTCGGAATCACCGGGATCGACGCGGCGTTGCAGGTGCGGGTCACCTCGATCACCCGGGTTGGCCAGGACGTGCGGCTGGACGGGACAATGGTCGGCACGGACCCGCAGTGACCTGCGCCAGGCGCCCGCGTGACAGGTTCGGCGCCGACGCAGGTGTGCGGACCCGGGTCAGCGAGCAGGAGGCCGAAATAGGAGGACCTCACACAGGAGGCCCTCACACGAGAGGCCCTCACACGAGAGGCCCTCACACAGGAGGAATGGTGTTCACCGGAATCGTCGAGGAGCTCGGTCGGGTCGTCGCGGTGAGGGCACTGCCCGACGACTCCGCCAGGTTGGCCCTGGCCGGAGCGTTGGTGACCGCGGACGCGACCCCCGGGGACAGCATCGCGGTCAACGGCGTGTGCCTGACAGTCGTGGAGCTGGCCGACGGATCGTTCACGGCCGATGTGATGGCCGAGACGCTGCACCGCAGTTCGCTCGGTGCGCTCACGGTGGGCGACCCGGTCAACCTGGAGCGGCCGATGGCTGCCGACGGCCGGTTCGGCGGGCACATCGTGCAGGGACACGTCGACGGGACCGGCCGGATCCGGGCACGCCGGCCGAGCGAGAACTGGGAGGTCGTGGAGATCGACCTGCCCGTGGAGCTGGCGCGGTTCCTGGTCGAGAAGGGGTCGATCACCGTCGACGGGGTCTCGCTGACCGTCGTGGAACTGGTCGACGGCCCGCACCCGTGGTTCTCCGTCTCGCTGATCCCCACCACACTGGCCACGACCACGCTGGGCGGCCGCGAGGTCGGTGCCGTGGTGAACCTGGAGGTGGATGTGATCGCCAAGTACGTCGAGCGACTCGTGGCGGCGCGCCGATGATCCCCGCCGAGGAGGTCTTCGCCCGGGCCGGCATCCCCGTGGATCGCCCGAAGGCAGCGTCGGGTGTCGCGGCCGGGACCGACGTCCCAGAACAGGGCATCGGAGCATCCGGGCCCGTGCGCCCGACCAGCGCCGACGAGCTCGCCGAGCCCCTGCTGGTCGACACCCCGAGCCGCGCGGCAGGTGGGATCCGCCTGGACGGCATCCCGGCCGCGCTGGCCGCGATCCGCCGGGGTGAGGCGATCATCGTCGTCGACGACGAGGACCGCGAGAACGAGGGCGACCTGATCTTCGCCGCCCAGCGCGCGACCCCCGAGCTGACCGCGTTCATGATCCGGCACACCTCCGGCTACATCTGCGTCTCCCTGCCGGGGGCCGACCTCGACCGGCTCGGGCTGCCCCCGATGACCGCGATCAACGAGGACCGCAAGCAGACCGCGTACGCAGTGTCGGTGGATGCCCGCGATGTCGCGTCCACCGGGATCTCCGCGGCCGACCGCGCCCACACGATCAAGGTGCTCTCGGACTCCGCCACCGAGCCCTATGACCTGACCCGCCCGGGTCATGTCATGCCGCTGCGCGCGGTCCCCGGTGGGGTGCTGCGCCGACCGGGGCACACCGAGGCCGCGGTCGACCTGGCGCACCTGGCCGGGCTGAGCGCCTCGGGTGCGCTGTGCGAGCTGATGAACGAGGACGGCACGATGATGCGCGCACTGCAGTGCCGCGCGTTCGCCGACGAGCACGGCCTGGTGATGATCTCCATCGCTGACCTGATCCGCTACCGGCGCGGCCACGAGAGCCAGGTCGTGCGGGTGGCCACCACCACCCTGCCCACTGCGTACGGCGACTTCCGTGCCATCGGCTACCGGTCGATCATCGACGGGATCGAGCACGTCGCGCTGGTGGTCGGCGACATCGGCGACGGTCAGGACATCCTGGTGCGAGTGCACTCCGAGTGCCTCACCGGCGATGCGTTCGGCTCGTTGCGCTGCGACTGCGGCCCGCAGCTGCAGGCCGCGCTGCAGAAGATCGCGCAGGCCGGTCGCGGGGTCATGCTCTACATGCGTGGCCACGAGGGCCGGGGGATCGGCCTGGTGGCCAAGCTGTCGGCCTACGCGCTGCAGGACACCGGCCGGGACACCGTGGACGCGAACCTCGACCTGGGCCTGCCCGCCGACGCCCGCGACTACGGCACCGGCGCTCAGATCCTGGCCGACCTGGGCGTGCGCACGATGCGCCTGCTGACCAACAACCCGGCCAAGCTGTCGGGCCTGTCCGGCTACGGCCTGCAGATCGTGGACCGGGTGCCCCTGGAGATCGAGCCCAACCCGTTCAACGCCGCGTACCTGGCCACCAAGGCCGAACGGATGGGTCACCACATGAGCGGGCACACGGAGGGACACCGATGAGCGGTTCTGGCGCACCGGACACCCACGTCGATGCCGAGGGGTTGCGGGTGGCGATCGTCGCCTCGTCCTGGCATACCGAGATCATGGACGCGCTGGTCGCCAGCGCTACTGACACGTGCACCCGGGCCGGGGCGCTCAGCGTGCTCTACCGGGTGCCCGGCTCCTTCGAGCTGGCGCTGGCCGCGCAGGTCGCGGCCCGGGCGGGCTTCGATGCGGTCGTGGCCCTCGGGGTGATCATCCGGGGCGGCACGCCGCACTTCGAGTATGTCTGCCAGGCGACCACCGACGGGCTGTCCCGGGTCGCGTTGGACAGTGGCGTCCCGCTCGGATTCGGATTGCTGACCTGCGACGACGAGGCCCAGGCCCGGGACCGGTCCGGTCTGCCGGGCTCCGCGGAGGACAAGGGCCGGGAGGCCTGCGAAGCGGCGCTGGCGCTGGCTCTGACGCTGCGCACGATCCACCGACCGGGCGGTGCGGTGGCCACCGGCTTCGCTGCGGGGGACTGAGGTCGGCGCCGCGCCGGTAGGCTTGTCGCCCGTGAAGACCTTCGACGGCCTGTTCGCCGAGCTCAGTGCCAAGGCCGCGTCGGCCGACCCCGGTTCCGGGACGGTCGCCCTGCTCTCGGGCGGGGTGCACGCCGTGGGCAAGAAGGTGGTCGAGGAAGCCGCTGAGGCGTGGATGGCCGCCGAGCACGAGGGCCCCCAGCGCGCTGCCGAGGAGATCTCGCAGCTGCTGTACCACGCGCAGGTGCTGATGATCGCCGCCGGCCTGGAGCTCGACGACGTGTACGCCCATCTGTAGCGGAACCCCCGGACCGCATCGCCCGTACCCCGCCCGCCCGATCATTGACCCGCATCACCGAGCCCCCATGAGGACCACCATGCTCCGCGTCGCCGTGCCCAACAAGGGTGCCCTGGCCGAACCCGCCCGCACGATGCTGCGCGAGGCCGGCTACCTGGCCACCGCGCAGCATCGCGACCTCGTGGTCCTCGACGAGGCCAACGGCGTGGAGTTCTTCTTCCTGCGCCCGCGCGACATCGCGATCTACGTGGGCTCGGGCACCCTCGACCTGGGCATCACCGGCCTGGACATGTTGCTCGACAGCCGTGCCGCGGCCGTGGAGGTCATGCGCCTGGGGTTCGCCCCGTCCACGTTCCGCCTGGCCGTGCCCGCCGATGGTCCGCGCGAGGTCGCTGACCTGGCTGGCTGGCGCATTGCCACGTCCTACCAGGGGCTGCTCGACGACCACCTGGCCCGGGTGGGGATCCAGGCCACGGTCGTGCGCCTCGACGGGGCAGTCGAGAATGCCGTGCGACTGGGCGTCGCCGATGCGGTGGCCGACGTGGTGGCGACCGGCGGGACACTGCGCCAGGCCGGGCTGGTCACCATCGGCGACCCACTGCTGGTCAGCGAGGCGCTGCTCATCCGGCGCTCCGGTGTCGGCCAGGACGGCGAGGTGGCCACGTTCGTGCGTCGGCTGCAGGGCGTGATCGCCGCGCGCACGTACGTGATGGTCGACTACGACATCCCGGCCGACCTGGTCGAGGCAGGGTGCAGGGTCACCCCGGGCATCGAGTCGCCGACCGTCTCCCCGCTGGCCGACGCCACGTGGTGCGCGGTGCGTGCCATGGTCGCGCGGGAGAAGGTGCACCGCGTGATGGACGAGCTCTACGAGCTCGGGGCGCGCGGGATCCTCGTCACCGACATTCTCGCCTGCCGCTTGTAGCCGGGCCGGACCGCGGCGCCTTCGACGTGGGCCGGCGCGCGTGCGCGCAGCGCCTCAGACGAGCAGGCGCTCGACCCAGGCCAGCAGGTTGTCGGGTTCGAACGGCTTGGTCAGGTAGCAGGTGGCGCCCGCCGACCAGCCGTCCCAGGTGGTCTGGTCATCCCCGGCCGCGGTCAGCAGGATCACCGGAATCTCGGCGCCACCGGGCTTCGTCCGGATCTCGCGGAGCACATCGATGCCCGACATTCCGGGCATCATGATGTCCAGGATGACTCCGTCGGGCAGGTGCGCGTCGAAGGAATCCAGTGCCTGCGGTCCGTCAGAGGCGTCGCGGACCTCGTAGGCGTCGAGCTCGAGGATGTCTCGCAACAGCGTCCGCACCGTGGGTTCGTCATCGACGACCAGGATCATCGGCATCGCGTGGCTCCCTGCTCATTTCGCCGCGAGGCTTGATGCCTGCGGACGGTCCATTGTCGCATTCGGGGTGCTGTCCTCCGGTGGCCCGGGCGGCTTTCCCAGCGACCTCGGATCGGGTCGATATCCGGGCATCGATTCCCCTGAGGCCAACCGCTGGCCGGCGGTCACCTGCGGGGCGTGAGCGGTCGCCAGATGCAGCACGAACTCCGCGCCCGGTCCCGACTCGGGGGTCTGCACGACCAGGCCTCCGCCCATCGCCACCGCCAGCTCCCGGGCGATGTTCAGGCCCAGGCCGGCGCCGCCGGTGCGCATGGTGAACGGGTCCTCGCGTCGGTAGAACCGTTCGAAGATCCGCTCGTGCTCTGCGACGGGGATGCCGCTTCCATGGTCGCGCACATGGATCCGGGCGTGCATGCCGCTGACCTCGGCGCGGACCTCGAGGGGTGAGCCCGCCGGTGTGTACTTGGCGGCGTTCTGCAGCAGGTTGGACAGGCACTGGACCGCACGCACGCGGTCGCACTGGATCGAGACGGCGTCCTCGGGCAGGTCCAGGGTGATGCGGGCACCCAGGTCCGGGAACCCGGCGACGGCCTGGGAGACCACCTCCTTGAGGTCCTGGACGCCGATCGTGACGCCCAGCCTGCTTCCGTCGGACACCTGCGAGGCGATCAGCAGGTCGTCCACGAGCCGGCTGAGGTGATCGGCGCTGTCGGCGATCACGCGCAGCGCCTCGGTGCGCTTGGCCAACGGGATCCGGTCGCCGTGGGCGGCCAGCCACGGCGCGTAGCCCTTGATCGGGGTCAGCGGCGTGCGCAACTCGTGGGACACCGTGGCGACGAACTCGGACTTCATCCGCTCCACCCGGCGCTCACGGGTCTCGTCGTGGACCGTGAGGATGCTGACCCAGCCGGGCTCCTCGTCGGCGCGGCCGGTGATCGACGCGCGGACCCAAACCGTGGTCAGTGCCACGTCGAGCTCCTCGCCGTCACCCCGGACCAGGTGCACCTGCACCGGGCCGCGCTCTCCGTCGGCCTGGGCAGTGGCGGAGGCCTCGAGCAGGGCGCTGACCACGGGGGGAGCGGTGTCGGCCGCCCGGCCCACGAGGTCGATGCTCCGGGCCCCCGTCATGCGCTCGAGGGTGCGGCTCCACAGCCGGATGGTGTCGGTCCCGTCGATCATCGCGATGCCGTCGGAGGTGTTGTCCACCACTGCGGTCAGCTTCGAGGTCTCCTCGGTCAGGGCATTGAAGGCTGCGCCGGCCCGCATCGCGCTGCCCACCGCCGCCACCAGTGCCCCCAGCACCGGCGCATCCGCCTCGGCCAACGACCACCCCCGCGTCCGGCCTGCGATGAGTGACTTCCCAGATCTGACGTCAGACCCGAGCAGCAGAGCGCCGTGCGCATCTGTGCCCAGGTCGAGCTGCATTGCGACCCCGCTGTGCCACCCGAGGGGCAACGCAGCCCCCGGGATGTCCTGGGGCGCCGCATTGGGCGCAAGAGACCTGACCAGTGATGCCAGTGCATCAGGGCTCGTTGCCGAGCCCTCTTTGGCGATGGTCATCTCGGGCGCCCCCACGATCTGCCGGATTGCCTCAGTCGAGTCCTCGAGCACCCCCTCGCCTTGACCGTGCTGCGCCAAGGCGCCACCGAGTCGCACCAGCCAGCGGTTGCGCTCGAGAGCCTCGGCTTGTTGGGCGGCGGCCCCGTAGGCGTACCGCAGTGAGAGCGCGGGAAGAAGGACGAAGGGAACCAGCCACGCTGTCTGCGGTTCTGCCAGGGCGACTGCCATCATGCCGATGCCGACCGAACTCACGGCTATGAAGGCCGACAGTCGCCACTCCTCGGAGAGGATCTCCCGGGGTGGGGAGCCCATCGTCACCCTCATCAACTGGGCCACTATCACGAGATTGACGATCGTGAAGACCAGCGACGCGGTCAACAGACTGAGCACTGAGTGCAATGAGAACTGCGATCCGCTCACGGTGGGGAAGGCCAACCGATAGGTGATGATCATCGCGCTGGTGCCCGCGGCGTACGTCCCGAGATTGTAGGCGAGCTTGATCGGCTCTCTGCGAATGATCAACTCGCCCACGAGCATCCCGGCGAGCGTGATCGTCAGCGCCACGACCGGCTGCAGGGTGAGCACGGCGGCTGCGAGCACCACCTCGAAGAAGGTGAGTTCCTCGTTGGTCGCGCCGTGCCGGACCTTCACGTAGGCAAGCTGCCCTACCGTGGCGAAGGCTCCGAACAGCAGCCACTGGGTCCAGTGGTCGTACTTGGGCACGATGTCGGCCCAGACGGTGACACCGAGCACCACGACCACAGTCGCCAGTGCTGCGCCAAGGACGCCCACGAGTGCGACGAAGCGTCTGACCGATCGCTGCTGCACCGTCCTGGTCACAGGTCTCCTGTGGTCGGGGCGGCGACGCCGCCGCAATTCCTGGCAGTCAAGCAGATCAGGCGTCCATGCTCCACGATCTGGCAGTCCAGGATTCCGTGCTCCAGGACCTCGCCTCCCACGCGAAGTCACTCCAGGACCGTGCGCTCCAGGATCGGGCGCTCCACGACCTCGCACTCCATGAGCGAGCAGCCCAGTCGGAATTGCTCCATGACCTGGCACTCCATGAGCGAGCCAGCCACTCATCGGTGCTCCAGGATCGGGCGCTCCAGGATCGGGCGCTCCAGGATCGGGCGCTCCAGGAGCGAGCCAGCCACTCCTCGAAGGACCAACTGCGGGCGCTCCATGACCTGGCACTCCACGAGCGAGCCAGCCAGTCATCGACCGACCAACTCCGTGCGCTCCAGGACCGAGCCTCGAAGTCGTCCTTCGACAAGTCCATCGAGTCGGCAAGCACGGCTGACATCCATGCTCGCCCTGCCCACTGCTTGGTCTGCCAGCTCAACTCGCCCCACGCCGCCTGGACGGCATCGAAGTCGCCGGACTCCCACGCGGCTGCGAAGGTCTCCCACTTGTCTGCGTCGCGTTCGCGCGGGCCCCAGTCCCCGAAGTCCTCCGAATCGTCGGAGATCCGAGGCTCTGCGGGCGCCCTGGGGGCCTTGGCGACTGCGGCAGCCAGGTCCAGGCCACCGTCGCCCTCACCGGCGTCGCGGCCCTTCAGGTTGTACGCCGTGCGGGTCAGCAGGGCCTTCACCCCGTTGGGCTCCAGCCCCGGGTTGACGTCGAGCACCGCCGCGACGGCCCCGGAGACGATGGCCGCGGACATCGAGGTCCCCGAGCCGCGCATGTAACCATCGCCGATGACCGCGTTCGGGTTCTCGGTCACTGCCGAACTGCCCGGCGCGGACGTCGAGACCAGCGAGACCCCGGGCGCCAGCAGATCGGGCTTGCCCTTCGAGCGGCGGTCGGGCCGGGCGCTGAACTCGGCGACGTCGTCGTCGCGGCGCCCGGTGGTGTCCTGCTCATCCAGGGAGCCGACAGTGAGCAGCATCGGATCATCGCCGGGAGAGCTGACCGTGCCGCGATCCGGTCCGTCGTTGCCCGCGGCCACGACCACGGTCACGCCACGGGCCCAGAGCCGCTCGAGGGCCCGCGAGAGCGGGTCGAACGAAGGAGGCAGCGGGCTGTCGGTCGACAGGCTGACGTTCAGCACGTCCACGTCGCCGCGGTCGGCAACGGCGTCCAGACCGGCGAGCACGGTGCTCAGCGAGGTGTTGCCCTGCGCGTCGGCGACCTGGACGTCGACCAGGTCCGCACCCGGCGCCACGCCGGGGAAGGTCCCCCGACCGGCGATCAGGCCGGCCTGGAACGTGCCGTGCCCGAGGCCGTCGCCGGCGGGACCGTCGGTGACGTTCACGTGCTGCACGTGCCCGAGCCCGTCGGCGTCCGCAGCCACTCCGGTATCCAGCAGGGCCACAGTCACCCCGGCACCGGCGTTCAGGTCAGCGGAGGCCCCCACGGTCTCGCGATAGGTGGGGACCGTGGTGTTGGAGAACATGCGGGTGCCGTTGACCCGCATCGGGGTATCGGGCACCTCGGCAGCACCGAACGGAGCGGCCACGCCACGGGGCAGCTGCACCAGCAGCGAGTCGGCCACCTCGAGGGTGGACAGCACCCGCCCGCCCAGTTCCTGCACGGACTGCGCGAGCGCGCTGAGGCTCGTCTCACCAGTCAGGCTCAGCAGGGCCGTACGGCTGGGCCCCTCCGCCGAGGCGGGGACGGGCACTGCCAGAACGGCCAGGGCTGCAGCAGCGGCCACGAATCGGGTAGGCACTGCCTTCCGCGTCCGGGTTTCGCTCATGCTCATGTAGCTCCTCCTCGGGTAGTCCAAGCCCATGTCGGCCCGAATGGCACGCCGATGAAGACCCCACTCCTATCGGGAGGCTAAATTCGGCCCAACGGGTGACAATAATCCACCTATTCGGTCGAATGATGCTCGGTATGCCCGCCCGTAACCAAATCTTGTTCGCGCGGTAACGTCGCGGTGTGGAGAGGCTCTCGGCGCTTGAGGCGTTACAGGTGATCGCGGACCCGGAGTCACTTGTCCTATGGGGTGGGGATTTCGGGTTCAAGGCCAGCATTTCTCCGGCTTATCGCAACGAGCTCGAAGTGGCTGTGCACAATACCGGTTCCGACGAGTCGGTGCTGGTCGGCGAGATCCGTGTGTCCGGCATCGCCACGGCCGTCCTGGCCTGGGAGTTCGGCTTCCTCGGGGGATCGGTCGGGGTGCGTACCGCCGCCGTGGTCGTGGCCGCCGTGCGTCAGGCCACGCAGCGGGGCCTGCCCCTGGTCGTCCTGCCCCGGTCCGGAGGCACCCGGATGCAGGAGGGCGCACCCGCATTCGTCCAGATGGTGGCGATCGCCGCAGCCGTGGCCGCGCACCGGTCGGCGGGTCTGCCCTACCTGGTCCATCTGTGCAGCCCCACCACCGGCGGGGTGCTGGCCACGCTCGGATCCGCGGGTGACCTCACCACGGCTGAGCCCGCGGCGATGGTCGGATTCCTCGGCCCGCGCGCGTACGCGGCGATCACCGGCGAGCAGTTCCCCGACGGGGTCCAGGTCGCGGAGAACCTCGCCGCCCGCGGAATCATCGACGCCGTGGCGACCTGGCCGCAGCTGCGTGCGCACCTGGCCGGCGTCCTGGGGCTGTGGAGCGAGCGGCCCGGGCCCGGCTGGGTGTCACCGGTGCAGGCCCCAGGTGGCCGGGCCGCTCCCGCCCACGTGGCCGGCGCGCCCGAGTCGGCCGAGCAGTTGTGGGAGTACGTCCGGGTGTCGCGCCAGCGCGATCGACTCGATGCCGAGCAGTTCATCGCTGAGCACGTGACCGCCTTCGTCGAGCTGCCGGGCACCGGGGCCGGTGAGCGCAGCGGTGGCGCGCTGGTCGGGCTGGGGCGGATGGCCGGGATGCCGATGGTGTTGGCGGGCACCACCGACCGACGCTCCGGCGAGCCGCTGACCGTCGGTGGCCTGCGGACGGTGCGTCGGGGGATCGACCTCGCGCAGCGCTGGGGCCTGCCGCTGGTCACCGTGGTCGACACGCTCGGTGCACAGCTCTCGGTGGCCGGCGAGGAGTCCGGGATCGCCGGGGAGATCTCGCGCGTCATGCTCGACCTGGTGTCCGCGCGTACTGCCACCGCTGCGTTGCTGCTCGGTGCCGGGACCGGAGGAGCGGCCCTGGCGATGCTGGCCGCCGACCGCATCGTGGCGGGCTCGCACACCTGGGTCTCCCCGCTGCCCCCGGAGGGTGCGGCAGCCATCCGGCACGGGGGCAGCCACGACCCTGCCCAGGTCGCCTGGGAGCAGCGGATCGGGGCGCATGCATTGGCCGATCTGGGCTTCATCGATCATGTGGTGCGTGAGTCCCACCCCGGCTGGATGGACGTGGCCGCCCATGAGGTCGTGGCCTCGCTGCGCGAGGCGCTCGACGGCGCCGACCCGGGCCGTCGCCGGGAACGGTTCGACGCGTGGCTGACCTGAGCGGTCCGGGCGAGTTCGGCACCGACGACGGAACGGTGCCCGCCCCGGTGGCCGACGTGCTCGCCCGACGCGCCCGTGGCGAGGCCGGCATTCGCGAGGTCGTGGCCGAGCTGGGCGCGCAGCGCTTGCTCGTGCCGCTGCTGGAGGTGGACGGCGACCTGCTCGACGGTGACGACGCTGACCCGTGCGCCGGCTCCGACCGAGCCGTCGCGGCCGTGTCGATCCGCGAACCGGACGGCACTCCGGTCGGCCTGGCCTTCACCGGGATGGCACCCCTGCGCGACTGGGACCCCGCGGCCCGGCCGATGCCGGTGAGCGCGGCCCGTGCCGCCGCGGCAGTGCTGACCGAAGGCGGACGAGCGCTGCTGCTCGATGTCGGGTCACCCGCCCCGGTGCGGATCCGCGGAGTGGCCCTCGGCCGGTTGGCGACCGGCGAGCCCTGGCCCGAGCCGTGGGTGGACGCAGCCGTTCGCGCGGCAGTCGTGGCCGAGTTGGCCCCGGTCCTGGCCAGCGGCGAGGTCGGTCTGCGCCTGGTCGCGGGCGCGGGCTCTGCGGGTGGCGTCGGGGGCGCGGATGGAGCGGGGCGCCCAGGACTGACCCTGCAGGTCCGGTTCGCCGAGAAGCTCACCTCAGGGGTGATCGACCAGCGGGCCGCCGTGATCGCCGAACGGGTGACGCGCTCGGCGGCGCTGCGCGAGGTGTTCGACGGGGTGCTGGCCGTGGAGGTAGTGGGGGTGGGGGTGGGTCCGGCCGGTGCCCCCCGAACCGGCCTCAGCCGATGACCGGACCGGTCAATGCCTCGCCCGGGCCCTTCCCGGGGGCGTCCGGGTAGGCCGAGGCCTCGCGGAACGCCAGCTGCAGGCTCTTGAGGCCATCGCGCAGCGGGCCGGCGTGGAACGTCCCGAGGTCCGGGGCCGCAGTGACCACCAGCCCGGCCAGTGCGTTGATCAGCTTGCGGGCCTCGTCCAGGTCGGTGGCCGAGTCGCCCTCCTCGCCCAGGCCGCACTTGACCGCTGCCGCACTCATCAGGTGCAGCCCGACGGTGGTGATCACCTCGACGGCCGGGACCTCCCCGATGTCGCGCAGCGCTCGCTGGGCCGGATCGACCTCGTCGCCGGACCGGTCCGGGTCCGCGGTCGGGTCCGATGCGAGCATCTGGTCGGGATTCGGGGGAGTGGCACTCATCCTGTTACCCTGTCATGGACGACCGATCTGTCCCAAACGGTACCTGCCCCACCCGGCAGGCACTGCCGGGTCAGTTGGTGGAGAAGTGGAGTCTCGAACTCCCACCCGGAGCGCCCCAGGGCACTCGGGTTGAGATCCGCACAGTGACCTGACAGTGATGTGTGCGGCGCCGGTGCGTGACCGGTGATTCGAGGCCTGCTTCCTGCCCGGGAGTGGGCCTCTTCCCATGAGGGGGCCCCGAGCCCCTCACCCGAGGAGCCTGCGGTCGCCATCAACGAACAGCGAACCAAGGAGGCGCCATCAGCGTCGAGCCCCGGATCAATGATCGGATCCGCGTCCCCGAAGTACGACTCGTCGGCCCCAACGGCGAGCAGGTCGGCATCGTCCGTATCGAGGATGCCCTGCGACTGGCCGTCGAGTCCGATCTCGACCTGGTCGAAGTGGCCGCGAACGGCAAGCCGCCGGTCTGCAAGCTCATGGACTACGGCAAGTTCAAGTACGAGTCAGCTGTGAAGGCCCGTGAGGACCGCAAGAAGCAGGTCAACACGGTCATCAAGGAGATGAAGCTGCGCCCCAAGATCGATCCGCACGACTACGAGACCAAGAAGGGTCACGTGGTGCGGTTCCTCAAGCAGGGCGACAAGGTCAAAATCACCATCATGTTCCGTGGTCGCGAGCAGTCCCGGCCCGAGCTCGGTTACCGGCTGCTCAAGCGCCTGGCTGAGGAGATCGCCGAGTACGGGGTCGTCGAGAGCTCGCCCAAGCAGGACGGCCGCAACATGATCATGGTGGTCGGCCCGACCAAGAAGAAGGCCGACGCACGCGCTGAGCGCGAGGCGGCCCGCCAGGCTCCGGCAGCTGATGCCGACCGGGCCACCGGCGACGCCGGGGCCTGACCCGACCTCGCGATGGGAAGCCATCGCGGACCAGCCCGCAGCGGTACGACCCGCACGCGGTGAACCAAGGAGAAGCAGCGATGCCGAAGATGAAGACGCACAGCGGCACCAAGAAGCGGGTCAAGGTGACCGGCTCGGGCAAGCTCATGCACGAGCAGGTCAACAAGCGCCACCGCCTCGAGGTCAAGACCAGCAGGCGATCGCGCCGGCTGAGGTTGGATGCGCCGGTCTCGGCCGCCGACACCAAGAAGGTCAAGCGCCTGCTCGGCATGCGCTGACTGTCCCGAACCGAACACGAAGGAGTAACCCGTGGCACGCGTGAAGCGGGCAGTCAACGCCCACAAGAAGCGTCGCGAGATCCTGGAGAAGGCCAGCGGATACCGCGGCCAGCGCTCCCGGCTCTACCGCAAGGCCAAGGAGCAGGTCACCCACTCGGGTGTCTATGCCTACGACCACCGCAAGGACCGCAAGGGCGACTTCCGTCGCCTGTGGATCCAGCGCATCAACGCCGCGGCTCGCGCCAACGGCATGACCTACAACCGGTTCATCCAGGGCCTCAAGGCTGCGCAGATCGAGGTCGACCGCCGCATGCTCGCCGAGCTCGCGGTCAACGACGAGGCTGCGTTCGCCTCGTTGGTCGCCACGTCGCGCGCTGCGCTGCCCGCCGGCACCCCGGCGCCCTGAGCCGACACGATCACTCGAAGGGCCCCGCCGTCCCCGCTGGGGGAGGGCGGGGCCCTTCGCTGTGCCGCCCGAGTCAGCCCGCGGCCCGGTCGACCTCAGACGCTGGCGGCGATGAACAGCACCAGCGCGCTCACGACGCTGAGCACGAGCATCAGCGGCAGCATGAACCCGATGTACCGGTCGAAGCCCACCTTGGCCACCGCGAGGCCACCGATGACCACCACGTTGGTCGGGACCACCATCAGCATCAGGCCGTGCCCGATCTGCCAGCCGGACCCACGAGCTCCTTCTCGCCCATCCGGGCGACGAGCCCGACGACCACCGCGGCCGCCACGATGAGGATCGCCAGCTGCGGGAACCACCAGTTGAGCTCGAACCAGTAGGGCTGCGCCCCGTCGACCTCGTGCAGCACGTCGTACCAGCGGCCGCGGTGCTCCCGCCGAACAGGCTCGACCAGGGGGTCACCGACCAGATCAGCAGCAGGAAGGTGCCTGCGGTGATCGCGAGCACGACCTTTTGCGTGCCGGTCATCGTGGCCCCGGTCAGGTCCTGGCCGGCGTCGGCATCCTCGGGCTCCGGTCCGCCGTCGGCGGGGTCGTCGTCGGGCTCGAATCCCGATAGCGAGCGCGCCGGCTCGGCCTTGACCCGGGCGGCGTAGCGCAGCACGAAGGCGATGCCGATCGGGGTCAGCACCGCCCACCGGATCAGGCGCAGCACGATACCGTCGCCGATCGACACTCCCGCCTCGCCCGAGGCCACTCCGACGGCGAACGGGTTGACGGTGCTCGCAGTGGCACCCAGCCCACCGAGACCAGGACCATGCCCGCCGTCGTCATCCGGTCATAGCCCAGGGCGGCCATCAGCGGGATGAACAGTGCGTAGAAACCGAACGTCCCGACCGAGCAGCCCATCGCCGAGGCCAGCAGGGCGAACAGCGCCATCACCACGACGATCAGCAACCAGCCGCGGTCGCGCATCCTCCGGGCCAGCTGGGCGACCCCGTCCTCGAGGGCCTTGGTGTGGAACACGACCGCCAGGAAGGCGCCCAGCGAGAGGATGAACACCACGACGCCGATCGAGCCGAACAGGGCGCCGGTGTTCTCGGTGTCGACCAGGCCGGTGGTCAGGTCGCGGATGCCGTAGACGCCGTTGACCGGTGCCCGCAGCAGCTGCACGACGCGTTCGCCGAACGACAGCCCGGAGTCCACGGGCGTCCAGGTGCCGGCGATCGGGCCGCCGTCGGCGTCACGCGCGTACTGCCCGCTCGGAATGACCAGGGCAGCGAGCCAGACCAGGACGGTGACGATCATCAGGACCGTGATGGCCCCCGGGGAAGCCCCGCTTGCGCGTTGGCGCCTGTGCGGTCGTCGCGTCTGACTTCGTGCCTGCGGAGCCGCTCATGAGGGGCCTGCGTCCTCGGGGGAGCTGGCTGACTGCGCCGGGAGGACCGGCTCGGCGAGGGTGCCGGTGCCCAACTCGTCGAGGCGCACCCGCCCGTTGGCTCCGTGGGTGTTGCCTTCGCAGGGGCGCACCGCCGCCTGCAGGCGCGCAGGACGACACGGCATCAGCGAATCGATCCTGGCCGCGCGAGATCGGCGTCCACGGTGTCCTCCCCCTTCGTCCTGATATGTACGGCTCTGACGCCGTGCCGGAAATGTATAGCTGTGGGTGTGGGAACCGCGCGTGGCCGACCCGTCGGGATTCATCGCGCCGGTTTCTGGTGCCCGGTCTCTGATGCCCGGTGCCCGGACCGCACGAGCCGCCCGCGCATCAGGGGAGCCCCGATCGCGCGGGGGCGATGGCAGGATGCGCAGGGTGGAGTTGCTCACTGCCCGCTCGGCACGCCTGCGCGACGCCCGAGCGCTGACGATCGCCAAGTTCCGGCGGGCGCGTGGCCAGTTCCTGGCGGAGGGCCCGCAGGCGGTGGGTGCGGCGCTGGCCGCAGGGTGCGTGGTGCAGATCCTCGTGGCCGAGTCCGCCCGGGTGCGCCGCGCCGCGGAGTTGGCTGCCGCGCAGCAGGCGGGACTCCCGGTGCACATCGTCGAGGAGTCGGCGTTCGCCACGCTCGTCTCCGCGCAGACCCCGCAGGGCATCGTGGCGGTGTGCGGCTGGGTGCCGGGCACCCTGGCCGGCCTGATCGCTGCGGCCGCGCAGGGCGACCGGGGCGGCCATCTGGTCCTGGCCCACGAGCTGTCCGATCCGGGCAACGCCGGCGCGCTGATCCGGGTCGCCGATGCTGCCGGGGCCCTGGGCGTGGCCCTGTCCGACGGCTCGGTCGACCCGACCAACGCCAAGTGCGTACGGGCCAGTGCCGGTTCGTTGTTCCACCTGCCGGTGGTGCCCGCCGGCGACACCCTGGCTGCCATCGCCGCGCTGCGGGCCGCTGGGGTGCGGACCCTGGCCGCCGACGTGACGCCAGCGGCGATCGATCTGTTCACCGCGGAGCGTGCCGGGCTGGTCGCCGGTCGCGTGGCCTGGATCCTCGGCAACGAGGCGCACGGCCTGCCCGAGGAAGTCCTGGCCGCGGTCGAGCACGTCGTGCGGATCCCTGTCCTGGGCCGAGCCGAGAGCCTGAACCTCGCCACCGCGGCCGCGGTCTGCCTGTATGCCACGGCGCGCACGGGGCAGTGACCACGAGGGACGCCGGGCCGATCCGCGCGCGCCGGTAGACTCCCGACCCAGTTGCCCGTCACCCCGGAAGGCCCCATGTCCGCGCCCAACAAGTCCTATGACCCGGTCGAGGTGAGCGCGCTGTCCGACGAGGCCGTCGGCGCTGCCCGCGACGCGGCCCTGGCGGCGATCGCTGCCGCCCACGACCTCGACGCCCTGAAGGTCCAGCGACTGGCCCACGCCGGGGATCGTTCCCCGCTGGCCCTGGCCAATCGCGAGATCGGCGCCCTGCCCCCCGCGGCCAAGGCCGAGGCGGGCAAGCGGGTGGGCCAGGCCCGAGCCCAGGTCAAGCGCGCGCTCGAGGCCCGGGAGGTCGTCCTGGCCGCCGAGCGCGACGAGCGGGTGCTCGTCGAGGAGGCGGTGGATGTCACCCTGCCCACCGATCGGCGCCCCCGCGGCGCCCGGCACCCGCTGACGACCTTGATGGAGCGGATCGAGGACGTGTTCGTCGCGATGGGCTACGAGGTCGCCGAGGGCCCCGAGGCCGAGGCGGAGTGGTTCAACTTCGATGCGCTGAACATCGCCCCCGACCACCCGGCGCGGACCATGCAGGACACGTTCTTCGTCGGGTCCGGCGAGGGTGGCGTCGTGCTGCGCACGCACACCTCCCCGGTGCAGGTGCGCTCCATGCTCGACCGCACGCCGCCGATCTATGTCGTCTGCCCGGGCCGGGTCTACCGCACCGACGAGCTCGACGCCACGCACACCCCGGTGTTCCACCAGGTCGAGGGCCTGGTCGTCGACGAGGGCATCACGATGGCCGACCTCAAGGGCACCCTCGACCACTTGGCCGCCGCCATGTTCGGCGCGGGCCTGGTCACCCGGCTGCGGCCCAGCTACTTCCCGTTCACCGAACCGTCTGCCGAGGTCGACCTGCAGTGCTTCGTGTGCCGCGGGGCGTCGGTGGGCGACCCGGCCAACCCGTGCCGGACCTGCTCCAGCGAAGGGTGGATCGAGTGGGGCGGCTGCGGGATGGTCAACCCGCGGGTGCTCACCGCCTGCGGCATCGACCCGGGCCGCTGCACCGGGTTCGCGTTCGGGATGGGCATCGAGCGGACGTTGATGTTCCGCCACGGGGTCACCGACATGCGCGACATGGTCGAGGGCGACCAGCGCTTCACGTCCGCGTTCGGCACGGAGGTCTGAGGCGATGCGTGCACCATTGAGCTGGATCCGCCAGTACGTGTCGGTGCCCGCCGACCAGTCCGGTCGCGACGTCGCCGCGCGACTGATCAGCGCCGGGCTCGAGGTCGAGACCGTCGACGTGCTGGGTGCGGAGGTCACCGGGCCGCTGGTCGTGGGTCTGGTCCGCTCCATCGAGGAGCTGACCGAGTTCAAGAAGCCGATCCGGTTCTGCCGGGTCGAGGTCGGGCCCGGCAACGGCGAGGTGATCGACGGGGTGGCCACCGATGAGCGCGGCATCATTTGCGGGGCGCACAACTTCGCCGAGGGCGACCGGGTGGTCGTGGCGCTGCCCGGGGCGGTGCTGCCCGGCGGTTTCGCGATCGCCTCGCGCTCCACCTACGGCCGGGTCTCCGACGGCATGATCACCTCCGAGCGCGAGCTCGGTCTGGGGCAGGACCACGACGGGATCATCGTGCTCCCCCCTGGATCGGGGCAGCCCGGTGCCTCGGGCCACGAGGTCCTCGGGCTCGGGGACGAGGTGCTCGACATCGCGGTGACCCCCGACCGCGGATACGCCCTGAGCATCCGCGGGGTCGCCCGCGAGGTGGCGACCGCCTACGGTCTGCCGTTCACCGACCCCGCGCTGGTCGACCCGGAGTCGCTGCTGCCCGCACCCTCGGGCGACGCTCCCCACGGCGCCACGATCACGGATTCGACGGCAGCCGATCGGTTCGTGCTGCGCTCGATCGCCGGCCTGGACCCCAGCGCCCCGAGCCCGCAGTGGATGCGCCGGGTGCTGGTCGCCTGTGGGATGCGCCCGATCTCCCTGGCAGTGGACGTGACCAACTACGTGATGCTCGAACTCGGCCAGCCGCTGCACGCCTTCGACCGGGCGAAGCTGTCCGGTCCGCTGACGGTGCGCCGCGCCGCAGCCGGCGAGGTGCTCGAGACGCTGGACCACGTGACGCGCACGCTGGACCCGCACGACATCGTGATCGCGGACTCCGGTGGGCCGTTGGCGCTGGCCGGCACCATGGGCGGCCTGGACTCCGAGATCGACGATACGTCGCACTCGGTGGCCATCGAGGCCGTGCACTTCTCCGCCGAGGCCGTGGCCCGGATGTCCCGCCGGCACAAGTTGTCCAGCGAGGCGTCCCGCCGCTTCGAGCGCGGGGTGGACTCCGAGCTGCCCGCGATCGCCTCGGCGCGGGCGGCGGCGCTGCTCATCGAGTTCGGGTCGGCCACCTATGTGGGCACCGAATGCACCGAGGAGGTCCCGGAGCGGGCCGCGATCTGCATCTCGGCCGACCTGCCGGCCCGGGTCTCCGGGATGACCGTGGGCGCCTCGCGCAGTGCCGCCCGGCTGGAGTCCATCGGTGCCAGCGTCCGCACCGAGCGCCGGGACCTGCTGGTCACGCCTCCGCCTTGGCGCCCGGATCTGACCGACCCGTTCGACCTGGTCGAGGAGGTCATCCGTCTCGAGGGCTACGAGAACCTGCCCAGCACCCTGCCGCGCGCCCGCGCGGGCTATGGCCTGACCCTGGGCCAGCGTCTGCGCCGACGGGTCGGGCGATCGTTGGCCAGCGCCGGACTGGTCGAGGTCCTGTCCTACCCGTTCATCGGGCAGGCCGAGGTCCAGACCCTGGGCGTGGCTGCCGACGACTCCCGGATGGCACTGGTTCGCCTGGCCAACCCGCTGTCCGACGAGGCGCCCTTCCTGCGCACCACGCTGCTGCCCGGTCTGATCGCCGCGGCCCGGCGCAACCTCAGTCGGGGCAACGGCGAGCTGGCCCTGTCCGAGGTCGGGCTGGTGTTCCGCGGTCAGGGTGTCGGGACCGCACTCACCCCGCCGCGGCCGTCGGTCCACCGGCGCCCGGACTCGGAGCACGTGGCCGCTCTCGAGGGGCTGCTCCCCGAGCAGCCCCGGTACGCCGCCGGTATCCTGGCCGGCGAGCGGGACCGCACCGGCTGGTGGGGACGCGGCCGATGCGCGGACTGGTCAGATGCCCTCGGCATCGTGGCGGACCTCGCCGCGGAGCTGGGCGTGCACCTCCAGACGAGTTCTGCCAGCGCTGCTCCCTGGCACCCGGGCCGATGTGCTGCTGTGCGGGTCGGGGGCCAGGTGATCGGGCACGCCGGCGAGCTGCATCCCCGGGTGCTCGGCGATGTCGGGCTGCCCGCGCGCACGGTTGCGTTCGAGATCGATCTCGACGCGTTGCTCGCCGCGGCGCCGGAGGCGATCATCGCCCCCGGATTCTCGACGATGCCGGTGGCCAAGGAGGACCTCGCGGTCGTCGTGGCCGACGACGTGCCGGCCGAGGCGGTCCGCGAGGCGTTGGTGCTCGGGGGAGGGCCGCTGCTGGAGAGCGTGCGCCTGTTCGACACCTACTCCGGCGAGCAGGTGGGCCCGGACCGGATCTCCCTGACGTTCGCGCTGCGGATGCGCGCCCCGGACCGGACCCTGTCGGCCGCCGAGGTCGCCCAGGTGCGCGCCGATGCGCTGGCCGCCGCCGAGCAGCAGTGCGGCGCGACGCTGCGCAGCTGAGGTGTCAGACGCGCTGCGGGTGGACCGTTGGCGCGCCTAGACTCCCGCAGGTGGCTGGGAACTCCGTCTGGGACGAGTTCGAGTTCGACCCGCGCATCGCGGCGAACAGCGGGGTGCGCGCCTCCGATGCCGACCGCGACGTGGTGCACCGGATGCTGGGTCGAGCGTACGCCGAGGGCCGGCTCACCCGCGACGAGTTCGACCAGCGCAGCGATGCCGTGCTGGGTGCGCGGACGCTGGGCGCCCTGCCCGCGCTGCTCGGCGACCTGCTGCCGGTGGCCGGGCCACCGCCGCCGGCTGCGTCACCGGGGGGATCCGAGGCGTTCCAGGACAGGGCGGTGACCAGCTACCGATCCGACCTGCGCGAGGCAGCGTGGGGCTTCGTGTCCGTCTCGATCATCGTCTGGGTGATCTGGGGCGCCCTGGGCGGCGGTTTCCCGTGGCCGGTATTCGTCACGATGGCCGCCGGTCTCAACGTCGCGCGCATGGTGGTGATGCGCGCGGACCTGGTCGAGACCGAGCGGGCGCGATTGGAGCGCAAGGCCCGCAAGGCCCTGGAGAAGGACCAGCGGCGCAGCCCGGAGCCCGGCGACGACCAGGAGGCGTGAGGATCGCAGCCGTGCTCGGGCACGGCGGCGGCAGGATGCGACGGCCCGGGTTGCCCTACCCTCGGGGTCACGGGCGCGTGTCGTCGGTGGCTGCGCTCGCTGCGAGGGAGGCTGTCGTGAACGAATTGCCCGTGGCCCTGGTCACCGGGGCCAGTCGAGGAATCGGCCGGTTCGTGGCCGAGGATCTGCTCGGCCACGGCTGGCGGGTGGCTGCGCTGGCACGCGACGCAGACGAGCTGGGCCGGTTGGCTGCCGGGGCGGGACCCGAGCGTGTTCTTCCCCTGGTTGCCGACGTGACCGACGGGCCGGCGATGGCCGAGGCCTGCGCCGCGCTCGGCGCGCTCTGGGCGGTGCCCGATCTCGTCGTGGCCAACGCCGGCGTGCTCACCGCCGTCGGGCCCACCTGGGGCACGGACCCCGACGACTGGTGGCACGACATCGAGGTCAACGTGCGCGGGGTCTACACCACGCTGCGCGACACGGTTCCCGCGATGGTCGCGCGAGGTAGCGGCCGCGTGATCCTCCTGTCCTCGGGGATGGGTCGCTCCCCGGCGCCGTGGTCCTCTGCGTACGGCGCCAGCAAGGCGGCCGTCATGCACCTGGCCTCCTCGCTGGGCGCCGAGCTCGCGGGTACGGGGGTCAGCGCATTCGCGATCAGTCCCGGGATGGTGCGCACGGACATGACCCAGTGGCCCGACGCCCTGCTCGAGCGCCACCCGGAGCTGGCCGATCTGCCCGACTCGGCGTACCTGCCGGCATCTGCAGCAGCCGACCTCGTGCGCGATCTGGCCGGCGGGCGGTTCGACGCCCTGTCCGGCCGCTTCATCCACGCCCGCGACGACCGCGAGGCCATGCTCGCCGAAGCCACCACCCCCTGACGCCGGCACCGCTCGCCCTCCTCCCAGCCTCCCCCCCGAACGCTTCCCTGCTGTCGATCTGCTTCCCGAATTCGGGAAGCGTACGAGCAGAGCAGAAGCCTCTGCGGGGGGGGCGGGATCAGGACCGGACCAGGCGGGCTCACATGGTTGAACACTGGACCAGATAGTTGCGTGCTGCACGCAACTATGGTTCCCTAACCCAGTGACCGACGCGCCCTGGACCCCCGAATGCACCGAGGACGCGCTGCTCGTGGCGTTCATCGGCGTGAAGCGGGCCCTGCGGGTGGCCTCAGTCGGTGCGGATCCTGGGACCTTCCCGATCCTGCACCACCTGGCCGCGTCCGGCCCCACCCGCCAGGGCCATCTGGCCGAGGTGCTCGGCCTGGACGCCTCCACCGTCAGCCGCCACGTGCGCGTCCTCATCGACGAGGGCCACGTCCTGGCCAGCCGTGACCCCCAGGACGGTCGCGCATCGGTCCTGACCATCTCGGCCAGCGGCCTGGCGCACCTGGCCCAGCGGCTGCACTCCCACCGCGAGACCCTGGCCGCCGCCACCGCCTCATTCTCCCCATCCGAACGCGCCGAGCTGATCCGGCTGCTGGCCAAGCTCGCAGAACATTTGAACCACCTCGAGGAGACCGCATGAACCCCGAACCCAAGGACGCCACCGCGCCGGATGCGCGCATCGGCATCGCGCAATCCGTCCCGGCCGGGCAAGCCGTGTCCGTGCCGACCCAGCCCGTGGGTCCCGAGCAGGCGAGCCCCGGGCACGCCGGCCCCGAGCAGGCTGGTCCCGGCGGCACCCCCTCGTACCTGTCCCACCGGGAGATCATCCAGGTGATGATCGGCCTGATGGCCGGGGTCTTCCTGGCGGCGCTCGACCAGAGCATCGTCGGCACCGCGCTGCCCACGATCGTCTCCGAGCTCGGCGGCCTGGAGCACCTGTCCTGGGTGGTCACCGCCTACCTGCTGACCTCCACGGCCTCCACGCCGCTGTGGGGCAAGATCTCGGACCTCTACGGCCGGCGCCCGATGTTCCAGATCGCGATCGTGGTCTTCCTCGTGGGCTCGCTGGTCGCCGGCGCGGCCGGTTCGATGGCCATGCTGATCGGCGGTCGGGCGGTCCAGGGCCTCGGTGGCGGTGGCCTGATGGCCCTGGCCCTGGCCATCATCGGCGACATCATCCCGCCGCGGGAGCGCGGCAAGTACCAGGGACTGTTCGGCGCGGTGTTCGGCGTCTCCAGTGTGGCCGGGCCGCTGCTGGGCGGGTTCTTCACCGACGGGCCGGGCTGGCGCTGGATCTTCTGGCTGAACATCCCGGTCGGCATCGCGGCGCTCTACATCACCTCGCGTGCCCTGCACATGCCGCTGGTGCGCCGGGACCACAAGATCGACTACCTCGGTGCGGCGACCATCGTCGCGGCCGTGACCTCGCTGCTGCTCTACACCTCCTGGGCGGGCCCGGAGTACGGCTGGGGCGGGCCGCTGAGCCTCGCGCTGCTCATCGGGGGCCTGCTTCTGGCCATTGCCTTCGTGTTCGTCGAGCTGCGTGCCGAGGAGCCGATCATCCCGATGCGCCTCTTCCAGGGGCGGGTGTTCAGGTGGTCGGTCATCTTCGCCGCGATCCTGGGCATGGCGATGTTCGGCGGCATCATCTACCTGCCGTTCTACCTGCAGGTGGTCAAGGGCTACTCGCCCACCGAGTCCGGGTTGGCCCTGATCCCGATGGTCCTGGGGATCCTGGTCACCTCGATCGGCTCCGGGATCCTGATCACCAGGACCGGGCGCTACCGGATCTTCCCGATCATCGGGTCGGCGATCGTGCTGGTGGCCCTGGTGCTGATGACCCTGCTCACCGTGGACACGCCGTACTGGAAGTTCGGGATCGGGGTGTTCATCTTCGGCGCCGGCCTGGGCTTCACGATGCAGACCGTGGTCACCGCAGTCCAGAACGACGTGGCGTTGCGCGACCTGGGCGTGGCCACCTCGTCGATCACGTTCTTCCGCTCGATGGGTGGTGCCTTCGGCACGGCGATCTTCGGTGCCGTGCTGAACACGCGCCTCGCTCACCACCTCGAGGCCGCCCTGGCCGGTACGCCCGGCGCCGGCAGCCAGGTGGGCGGTTCTCTGTCGGACATCACGGCGATCGAGGCGTTGCCCCCGGCGATCAAGGAGCCCGTGCTGAACTCGTTCGTGCTGGCGCTGCAGGACGTCTTCCTCACCGCGATCCCGTTCGTGGCCGTGGCCTTCCTCGTGGCGTTCCTGATCCCCGAGGTGAAACTGCGCACCCGCCACGACGGTCCAGCCACCGAGCAGGCCGAGCCCGCCCCGCTGGCCCTCGAATAGCCGCCTTCGTGCTCCGTTTCCCGGCAGATGCTTCCGCTTTTCGCGGAGCATCTGCCCAGGATCGGAGCACGAAGCGTTCGACGAGGGTGCGAGCCCAGGACAGTGCCCCCTGATGGAGTATCCGTATATGCGTATACTCGCCGGGTGACCTTCACCGTGTCCATCGCCGGCGCCTCCGGGTACGCGGGCGGTGAGTTGCTGCGCCTGGTCGCAGCGCACCCGGAACTCGCGCTGGGTCCGATGGCTGCGGGCAACCGCGCCGGCCACCTGGTGACCGAGATCCACCCGCAGCTGATCGGCCTGGCCGACGCACGGTTCGTGCCCACCGACGCCGACACCCTCGCCGCGGCGGACCTGGTGCTGATGGCCCTGCCGCACGGGGAGTCCGCAGCCCTGGTCGCCGGGCTGCCCGAGGACCTGCCGATCGTGGACCTCGGCGCCGACTTCCGGCTGGCCGACGGCGGTGCCTGGGACCGCTACTACGCCAGCACCCCGCACGCCGGCACCTGGCCCTATGGACTGCCTGAGCTGCCCGGCCAGCGCTCCCGGCTGGCCGACGCGCTCCGCGTGGCCAATCCCGGCTGCTACGCCACCTCGGTGGCCCTCGGATTGGCCCCGCTGCTGGCCGCCGGTCTGGTCGAGCCGACCGACCTCGTCGTCGTCGCGGCCTCGGGTGCCTCGGGTGCGGGCCGGACGCCCTCGGCGGCCCTGCTCGCCAGCGAGGTGATGGGCTCGATGTCGCCCTACAAGGTCGGCGGCGTGCACCAGCACACCCCCGAGATGGAGCAGACCCTGGGTGCGGCGGCCGGGGAGCCGGTCACCATCCTGTTCACCCCGACCCTGGCGCCGATGCCACGCGGGATCCTGGCCACCTGCACCGCGCGCACCGTGCCGGGCGTCGATGAGGACACCCTGCGCGACGCCCTGCACGCGGCCTACGACCCCGAGCTGTTCGTGCACGTGCTGCCCGCGGGCGTGCTGCCCCGCACGGCGGCCACGGTGGGCTCCAACAGTGTGCACCTTCAGGTGGCCTGCGACGCACACTCGGGCCGCACCACCGTGCTGGTCGCGCTGGACAACCTGGTCAAGGGGGCGGCCGGTCAGGCCCTGCAGAACGCCAACACGATCCTGGGCCTGCCCGAGGCGCTCGGCCTGCCCGTGAACGGAGTCGCACCATGACCGACCCCCAGGCCCATGAATCCGCCGGGTTCTCCGTGTTCGCCAGGGGAGGGCCGGATGCAGGGGACGCGACCCTGCCCGATGAGCAGGCCCTGGTCTTGGGAGTCACGGCACCGGCCGGGTTCCGGGCCGCCGGCGTGGCCGCCGGGCTCAAGTCCTCGGGTGCGCTCGATGTCGCCCTGGTGGTCAACGACGGCCCGCGTTTCGATGCCGCCGCGGTCTTCACCACCAACCGCATCAAGGCCGCCCCCGTGCTCTGGACCGAACGGTGCGCCCGCGAGGGCCGGTTCCGCGCGGTGATCCTCAACTCGGGTGGGGCCAATGCCTGCACCGGGCCGGCCGGCTTCGCCGACACCCACCACACGGCCGAGCGGGTCGCCGAGCGCCTGGACGTCGCCCCGCTGGAGGTCGCGGTGTGCTCGACCGGCCTGATCGGCGAGCGGCTGCCGATGGACCAGCTGCTGGCCGGAGCCGAAGCAGCGGCAGGCGCCTTGGCTCCCGACGCCGGCGCTGCCGCCGCGCAGGCGATCATGACCACCGACTCCGTGCCCAAACTGGTCCGGGTCGAGCACCCGGACGGCTTCGTGGTGGGCGGGATGGCCAAGGGTGCGGGCATGCTGGCCCCGGGCCTGGCGACGATGCTGGTGGTACTCACGACCGATGCCGTCGCCGACGCAGCCACCCTGGACGAGAGCCTGCGCGCGGCCACTCGTGTCACCTTCGACCGGATCGACTCCGATGGGTGCATGTCCACCAACGACACCGTGCTGCTGCTGGCCTCCGGTGCGTCGGGGAACACCGCGGACGCGGCCGCCCTGACCGATGCCGTCCGGGCCGCGTGCGCGTCGCTGGCCCGTCAGCTGATCAGCGACGCCGAGGGCGCCACCAAGGACATCCGCATCGACGTGGTCAACGCGGCCACCGAGGACGACGCCGTCACTGCGGCCCGTGCGGTCTCGCGCAGCAACCTGCTCAAGTGCGCCATCCACGGGCAGGACCCCAACTGGGGCCGGATCATCTCCGCGGTCGGCACCACCGCCGTCGCCTTCGAGCCCGACGCGATCGATGTGGCGATCAACGGCGTGCCGATCTGTCGAGACGGTGCGGCGTTCGGCGACCGCGGCGCCGTGGACATGTCCGCGCGTGAGGTCACGATCACCGTCGACCTGCGGGCCGGTGCAGCCGGGGCGACCCTGTGGACCAACGACCTCACCGCGATGTATGTACACGAGAACTCCGCCTACTCCACCTGACCGGCCCGCCCGGCGCGCCGGCGCATCCGAGGAGCCCCGATGAGCAAGTCCCGAGCGGTCCCGACCGCCGACGCGCTGGCCAAGGCGGAGGTCCTGGCCGAGGCGCTGCCCTGGCTGGAGCAGTTCCGGCATGCCACGGTGGTGGTCAAGTACGGCGGTAACGCGATGACGTCCCCGGCGTTGCAGCGCGCGTTCGCCGAGGATGTCGTGTTCCTGCGGTTCGCCGGCCTGCGCCCGGTCGTGGTCCATGGCGGCGGGCCGCAGATCAACGCGATGCTCGAGCGGCTCGGCGTGGTCAGCGAGTTCCGCGCCGGTCTGCGGGTCACGACTCCGCAGGTGATGGAGGTCGTGCGGATGGTGCTCACCGGCCAGGTGCAGCGCGACCTGGTCGGCCTGATCAATGCCCACGGACCACTGGCCGTCGGTATCTCCGGGGAGGATGCGCACCTGTTCGCAGCCACCCAGCGCCGGGTCATGGCCGACGGGCAGGACCTCGACCTGGGGTTGGTCGGCGACGTCACCGCGGTCCGACCCGACTTCGTCGTGAGCCTGCTCGACGACGGGTTCATCCCGGTGATCTCCACGATCGGGGTCGCCGTGGACGGCCAGGTCCTCAACGTCAACGCCGACACGGCCGCCTCCGCGCTGGCGGTCGCGCTGGGCGCGCAGAAGTTGATGGTCCTCACCGACGTCGAGGGACTGTTCGCCGACTGGCCCGACCGGGCCAGTCTGATCACCGAGCTGCGGGCCGCCGAGCTGGCCGAGCTGCTGCCCACGCTCGACTCCGGGATGGTGCCCAAGATGGAGGCGTGCCTGCGGGCCGTGGCCGGGGGAGTCGCCCGGGCGCACGTGATCGACGGTCGGGTGCCGCACAGCGTGCTGCTGGAGGTCTTCACCAGCGAGGGGATCGGCACCATGGTGCTGCCCGACGAGGAGGTCTGATGACCAGGACGGGCACGTCCATGGCGCAGCGCTGGCGCGACACGATGCAGGACAACTACGGCACCCCGCCGATTGCGCTCGTCCGCGGTGAGGGCGTGTGGGTGACCGACGACACAGGTCGGCGCCACCTGGACCTGCTCGCGGGGATCGCGGTCAACGCCCTGGGGCACGCGCACCCGGCGATCGTGGCCGCGGTCTGCGAGCAGGTCGCCCGCCTCGGGCACACCTCGAACCTGGCGATCACCGAGCCCGCCCTGCGGCTGTCCGAACGCCTGGCCCTGCTCACGGATCCGCGCGGGGGGGCGCGGGTCTTCCTGTGCAACTCGGGTGCCGAGGCCAACGAGGCGGCGTTCAAGCTGGCCCGGCTGACCGGTCGGACCCGGATGGTGGCCGCGACCCACGGGTTCCACGGCCGCACCATGGGAGCTCTGGCGCTGACCGGCCAGCCGGCGAAGGCCGACCCGTTCCGGCCACTGCCCGGCGACCTCGACTTCGTGGCCTTCGGTGACGTCGATGCCCTCGAGGGAGCCGTCGACGACACGACGGCCGCGATCGTCCTCGAGCCCATCCAGGGCGAGGCCGGCGTGGTCGTGCCAGCGCCGGGCTACCTCGCCGCAGCCCGCCGGATCGCCGATGACGCCGGTGCACTGGTGATCCTCGACGAGGTCCAGACCGGCATCGGGCGCACCGGCCACTGGCTGGCCCACCAGGGCCCTGCCGGCCAGGGCGTCGCAGCCGACGTCGTGACGCTGGCCAAGGGCCTGGGCGGTGGCCTGCCGATCGGGGCGATGATCCGCCTGGACCGTCCTGGCGTGCCGCAATTCGCACCCGGGATGCACGGCTCCACCTTCGGCGGCAACCCGATCAGCGCCGCTGCCGCGCTGGCCGTCCTCGAGGTGATCGAGGCCGAGGGTCTGCTGGCCAACGCGAGCGAGCGGGGCGAGCAGCTCCGCGCGGCGCTGGGGCAGGTGCCCGGCGTGCGCGAGGTGCGCGGGGCCGGGCTGCTGCTGGGCGTCGTGCTGGCCGAACCGATCGCCCGCGACGTGGAGGTGGCCGCGCGAGCGGCGGGCGTGCTGGTCAACGCCGCTGCCCCGGACGTGATCCGCCTGGCCCCACCGCTGATCCTCACCGCCGAGCAGGCCGCCCACGGCATCGAGGTCCTGGGCGCGGTCATCGCCTCGGTGTGCGCCGCCGCCCAGCCCCAAGCGGGTCGCCCCGAGGATCTCAGGATGCAGCCGGCGCAGGGGTCCCGATGAGCATCCCGAACACCAAGGCCGCCCGGCACCGACGGATCGTGGAACTGCTCGACCGCGTCCCGGTGGCCTCCCAGTCCGCCCTGGCCCGGCTGCTCGGCGCCGACGGGTTCGTCGTCACGCAGGCCACGCTGTCCCGCGACCTCGACGAGCTGGGTGCGGTGAAGGTGCCCACGGCCGCGGGCGAATTGGTCTACGCCGTGCCCGGTGAGGGCGGCGACACCCGGCCGCAGGCCCCGGACTCGGACTCGGTGGCGCGCCTGGCCCGGGTCGCCCAAGAGGTGCTGGTCAGTGCGGACAGCTCGGCGAATCTCGTGGTCCTGCGCACCCCGCCGGGTGGCGCGCAGTACCTGGCCTCGATGATCGATCGCTCCGACTGGCCCGAGGTGATCGGCACCGTGGCCGGCGACGACACGGTGCTGCTCATCACCCGGGCCGCACAGGGGGGCGCGGTCGTGGCTGCCGCAATCCTCGGGCTGGTCGAACCGCGGCGCTGACCCATGTCCCGCACTGCTGGGGGCGGTCGATAGCTACATGTGTATATGCGTATACTTTCCTCGCACGCGCCGACGAGCGCACTTCCTGACTGGAGAGCAAGATGACTGACCGCGTCGTACTGGCCTACTCGGGTGGGCTGGACACCTCCGTGGCGATCGGGTGGATCGCCGAGCAGACCGGGGCCGAGGTGATCGCGTGCGCGGTCGACGTCGGCCAGGACGGCGAGGACCTCGAGGTCATCCGCCAGCGCGCTCTGGACTGCGGTGCCGTCGAGGCCGAGGTGGTCGACGCCCGAGCGGAGTTCGCCGACGACTACTGCCTGCCCGCGCTGCAGGCCGACGCCCTGTACATGGACCGCTACCCGCTGGTCTCCGCGCTCTCGCGCCCGCCGATCGTCAAGCACCTGGTCGCCACGGCCCGCACGCACGGCGCCACCGTCGTCAGCCATGGGTCCACCGGCAAGGGCAACGACCAGGTCCGCTTCGAGGTGGGCATCACCAACCTCGCCCCGGACCTGACCTGTATCGCGCCGGTGCGTGATCTGGCCCTGACCCGGGACAAGGCCATCGAGTACGCCGAGGCGCACAACCTGCCCATCGACGTCACGAAGAAGTCCCCGTACTCGATCGACCAGAACGTGTGGGGCCGCGCGATCGAGACCGGCTTCCTCGAGGACATCTGGAACTCCCCGATCGAGGAGATCTACACCTACACCTCCGACCCGACCGTGCCCCAGCCCGCTGACGAGGTCGTGATCACCTTCGAGGCCGGCGTCCCGGTGGCCATCGACGGTCGTCGGGTGTCGATGCTCGAGGCCATCTCGGAGTTGAACACCCGGGCCGGGGCCCACGGCGTCGGTCGCCTGGATCTGGTGGAGGACCGGCTCGTGGGCATCAAGAGCCGCGAGGTCTACGAGGCGCCCGGGGCGATGACGCTGCTCGCAGCCCACCAGGAACTCGTGTCCGTCACGGTGGAGCGCGACCTGGCCCGATTCGGCCGCGGAGTGTCCCAGCGCTGGACCGAACTCGTCTACGACGGGCTGTGGTTCTCCCCGCTCCGCCGTGCGCTGCAGGGCTTCCTCGACGACCTGAACTCCTCGGTCACCGGCGACGTGCGGATGACGCTGCAGGGCGGGCGCGCCACGGTCACGGGCCGGCGCTCCGAGCAGAGCCTCTACGACTTCGCAATGGCCACCTACGACACCGGCGACACCTTTGACCAGTCGCTGGCCAAGGGCTTCATCGAGCTCTGGGGCCTGCCCTCGAAGATGGCCGCCGCCCGCGACCTCGGGCAGCGGCGGAGCGTCGGGTGACGGCCCGCTCGGCAGACGATCCCGACCTGAGCACCGGCAACGGTCCCCAGGCGTCGCCGACCCGGCTGTGGGGCGGTCGGTTCACCGGCGGCTCCTCGCCGCAGATGGCTGCGCTGAGCCTGTCGGTGCACTTCGACTGGCGCCTGGCGCCCTATGACCTGCTGCAGACCCGGGCCCATGCCGGGGTCCTGCGCCGGGCCGGCCTGCTCGACGAGGCCGAGTTCACCGCCGTGCTCAGCGCGCTGAACACGCTTGGGGGCCAGGTCGCGGACCGCACGTTCCGGGCCACTGCGGACGACGAGGACGTGCACACCGCCGTCGAGCGTGGGCTGCTCGAGCTGCTGGGCCCGATCGGGGGCAAGCTGCGCGCCGGGCGCAGCCGCAACGACCAGGTCGCCACCGACCTGCGCCTGTACCTGCGCGACCAGGCCCGAGCCGTCGCCGGGGAACTGGCCCTCCTGGTCGAGGCACTCGTCGACCAGGCCGAGGCGCACATCGACTCCCCGGCGCCCGGATTCACGCACCTCCAGCACGCTCAGCCGGTGTCCTTCGGCCACGAGCTCGCCAAGCACGCCCATGCCTTCGGCCGGGATCTGGACCGGTTGGCCGATTGGGACGTGCGCGCCGGGTTGTCCCCGCTGGGGGC
>JBAVKQ010000228.1:0-4755 GCA_049688395.1 Candidatus Nanopelagicales bacterium
GCCGGCCGGTTCCGCTCGCCGTTCCGGCTGCCGACCGGGGGTCAGGCGTGGTTCCTCGAGCCGCCGCACATGCACGTCTCGATGCTGCGCGTCCCGAAGGGCACGATCCCCCCGCCGGTCGGTGAACGCCTCGAGTGCGACGTGCGCTTCACGACGGTGCTCCCGGACGCCGTCCTGGGCTGACCGGACCTGGGCTGACCGGCTCCGGGCCGACCGGTCCTGGGCCGACCGGTTCAGCGGCGACCGGTTCAGCGGCGACCGGTCCTGGACTCACCAGCACCCCGCCGCCGGGATCGTCGCGGTCCTCGACGAAGCCGTCGTTGCGGACCGGGTCGTGCCGGGGCACCAGCGCGTCGCGCACCACCAGGCCCATCAACCAGGCGGTGGCCACCCAGTGCACCGCGGTCGCCGCGGCGTACCAGCCCTGGTGCAGACCCTTGTCCTGCGTGCCGAAACCGACCAGGAACCACCAGATCGCCACGAAGTACGTCGCCTCGGCCGCCTGCCAGATCAGCAGGTCGCGCCAGCGCGGCCGGGCCAGCACCGCCAGGGGCAGCACCCAGAGGACGTACTGCGGGGAGTACACCTTGTTGGTCAGCACGAACGCGGCGACGGTCAGGAACGCCAGCGCCGCCAGCCGGGGAGGTGCGGGCGCCCGCAGAGCCAGCCAGGCGATCCCGGCGCATGCGAGCACGAAGCTGCCCGAGGCCAGGGTGTTGAGGATCGCACCCGGGATGGGCACGCCGACCAGCGTCAGGGCGTACCACGGGGAGCCGAAGTCGATCCCGCGCTCCCGGGAGAACGTGTAGAACCGCGCCCAGCCCTCGAGGTTGGCCAGCATCACCGGCAGGTTGACCGCCAGCCAGGACCCCAGCACACCGGCCAGGAACACCCACAGTGCCCGCAACTGGCCACGCCGCACGCACAGCAGCACGATCGGGCCGATCAGGACCAGCGGGTAGAACTTGGCCGAGATGGCCAGCCCCAGCCAGATCCCGGCCACCAGCGGGTGCCGACGGGACCAGGCCAGCAGGGCCGCGGAGGTCAGCGCGATGGCCAGCAGGTCCCAGTTGATGAAGCCGGCCAGGGCCATCACCGGGGCCAGGGCCACCATGAGACCGTCCCAGGGTCGGCGCGCGACGGTGCGTCCGGTGCTGGCGATCGTCGCGGCCAGCAGCGCCGCGAACCCGACCGCGTTGACGGCCATGAACAGGTCACTGTCCCCGCCCAGGAGTCGGGTGATCCACGCCGCCACGTACATGTACACCCCGGTCAGCACCGGGTACTCCAGCACCTCCTGGCCCGGGCCGGGCGCGAGCAGGTAGGGGAAGGCGCCGTCGGCCAGGCCGCGGGCCGAGAACAGGATCGGCACGTCGGAGTAGCACAGGTACATGTAGCGCTGCGGGGCTCCGTAGCCGTTGGTCAGGCAGTAGCCCTTGGACAGCCAGCCGATCGCGTAGACCACCAGGCCCGCGATGATGCTGACCCGCACAGGAGTCCACCAGGAGCGCCCGATCCCGGCCAGGGCGCCCACCGGCCCGCCGAGCAGCGGCCGGGCCGCCCGGGCCACCGGGTCGACATCCGTGGGGACGACGTAGGGCCGCGGCGGGGCGGCGGGCACGTCGAGATCGCTCACGGGTCGACAGCCTAAGCCCAGCGCTCGGGCGGCCCAGGTGGGTCCGGGCTACGGAGCGGCCGAGGCGGCCGGCTCGGGCAGCGAGGGCTCGGGCTCCGGCTCCGTCGAGGCCTCCGGGGGCGGGGAGGCCGAGGGCTCGGGGGGCGGGGAGGCCGAGGGCTCCGGGGGCGGCGGCGGCGTCGCGATCCCGCCACCGGAGGGCACATTGGTGGGGGCCACGAAGTCCTCCACCTCGGTGTCGGCCAGGGCGCCCTGCATGAACGCCGTCCAGATCCGGGCCGGGAAGCCACTGCCGTAGAACTGGCTCAACCCGCCGGTGCCCGACAGCGACAGCTCCTCGCCGTTGGCCCCGGACTTGCCGAAGCTCACCGCCGCGGCCAGCTGGGGCACGTAGCCGGCGAACCAGGACGCCTTGTACTCGTCGGTGGTGCCGGTCTTGGCCGCGACCGGCCGGCCCAGAGCCCGGGCCGGCGCACCGGTGCCGTTGGTGACCACGCTCTGCAGGGCGGAGTTGACGATGTCGGCGGTGTTCTGGTCGATGACCGATTCCGCGGCGTCGGGACGCACGTACAGCTCGCCGCCGTCGGGACTGGTCACGCTGCGGATGGTGGTGGTCGGTGCGCGCTCGCCGCGGGCGGCCAGGGTCGCGTAGGACCGTGCGATGTCGATCGTGTGCACCGAGGCGGTGCCCAGCACGAAGGACAGCTCGTCGGTCCAGCCCGGCGAGTCCGCGGGCACACCCGCCGCGACGGCCATGTCCTGCACCGCCGCGACACCGGTCTCGTTCTCCACCGCCACATAGACGGTGTTGATGGACTGCTCGGTGCCGCGCAACAGGCTGACCGCCGAGCCGTATGAGTTGCCGCCGTAGTTGTTGACCACGAAGGTGCCCACGGTGGTCCCGGTGTTGCCCGGCCACAGCGAGCCCAGGCCGAAGCCGTCCTCGGTGGCGGCTGCCAGGCCGAACGGCTTGAAGGTGGAGCCGGCCTGGTATCGGGCCTGGGTGGCGTTGTTGAAGCTGTCCTGCAGGTAGTCCGCGCCGCCGTACATGGCAACCACTTCACCGGTGCCCGGCTCGACCGCGGTCAGGCCGATCCGCACGCCCTCCATCCCCGTGGTCGGGGCCTGCTCCTTCACCGCGGCCACCGCGGCCCTCTGGGTCTTGCGGTCGAACGTGCTCACGATCCGCAGTCCGCCGCCGTCGATCTCCTCCTCGGAGAACCCGATGGCGACCAACTCCTCGCGCACCGCTCGGATCAGGAACCCATTGGGCCCTGCGTAGCGGTCGCTGTCCTTGCGCTCGTCGATCTCGGGGAAGTCGGCCAGGGCGGCGTCGCGTTCCTCGGCGGTGATGTAGCCCTCGTCGTACATCGCGTTGAGCACGTAGGCGTACCTGGTCTCCAGGTTCTCCAGGTTGGTGTCGGGGTTGTAACGCCCGGGTGCGTTGATGATCGCCGCGAGCACAGCCGACTGCTCGAGGGTCAGCTCCGAAGCCGACAGCCCGAAGTAGGACTCGGCTGCGGTCTCGACGCCGTACGCCCCCCGGCCGAAGTAGATGGTGTTCAGGTAGCGCTCGAGGATCTCGTCCTTGCTCAGCACGATCTCGAGCTTGAGGCTCAGGACCAGTTCCTTGGCCTTGCGGGTGACGGTCTGGTCCTGGGTCAGGAACGCGTTCTTGGCGTACTGCTGGGTGATCGTGGACCCGCCCTGGGTGGAGCCGGTGGTCAGGTTGCTCCACATGGCCCGGCTGAAGCCCACGACGTCGAAGCCGCTGTGCTCGTAGAAGCGGCGGTCCTCGGCAGCCACCACGGCGTGCTGCATGGACTCGGGGATCTCGTCGATCGGCACCGAGATCCGGTTGGTGTCCCCGAGCCGAGCCAGCTCGGACTTGCCGTTGTCCCAGTAGATGATCGAGGTCTGCGCGGCGGCGACCTCGTTCTCCTCGGGGATCTCGATGGTCAACCACGCGTAGGCGAACAGGATGCCGCCGAGCACCAGGCCCACTCCGGTGAGCGTGGCCAGTGTGCCCAGCACGAGCTTCCAGGAGGGCACGAACCGCCGCCAGCCCGTGCGACCTGCCCGCGGGTAGTTGATCTTCACACCGATCACGGTAACCGAATCCCCGTCGCACCGGGTAAGCGAGCCAGGCACCCGCAGGTCACGCAGTCTGCCGGGCCAGGCACCCGCAGGTCACGCAGTCTGCCGGGCCGGGCCCCCGCAGGTCAGCGGGGCATCAGGGTGCACGCCCCCGATGACGGCACTACCCTCATTGGATGGCAGCGCCGCGATCCTCCTCGATCCGCGGCTCGCGCACGTCCCGTCCGACCCGGGCACCCGCACCGCGCCCCGAGGAGTTCGCCGCCGAGGAGGTCGAGGATCCGCAGGCGCCGCGCGACGTGGTCTCCTACGCCCTGGCCCGCCGCGCGGCCCTGGAGTCGATGCGCCGCGGTGGGGCGTTCAACAGCGACCACTGCGACGCCGACCCGAACCTGCTGCGCACCGCGAAGTACCACGGCGAGGTGCCGGGCCGGGACTGCCCGGTCTGCCGGCGACCTGATCTGCTGGAGGTCACCTGGGTGTTCGGCGCCCAGCTGGGGCCCTCGAGCGGTTCGGCACGGGCCCAGGCGCAACTGGCCGACATGGCCCACGAGTACGGCCGGTTCCGCGTGCACGTGGTCGAGGTGTGCCGACACTGCGCGTGGAACCACCTGGTGGTCTCCTACAGCCTGGGCGACGGTCGGCCGCGCACCCGGGCGCCTCGGCGCTGACGGCCGCGGTCCGGGCAGGGTGAGCGACGGGGCGAGTCAGCGCTGATCGGGTAGCCGCAGCGCCCACCGCGTGCCACCCTGTGGGCGTGCCTGAGCTGCCCGAGGTCACCGCGCTGGCCGAGTCCCTGACCGCCCGTGCCACCGGCCTGGTGGTGGCGCGCATCGACGTGGCGGCGATCAGCGCGCTCAAGACGTTCGACCCGCCGATCGGGGCCGTCTCCGGCGCCGAGGTGCTGGGCTTCACCCGGCTGGGCAAGCACCTGGTGATGGAGACCGTCGACCCCAACGGCGAGCCGCTGTCCGTGGTGATCCACCTGGCCCGGGGCGGCTGGGTGCGCTGGCGCGATGACC
>JBAVKQ010000229.1:0-34813 GCA_049688395.1 Candidatus Nanopelagicales bacterium
ACCGCCACCCCCCGACCCGCACCCCGGCGCCCCACCCGGAACCCCCTGGCCCGCCAACAACGGCGCACCCTGGGTGATCCGCACCACCCCCCGCACCCGCTGGCGGGAGTGAGCATCGGCGGCGACCCACGACCGGGCGCAACGAACGGAAGTTCGGCGACGTCCCGGGTCGCGGCGTCGTGCACGGGCGCGAGTAGCGTGCTGGGCATGACCGATGCCCCCGCCCGCCCCCGCGCCCAGCACGAGATTGCGCTTACCGTGCGCGGCTACCACCTTGACCTCTACGGGCACGTCAACAACGCCCGGTACCTGGAGTTCCTCGAGGAGGCCCGCTGGGCGTGGTTCGAGGAGCGCACCGATCTGGAGCGCATCCTCGGCGGCGAGGTCCAGATGGTGATGGTGCGCCTGGAGATCAACTACCGCTACCCCGCGGGCATCGGCGACAGGCTGGCGATCACGACCCGCCTCGGTGAGGTCCGCACCCATAGCGCCGTGTTCCACCAAGAGATCCACCTGGCCACGACGGGAGCGCCTGTGGTCGACGCCGACATCACGGTCGTGATCGTGGACGACGCCGGTCGGGCTGTCCCGATCGAGGGCGGCTACCGGAAGTTCCTCGACCAGTTGGCCTGAATCCCAAGTCCCCGATCATCGGTGTGGGTTGGGCGCACGGGAAGTCCTCGAACCGCCGACACAGGGCACCAACGACCGACACCCACCCGCCCCCAGGTCCCACCGCGGCAACGATCCGAGATGATCGCGTCCATGTCCACCCACGACGAGAGCCGATCCGGCCGCCACCAGACCGGGCCCCACACCTGGCCACCCCGAGACCTGCACCCGACCGGACTGTCGACCCTGGATCGACCGGTGACCGTCGACGGCCCCTGGACCGAGCAGGTCCGGTTCGCGCTGCCGATGCTCGATCCCCTGCCTGCTACCGGGACCCAGGTCACCGGGAGCCTGCACGTCACGACTCGCACCGACCAGAGCCTGCCCGACGAGGGCTACCGGCTCGAGATCTCCACCGCCGAGGTCACGATCACCGCGAGCTCCCCCGAGGGCGCGCTGCAGGCCACCACCACGATCCGCCAGCTGCTGCCCGCCGAGGCGTGGCGGGCCACCGCAACCCGGCGCGACGACTGGACGCTGCCCATCCTGAGGATCACCGACGTCCCGGCGTGCACCCACCGCGGCGTCATGCTCGACGTGAGCCGACACTTCGCACCTGTACCCGAGGTCCTGCGCTGGATCGAGCTGGCTGCGATGCACCGACTCAACCGCCTGCACCTGCACCTCACCGACGACCAGGGCTGGCGACTGCCCTCGCACGCGTACCCCGCCTTGGCCGAAGTCGCCTCGTGGCGCACCGCGAGCTGGGTCGGGCACAGCCGCGGCATCGAGGCCGAGGACCCGACCCGACTGGACGGCACCCCGCACGGCGGGCACTACTCGTTCGCCGACTTGCGCGAGATCAGCGCGCACGCAGCGCGGCACGGCATCACCATCATCCCCGAGGTCGACCTGCCCGGGCACGCCTGCGCCCTGCTCGCCGCGATCCCCGAGCTCGCCGTCCCGGGTACCCCGCCGCAGCAGGTCGCGACCCGCTGGGGCCTGCTCGGGCGCACGATCTCCCCGCTGCCCGCGGCCATGGCCATCATCGAGACCCTGCTCGGCGAGGTCGCCGACGCCCTGCCTTCGCCCTATCTGCACATCGGCGGCGACGAGGCCGACCTGACGATGTGGCGAGCATCCGACGAGGTCCGCCGCCACGCCGAGCAGCACGGCGGGATCGAGGCCCTGCGCGGGGCTGTGAACGCGCAGCTGGCCACGATGGTCCTGACCCTGGGACGCACGCCGATCGCCTGGGACGACGCCTACGCGGCCGGCGGACTGCCCACGGAGGCCATCGTGATGCCCTGGCGGTCCACGGCCCTCGGCCTGCACGCGGCCGCCGCCGGGCACGACGTCATCATGGCCCCGGTCATGCCCACCTACTTCGACTACGCCGAGGCTGCCGGCCCCGACGAGCCACTGTCCATCGGGGCGCCGCTGACGCTGGCCGACGTCGCCGCCTGGACCCCGCCGGTGCCCGCACTGGGCTCCCCCGGACGGGTGCTCGGCGGCCAGGCCCAGCTCTGGGCCGAGTACACGCCGGACGCCGGCGCCCGCGAGTACCGCGCGTTCCCGCGCCTGAGCGTGCTGGCCGCCAACCTGTGGAGCGGCACACCGACCGACCTGGACGCGCACGCCCCGGCGCTGAGCGCACAACTCGAGCGCCTGGCCGTCCGGCACGTCAACGCCCGCCCCCCGGCCGGTCCGCACCCGTGGCAACGCGGCGGCACTGGTCGGCGCTCCCCGGCCGGGGCCTACCCGATGGCCGAGGTGCTGACCTACCTCGACCAGGCGGCCATGCAGGCCGAACCACCGGCGATGTGAGGCGCGTCGTGACTTAGGTCCCCCACGTCGAGGCCTCCTGCCCCTCGGTGCTCCGACGGGCATGGGTGATGCTTGAGACCAGGCCAACAGGCACAGATGACCCTCGAGGCCAACCAACGGTGGAGGCGGTGCATGGACAGGTCCCGATCGAACAACGTGACGCTGCCGTCGCCATCCACGCACGGCGAGATGGCTGCGCGCCGCCGCGGCGCGGAGTGGGCGCGCGCCCTGGTCGGGCAGGCGATGAGCCGGCCGGTGCTGACCATCGATGCCACCGAGAGCCTGTGGGATGCCTGGCAGCTGCTCAGTGTCTCGGGCCTGCGGCACCTGGTGGTCGTCGACGACGGGCGCTGCCTGGGCGTGATCTCCGACCGGATGATCCTCACCGACATCCCGGTCGACGCCGAGCAGATGCGTGCCCGGGTGGTCGGTGACCTGCTCTCGAGGGCGGCCGCCCGCACGGTCCGCGACACGGCCAGCCTGGCCGACGTGGCGCGAGTGATGGCCGGCTACTCCGAGGAGGCCGTCCCGGTCCGCGACGAGCTCGGGCGCCTGGTCGGGGTGGTGACCGGTTCGGATCTGGTGCGCTGGTGGGCCGATGACGGGTGCGAGAAGCCGTAGGCTCAGCGTTGTGAGTGAAGCGCGCAACGACCGACTTGTCTGGATCGACCTGGAGATGACCGGGTTGGACCCGACCCATGACCAGATCGTGGAGATCGCCGCGATCGTGACCGATGCCGAGCTGACCGAGCTCGACGCCGGCATCTCGTTGGTGGTCTGCCCACCGGACCTGGCGATCCTCGAGGGCATGGACAAGGTGGTCATCGACATGCACACCGAGTCCGGCCTGCTCACCGACATCCCCGCCGGGGTTCCGCTGGCCCAGGCCGGGGCCGCGGTCCTGGACTACGTCCGCAGTCACGTTCACGAGGCCGGCAAGGCACCGCTGGCCGGGTCCAGCGTGTACGTGGACCGTGGCTTCCTGGCCCAGTACCTGCCCGAGCTCGACGGCTACCTGCACTACCGGCTCGTGGACGTCTCCACGCTCAAGGAGCTGGCGCGGCGCTGGTACCCGCGCACGTACTTCAACGCCCCGACCAAGACCGGCAACCACCGGGCGCTGGCCGACATCCGCGAGTCGATCGCCGAGCTGCGCTTCTACCGCCAGACCCTGCTGGTACCCGAACCCGGGCTCACACGCGACGAGGCACGCTCGGCGGCCACCGGCCACGTCGTGGACCATGCCCCGGGCGCCGCGGCGTCCGAGCCGACCTCCTGAGTCCGATACACTTCTCTGGCTACCGCGCAGCGATCCTGTGCGGTCATGGTGGGTGTAGCTCAGCTGGTAGAGCACCTGGTTGTGGTCCAGGTGGCCGCGGGTTCGAGTCCCGTCACTCACCCCACTGGTAGGCCCAGAGCCTCCCCGAGGGCCCGGTCATCCGCACTCGGAGGGCCGGGCCCCGGTCGTCCCCCGCCCGCAGACGGCTCGCGCAGCCCAGCAGATCATCGGTCAGGCAGGCCCTAGACTCGCAGCACGCTCGGATCCTGCGGTCCGAGGAACCGGCCATCCCGAAGGGAGCACCCATGCGGCGCATCGATCCGCGGTCTGCGCTGGTCGCGGCGATTGCCGCGGCCCTCCTAGCGCTGACGCCCCTGTCGGTGGCCGTGGCCCACGCACCCAGCGACGACATCAGCGGCGCCACCCTCGGTCTGCTCCCCCGCGCCGAGGACCCGACCCCGGGCGTCGAGGACGAGCCGGCGACCTCGCCCGAACCGGACCCGGAACCCGAAGCGACCGATCCGGCCACGGAACCGGCCAGCCCCGAGCCCACGATCATCGACACGCCGACCTCGACCGAGGAACCGACCACCAGCGCCCCGACCAGCGCCTCGGCACCGGCCAGCGTCGCACCAGACCCCTCGCAGTCCGCGGACGCCGATGCCGGCCTGTCCTTGCCGGCCGGCCTGCCGATGCTGCTGGGCCTCGGCGCCCTGCTGGCCGCGGTGGTGGGCGCTGTGGGCTGGCTGCTGGCTGGCTCCGCGCGCAAGCGCCGCTGGGACGCCGCGCTGGATGTCGAGCGGCTCCAGGCCCAGTGGGTCGCCGAGGAGCTCGTGCCCGCGCTGACCGACGAATTCGCGCCCACCCACGAACTCGTGGGGTACTGGTCGGCCGCCCAGCCGACGCTGGACCAGTTGCAGACCAACCTCGCCGATCTGGCCAGCCAGGCCCCCGACGACCGTCGGGCGGCCAGCGTCGCGGCCATGTCCACGGCCAGCGCCCAGGTCCGATCCTCGGCAGCGTCGTTGCTGTCCCTGGCCGGGGGGACGGGCGCCGATCCACAGGCCATCACCCGGGCCCGAGCCGCCCTGCTCAGCGCCTCGGCCCAGCTCACCGGCGCCAGTGCCCCACACCGCTGACCCCGGGGCGCCGCTCGCGCGGTTTGGTCGGTCCGCCGGGGCGCTGCTAACCTGTGAGGGCACTTGCGCCGTTAGCTCAGTTGGTAGAGCAGCTGACTCTTAATCAGCGGGTCGTAGGTTCGAGCCCTACACGGCGTACCAGCCCCCCGGCGATCCCGGGGGGCTTTCGCGAGCGCCCGGCCTCGGCCGGCGCCTCAGCTGGTGCGCCCGGCCTCGGCCGGCGCCTCAACTGGTCAGTGCGGCAGCGAATGAACCGGCCTGCTCGCGCGGGACCGGGATGTAGACCAGGTCGGGCAGCTTGCTCGCCGGCGTGGACAACGCCCAGCGGATCGAGCGGCTGGTGACCCGCAGGCCGACCAGCCCCACCACGACAGCTCCGGCGGTCATGGCCACGTGATTCCAGCGGGGACCGTCGGGGCTGACGTAGAAGTCCTGGATCTTGTTCTTGCTGCGACCCGCGACCTTGGCCGGGTTCACCCGGTCCTCGATCTCGGTCATGGTGCCCACCAGGCGCTGACGGGTGGTGTCGATGTCGGCCTCGATCTCGGCCGGGGTGCGTGCTGGCGCCTTGGCTGACGTGCTGGACTTCGACTCGGACACGATCCACCCTCCTGGGTCTGGGAACTGCGCCCACCCTACGCGGCCGAGGCCGGCACGGGCCATCTCGGGATAGGCTCGGCCCCGCCGCTGCGGCCAACCCGTCTGGCCATCCCAGCTGGCCGAACCGGGCCTGCCACCCAGGAGGACCCATGAGTGCTCGCCTCGAACCCGGCGATGCCGCCCCGGACTTCGACCTCGCCGATGATGCCGGGGGCCGGGTCCGGCTCTGCGATCATCGCGGCAGCCGGGTCGTGCTCTACGCCTACCCGGCTGCGCTGACCCCCGGATGCACCGCGCAGGCCTGTGACTTCCGCGACTCCCTGGACGCCCTGGCATCGGCGGGGATCACCGTGATCGGGCTCTCCCCGGACAACCCGGAGAAGCTCGCGACGTTTCGCGCCACCGAGGGACTGACCTTCGCCCTGGCCAGCGACCCCGACCGAGAGGTGCTCACCAGCTACGGGGCCTTCGGGGAGAAGATGATGTACGGCAAAGTGGTGACCGGGGTTATCCGCTCCACCTTCGTCATCGACGCCGAGGGACGCATCGAGCGCGCCATGCACAACGTGCGGGCCAAGGGCCACGTGGCCAAGCTGCGCCGCGAACTGGGCCTGTAGACCCCAGACCGGTCACCCTACCGACGCTCCCACACACCCGGGTCGGTGAGGAGCGCCGCCACGGGCGCCGGCATCCGCCCAGCCACCACGTCGGCCAACGAGACGTGCTCCAGCACCCCGCGCAGGGCGGCTCGGCTGGCCACCCAGACCTCGCGCAGGTGCTGCGCCGCCCCGGGGTAGGCCAGGTCCTCCGGGGCCAGGCCGCGGACCGCAGCGATCGGGCCGTCCAGTGCTCGCAGCACATCGGCGATCGCGATCTGCTCGGCGGGTCGGGCCAACCGGTAACCGCCATCGGCACCGCGCTTGCTCACGATCAGGCCGGCTCGACGCAACTGGGTCAGGATCCCCTCGAGGAACTTCACGGAGATCTCCTGCAACCCCGCGAGCTCCTCAGCGGTCACCTGCTGGTCAGGGCCCCGGCTGGCCAACTCGAGCAACGCGCGGGTCCCGTAGTCGACCCGCGCGGACACCTGCATGAGCCCATCCAACACCCCACCCAGCCAGCGGGCGCTGGGCAGGACCGGCAGACGGGCTGCCACAATGGGCCCACGCGGGTGTGGCGGAACTGGCAGACGCGCAGGATTTAGGTTCCTGTGTCCACAGCGACATGCGGGTTCGAGTCCCGCCACCCGCACTGGCCCTGGGCGACTACTGCGCAGCAGCCTCCTGCTCGCGGCGCTTGCGCCGGGACTGCGTCACCATCCATGCTGCACCGCCGGCCAGGGCCGCGACGCCGGTCACGACCAGGACCGGGTGTTCGCGCGCTGCGGCCAGCACCCGGTTCGAGACGTCGTCGACGGTGTCGGTGGCCACGTCGATCACCCCACCGGGGGCACGCGCGTCCTCGACGGTCTCCATGACCGTCCCACGCGCCTGTTCGACGGTCTCCATGACCGTGCCACGCGCCTGATCCAGCGAGGACCCGACCTTCGCGGCCGAGGAGCCGAGCTTCGCCGCGAGGTGATCCACCTCCTCACGGAGCTGGTCGCGCGTCAGGTCGTCCTTGATATCGGTCAAGCTCTGCACCATGTCGTCCTACCGTCCTCTCGGGGTTGCGGGGCCCAGCCCCACCACGATCCGTTCCATGGGAAATGTACCCCGCATGGATGTCCGCATACCGATCGCAGCGGATGAAGTCCCCGCGACCGGGGTAGATGTTCGGCATGACACTCACCTACCCCACGCACTCGACCACACCGTGGGCCTTCATGGCCGAACATCGCGATCCCCAGCCCGATCCGCTGCCTGAGGCGCGCGTGGAGGTCCTGGTCGTGGGAGCCGGAATCGTCGGGCTCACCACGGCGCTGCTCCTGGCCGAGCAGGGCATCGACTGCGCGGTGATCGACGCCGCCGTCCCGGGGTCGGGCACGACCGGGCACTCGACGGCCAAGGCCAGCATCCTGCACGGCACCCGAGCGGCGAGCATCCGCGCCCAGCACGGAGCCGGGGCAGTGACCTCCTACCTGCACGCCAACCAGGCGGGGCTGGACCGGATCCAGTCCATCGTGTCCGACCAGCCGGGTCCCTGGCAGGTGCGCGACTCGTGGACCTACGCCACCGACGAGTCGGGCCGACGCGAGGTGCAGGAGGTCTCCGCGGCGATGACCGCAGCGGGCGTGCCCGCCCCTGTGCAGACGCCCGAGGAGCTGCCGTTCGCCACCACAGCGGCGGTCCGGGTGGCCGACCAGCTCCAGGTCGACCCACAGGCCTACCTCGGAATGCTGCTGGCCAAGGCCCGGCGCGCAGGGGTCCTGGTGAGCTGGCCGCACCGAGCCAGCGCCGTGCGCACCGACGGCGACGGGCTCGTGGTGACAGGCACCCACGATCAGCGGATCACTGCCGATCGGGTGGTCCTGGCCACCCTGCTCCCCTTCCCCCTGCGCACCGCCATGTTCGCGACGACGACTGCCTCCCGCTCCTACTCACTGGCCGCCCTGCCCGGCCCGGGCGAGGTGCCCCAGGGCATGTACCTGTCGGCCGGAGCGCCCACCCACTCGCTGCGCACGGCCACCGACGCCCAGGGTCGCGAGCTGCTGCTGCTCGGTGGGCACGGGCACCCGACGGGCAACGAGCACTCCGCCAGCGCCCACCTCGACGGGCTGGCCCAATGGGCCAGCGACACGTTCGACCTCGAGGCGTTCACCCACCGGTGGTCCGCCCAGGACTTCCTCAGCGCGGACAGCCTTCCTCAGTTCGGCGCAAGCCCCTGGGGACCCGAGGGCCTGCTGTTCGCCACCGGGATGGGCAAGTGGGGCTTCACCAACGGGACCGCGGCCGCCATCGCCCTGACCGGGCGGATCACCGGCCAGGAACCCGACTGGGCGCAGCTGTTCCGGCCCCGGCTGGCCGGCAGCGCGCAGGGTTGGGCGCAGCTCGCGGCGGGCAACGCCCAGGTCGGCGTGGACCTGATCCGCGGCTGGCTTCTGGATCCCGGCTCCGGGACGCCGGCCGAGGGCGAGGGGATCGTCACCCGCGGCCTACCCCCGCGGGCGGTGAGCAACACCGACGGTCGGCTGCGCTCGTGCCGCGCGGTCTGCACCCATCTGGGCGGCGTCGTGCGCTGGAACGATGTCGAACGGACCTGGGACTGCTCGCTGCACGGCTCGCGGTTCACCCCGTACGGGGCTGTGGTCGACGGCCCGGCGACGACGTCGCTGGCCTGACCGGGCTGGCCCGAGGTGGGCTGGCTCAGTCCGCGACGGGACGCGCTGATTGTTCGGCGAGCAGGTCGGCCAGGACTGGCGCCAGGGCCCGGAAGGCCTTCCCGCGGTGGCTGATCACGTCCTTCTCCGCTGCGTCCAGCTCAGCGGTGGTGCGTGCGGACCCGTAGGGCAGGAAGATCGGGTCGTAGCCGAAGCCGCCGGTGCCCCGACGCGCGCGCAGGAGCATGCCGTCGATGGTCCCCTCGACGACCCGGCACTGCCCGTCCTGGCCGTGGTGCCCGGACGGCATGGCCACCGCCGCCGCGCAGAAGAAGTGCGCACCGCGCCGCTCGTCGGCAGTGTCGGACAACTGCGCCAGGACCAGGTCGAGGTTGGCCTCGTCATCGCGCCCACCGGCCCAGCGCGCCGACAGGATGCCTGGCATCCCGTTGAGCGCGTCCACGCACAGCCCCGAATCATCAGCCACCGCGGGCAGCCCGGTGTACGCGGCCACCACGCGGGCCTTGAGAAGGGCGTTGGCGGCGAACGTCGCACCGGTCTCGGCGATCTCGGGCAGGGCGGCGAACGCGGCGGCCCCGACCAGCTCGACGTCCAGCCCGGCTTCGGTCAGGATGCGGCGCAGCTCGCCGACCTTGCCCTCGTTGCGCGTGGCCAGCACGACCCGGGCGGTCACGAGGCAGCCCCGGCACCGCCGGGCTCAGCACCGCCGGGCTCAGCACCGCCGGGCTCAGCACCACCCAGCGCAGCCACCTGCAACGCGGTCAGGTCCGCGCAGCCCCGGGCCGCGAGGTCGAGCAGCTCGTCGAGCATGGCGCGGTCGAACGGCTCGCGTTCGGCGGTGCCCTGCACCTCCACGTAGCGACCGGCGCCGGTCATCACCACGTTCATGTCGGTCTCGGCACGCACGTCGTCGTCGTAGTGCAGGTCCAGGCACGCCGCCCCGTCCACGATGCCCACACTGACCGCGGCCACCGAGTCCACCAGCGGCACCGCGTCGGCCTTCACCAGTCCCTGGCCGCGCGCCCACGCCACGGCATCGACCAGGGCCACGTAGGCCCCGGTGATCGCCGCGGTCCGAGTGCCACCGTCGGCCTGCAGCACGTCGCAGTCCAGCACGATCGTGCTCTCCCCGAGGGCCGCCACGTCGATCACGGCACGCAGCGAGCGACCGATCAGCCGGGAGATCTCGTGGGTCCGGCCACCGACCCGGCCCTTGACCGACTCGCGGTCCGAGCGCGTGTTGGTCGAGCGCGGCAGCATCGCGTACTCCGCAGTGACCCAGCCGCTGCCCGAGCCCTTCTTCCAGCGCGGCACCCCCGCGGTGAACGACGCCGTGCACAGCACGCGGGTGGCACCGAAGGACACCAGGCACGAGCCCTCGGCGTGCTCGGACCAGCCGCGCTGGAACGTGATCTCGCGCAACTGTTCGGGCGTGCGCCCATCGGTGCGGGTCACAGCTCCACCACCATCCCGGGAGCGGCCAGCGCCAGCTCCCCGTCGAACGCGCTGCGCCCCTGCGCCAGCGTCGCCTGCGCATCGTTCCACGACACGAGGTGGGTCAGCAGCAGGCGACCGACTCCGGCAGCGCGCGCGTGCTCACCGGCCTCGACGGCGGTCAGGTGCAGGTGCGCGGGATTGTCCTGCCCGGCCAGGAAGGACGCCTCGAACAACGCGAGGTCCGCACCCCGGGCCAGCTCCACCAGCGCAGGCGTGGGACCGGTGTCCCCGCTGTACACGAGCACCGAGTCACCGGCCTGCACCCGGATCGCGTACGCCGGAACCGGGTGGGCCACCGGCACCACCGTGATCGTGAACGGCCCGATCCGGATCGGGTCGGGCACATGCTCGACGAACCCGTAGATGCTGGTGAGGTCCACGCGCTCGCCGGCGGCGGCGCGGTAGGCGTCGGTGATCCGGGCCTGGGTGCCGGCCGGGCCGTGCACCGCGAGCCGCGGGGGCGGGCCCAGCGGATGGTAGCGGCGCGCGACGTACATGCTGGTCAGGTCCAGGCAGTGATCGGGATGCAGGTGCGAGAGCACGACACCGGCCAGCGCGCGGATGTCGGTCGCCGCCTGCAGCGGACCCAGTGACCCGCTGCCCAGGTCGAGCACGATCGCGGTGCCGTCGGCCTCGACGAGGTAGCAGGAGGCTGCCGATCCGGTGTTGGGGAACGATCCGGCGCACCCGATGATCGTCAGGCGCACGCAGCCTCCCCTCCCTGGGGCGTTCGGCCCCGACACGCACAAACCCTAACTGCGCCCCGAGCACGCTCGACACCCAGCCGGGGCGAGAATGGCGTCATGTCCGTCACACCGTCCGTGGCCGGTCCGGGGGTGGGCGACCCGGATGCGCCGATCGGCATCTTCGACAGCGGCGTCGGCGGCCTGACGGTGGCCCGCGCGATCATCGACCAGCTGCCCGACGAGGCCATCCTCTACGTCGGGGACACTGCCCGCGGCCCGTACGGCCCCCGCCCGATCGCCCAGGTCCGCGCCTTCGCCCTCGACGTGATGGACCACTTGGTCGACTCCGGGGTCAAGGCCCTGGTGATCGCCTGCAACTCCGCGTCGGCGGCCGTCCTGCGCGACGCCCGCGAGCGCTACCCGGTGCCGGTCGTCGAGGTGATCCAGCCCGCGGTGCGCCGCTCGGTCCAGGCCACCCGCAGCGGGCGGATCGGGGTCATCGGCACGCGCGCCACGGTGTCCAGCCGCGCCTACGACGACGCCTTCGCCGCCGCGCCGCACCTGAGCGTGCACTCGCAGGCCTGCCCCCGGTTCGTGGACTTCGTGGAGTCCGGGGTGGTCACCGGCGACGAGGTCCTGGCCGTGACCCACGAGTACCTCGACCCGCTGCTGGACCAGCAGATCGACACCCTGGTCCTGGGCTGCACGCACTACCCGCTGCTGACCGGTGTCATCTCCTACGTCGCCGGGGATGGGGTCACCCTGGTCTCCTCGGCCGAGGAGACCGCCAAGGACGTCTACCGGACCCTGGCCGCGCACGGCCTGGGTCGGTCGCCAGACGCGGCACCTCCGGTGCACCGCTTCCTGGCCACCGGCGATCCGGAGCCGTTCGCCCGGCTCGGCCGGCGCTTCCTGGGCCCGGAGGTGTCGCTGGTCGAGCGCACGCCGCAGTGGGTCACGGGCAGCTGAGCAGTTCCGGGCGCGGGGGTCGGGATGCGACCATGGACCCATGAGCGTCGCACCTGTGGAGGAGGTCGAGGTCGCCGAGCGCGCAGAGGTCGAGACCCCGTGGGTGACGATCGTCTGGAATGACCCGGTGAACCTCATGTCCTATGTCACCTACGTGTTCATGACCTACTTCGGCTATGCGCGAACCAAGGCCGAGAAGCTCATGATGGACGTCCATCAAGAGGGCCGGGCCACAGTCAGCGCGGGCAGCCGCGAGCAGATGGAGCGCGATGTGACCGCGATGCACAGCTACGGCCTGTGGGCCACCGTGTCCCGGGATCGGTGAGCCGGCATGGGGCTGCTCGATCCGCCTGGGTTCCGGCGCAACCGGCACGGCCAGTTCTGGCTGCACCTGGGCGCGCAGGACCGCGCACTGCTCGGTGACCTGCTGGCTCAGCTGACGTTGATGCTCGGCCCGGCGCCGGACGCCGAACCGGCAGATCCACTGGTCGCCCTGGTCGGGATCGATCCGCACGCGACCCGGCCCGAGGACCCCGCCCTGGCCCGGCTGTTCCCCGACGCCTACCCCGATGCCGAGGACGCCGCCGAGTTCCGCCGGTTCACCCAGGCGGAGCTGCGTTCGACCAAACTGGCCCACCTCGACCTGGCCGCGACGAGCCTGAGCCGCCCGGACCCGACCGAGCTGTCCGAGGCTGAGGCCCAGGCCTGGCTCGGCGCCCTGAACGACCTGCGCCTGACCCTGGCCGCCCGGCTGGAGATCACCCTCGACGGTACGGACCTGCTGGCCGACCTCGCCGAGGACGACCCGCGCCGCGGCCTGGCCCTGGTGTACGACTGGCTCACCTACCACCAGGACCGGCTGGTCGGGGCACTGACCAAGGGGCTGCCGAGATGATCGCGATCCCGCCCCCGGCACCCGGACTGCCCGAGCCGGCGCTGCTCGCTGCGATCCGCCGTGGGGTGATCGGTGACGACCAGGTGATGGAGGGCCCCTACGGGCGGCGCCGGGTGACCTACGCCGACTACACCGCCAGCGGTCGGGCGCTGGACTTCATCGAGGACGTGATCCGCGACGAGGTGCTGCCCCGTTACGCCAACACGCACACCGAGTCCAGCGGCACCGGCCTGCAGACCACGCGACTGCGCGAGGACGCGCGGCGGATCATTGGCGAGTGCGTCAACGGCGACGACTCCACGGCGGTGATCTTCGCCGGGTCCGGGACGACCGGGGCGATCAACAAACTCATCGGGATCCTGAACCTGCGCATCCCCGCCGACCTCGATGACAGGTACGGGTTCAGCGCGCAGATCCCGGCCGAGGAGCGCCCGGTGGTGTTCATCGGCCCGTTCGAGCACCACAGCAACGAGCTGCCCTGGCGGGAGTCGATCGCCGATGTGGTCCTGATCCCGGAGAGCCCCGATGGCCACATCGACGCGGCCGCGCTGGCCCGGGAGCTGGAGCGGCACGCGGACCGGCCGCTGAAGATCGGCTCGTTCAGCGCTGCGTCGAACGTCACCGGGATCCTGTCCGACGCCGACGGGATCACCCGGCTGCTGCACGCGCACGGGGCGCTGGCGTTCTGGGACTACGCGGCCGGTGGGCCCTACATCGACATCGACATGCACCCCGAGGGCGACCCGGCCGCCGCCAAGGACGCCGTGGTCCTCTCCCCGCACAAGTTCGTCGGCGGCCCCAGCACCCCCGGGCTGCTGATCATCGACAAGAAGTTGCTCGCCAACCGGGTGCCCGAGATCGTCGGCGGCGGGACGGTGGCCTACGTCAGCCCCTCGGAGCATCGCTACCTCACCGACCCGGAGCACCGGGAGGAGGGCGGCACCCCGGCGATCGTGGAGTCGATCCGGGCCGGTCTGGTCTTCGACCTCAAGCGCGCGGTCGGCACCGAGGTGATCCGCGTGCGCGAGGCGGACCTGATCCGCCGGGTGGTGGCCGCCTGGTCGACCAATCCGGCGATCGAGGTGCTGGGCAGCGTCACCGCCGAGCGGCTGTCGATCGTGTCGTTCACGGTCCGCACGCCCAGCGGCGCCTACCTGCACCACAACGCCGTCGTGGCCATGCTCAACGACCTGTTCGGCATCCAGGCCCGCGGTGGCTGCTCGTGCGCCGGGCCCTACGGGCATCGGCTGCTGGGCATCGACACCGACACCTCAGCGCAGTACGAGTCGCAGATCACCATCGGCTGCGAGGGGATCAAGCCGGGCTGGGCGCGGCTGAACTTCAACTACTTCATCTCCGAGGAGGTCCTGCGCTACCTGGTGTCGGCCGTGGACCTGCTCGCCCGCTACGGGTGGGCGCTGCTGGAGGACTACCGCTTCGAGATCACCAGTGGCCTGTGGCGCCATCGCCGGGGTCCCGTGGAGCCGCCATTGCGCCTGGCTGACCTGCACTACGATCCCGCGACCGGGGAGTTGGTGCGCCCGCACCACGACGACCGCGCCGGAGAGCAGGCGCTGGCCGCGCACCTGGCGGATGCCCGGACGGTGCTGGCCGACGCAGTCGACCGGGTCCAGGGCCCCGCAGCCCACCTGCCCGCCGAGCTCGAGCGCCTGCGGTGGTTCGACCTTCCCGAGGCATGCCTGAAGCCGGTCTGAGGGCCGCCCCGGCGCCCGCCCGAGGAGGTGGCGCCTGAGGGGTGGCGCCTTGCTCAGCGGGTGCGCAGGGCGAACGTCGCCGAGTGCCCGGCCTGCAGGCTTCCCGACTTCTTCGCGAGCACCCGGTAGGTGCGCGTGCCATCGCCGCTCAACCACTGGAACGCGAAGGTCACCTGACCCGCGGAGTTCGTCCTCTTCTCGGCCATCGTCTTCCAGGCACCGGCCACGCGCATCTGCCGCGCGACGGTGACGCCCTTGCGGGCCGGGCTGACCCGGACCGCGAACGTGATCCGACTGCCGGCCTTGGGGGTTTTCGTCGAGGGCGTCACCGCGACCGTCGCCGCGGTCGCGGTCAGGGCCTTCACCGGCGGGTCCGGGATCAACCGGAAGGTGCCCGAGCGACCGCCGGGCATCGCGCCCTTCTTCGTGGTGATCACCCGATAGGTCCGGGCCACCAGATCCTTGGGCCACCTGACGGAGAAGGTGACCCTGCCGGTGGAGCCGGTCTGCCCGGTGGCCATCGTGCTCCACGACCCGCGGACCAGCATCTGGCGCTTGACGGTCACCTTCGCCTTCTTCGGGGTGACCTCGACCCGGAACTTCACCGTGGTCCCGGGGCGGGGCTTCGTCGTGGACGGAGTCACCCGCACCACCGTGCTCGAAGGCTTCGATGTCGTCGGGCTGGGCGTCGGGCTGGGGCTGGAGGTGGGGCTGGGGCTGGGCGTGGGCGTCGGGCTCGAGGGCGCTGAGGGGCCAAAGGCCGTGCCCTGCGCGAAGGTGCGCATCGCGTCCCAGGAGGCGCGATCCACACCACCGAGGTGCCAGAGGGCCACACCGGCGAGCCCGTACTGGGCCACCAGCGGCAACCGGGCAGCAACCCCGCGGGCATCGACCCACCAGGCCTCGTGGTCCACCACACAGGAGGTGGTCCTGCCCGCGCTGTCCTTGCCCGAGTACTCCTTGGCGAACGTCGCGACCATCTCACCGGTGCTCTGGTCGAAGCGCAGGTTCGGCGTGCGGCCGGCAATGGAGGTCAGGTAGCTCAGCGCCGTGGCAGTGGTGAAGCTCCTGGTCGAGGGCGGGGCGCCCGACGGGCACGTGCCCGAGATCGACAGTGCGCCGTTGGACTTGCGGGCCGTCCACAGTCGCCCGTAGGCCGGCACCCCCATCCGGATCTTCGCCGCGGGGAACGCGGTGACGGCGTAGTCCAGCGTGCGGCGCAGGAAGGACAGCGGCGCGATCGGTCCCGGCCGGGAGACCGAGTAGTCGTAGGTCATGATCCGCAGCGAGTCCACCGATCCGGCCACCCCCGCATAGTCGTAGACCCAATAGCCGCTGGCGGAGGTGCGCGCCCCGTTGTAGATGACCGGCACAGCCAGCGCCAGGCGCTTGTCCTGCGCGTGCAGGGCTCGACCGAGATCGGTGACGAAAGCCACCCAGGCCGGGCGCGTCGTGGCCCAGGTGGACGAGCCGTCGGCGAACGCGAACTGCTCGTAGTCCAACTCGATGCCGTCGTAGTGGTTGTCGACCACCAGGGCCACGAGCTGCGCGACGTGCGCAGCACGGGCTCTGCTCGAGGTCAGGATGCCGGCCATCGCGCGAGCGGCGGACCCGTCGGCGACCGACGGGACGATCGCGATCCGGCGCGCGCGCAGGCTAGCCACGACTCTGGCGCTCGTCGACGCGCTGACCGACGAGGTCACGGACACCGAGCTGCTCGACGCCTTGGCGGTGAACCAGAACGGGGAGACCTCGGACATCAGGTCGGAGTTGCCCTCGACTGCGGGCAGGGCCGTGGAGGTCGCCCAGCCGGGGAGCCACCCGGTGACCAACGAGCCGCCGGACGGGTCCGCGGCAGCAGCCGGCGCAGGAGCACCGCCCGGGCCGGCGGCCACCATGACCAGGGCCAGTGCGACCACGCCGATGGCCCGCAGCGAACCACGGCGGGCACCTCCCAACTGCCTGAACACCTGGCCACCTCCCGATCGGGGCGCTCGACAACCGCATGGCGTCCGACGCCATGGGTGGGCACCCGATGCCCGGAGCTACCCCGGGTATCGGTCGGGGATCCAGGCGGCCTTAGCCGCCATAGGCCGCCTGGGCCCAGCGAAATGGGTGCGGCGAACCGGCTCGGCGAATGGGCCCAGGGAGCGGCGGTTCGACGGCAGGTGCTCCCCTGTCCTGCGGGCGGACCTCTTCGGGCGGACTACTTGTCGCCGCCGCCTCCGAGCGGGAGCCCGTTGTAGATCTTCTGGCAGTCGGGGCAGACGGGGAACTTCGAGGGGTCCCGACCCGGCACCCAGACCTTGCCGCACAGCGCGCGCACGGGGGTGCCCATGACCGCGCTCTCCACGATCTTGTCCTTCTCGACGTAGTGCGCGAAACGCTCGTGATCGCCCGTGCCATCGGCATTCTCGGTCCGCTCCAGCAGCGCGGTGTCTCCGGAGAGGTCTGGGCTGGCCAGGGGCTCGGTCTCGTTGGGCATGCCGCCATGCTACGCCGCTCACCTTGCGTCACGGATCGTGGCGTTGGAGCGCAGGGGACGTCTGGGGGACATACTGGTGACCGACCGTGAACACGACCGCCCAATCATGACTCGATGGTGGGCTTTCCGGCCCGAACACCTCGGCTCCGCCGATACGCACCGTAATTGCTAGTACCAAACTACTAATCGACAACTAGCGTTTCATTGGATAACATCGACACTTACGGTGAGTAGCGTAGCGAACACCGTGACGCAGACAGTCAGGGACGACACCCCGGTCCAGGCCCGGGGGTCAGCAAGCGACACAGCCGACATACGAGATCCATGTGCGGGCCGATCGGGCCCGGGACGGAGGAACAATGCCGCAGCAGCCGCTTTCCCAGGTACCGCTGGACGCAACTTGGGAGTGGCAGGAGATCGGGGCCTGTCGCGGTGCTGATCAGGATCTCTTCTTCCACCCGCAGAACGAGCGGGGCCTGGCGCGACTGCGACGTGATCGTGCGGCCAAGGCGGTCTGCGCCCGATGCGACGTTCGCGTCGAGTGCGCCGACTACGCCATCCGCGCCCGCGAGCCCTACGGGGTGTGGGGCGGCATGACCGAGGAGGAGCGCGAGCGGGTCTACGTGCGCATCGACCTCACCGATTTCCCGCGTCAGCGCGGCGAGGGAGCAGTAGCCGCGGCGGACGAGATCGCCCTGGCTGTGGCACCTGTGTCGCTGGGCATCGCCTGATCCAGGCTCTGCAGTCGCCTCCGTGCTCGATTGCGGCCCGCAGCGAGCCGGCCCCGGACGCACCACTGGCCGGGGAGCACGCCGCTCGCGCGCTCCCTGGCCAGTCGCGATGTTCAGGCCCTGGCGGCCATCAGGTGCTCACGCAGGACCTCCAGTTGTGCGTACAGCTCCGCGGGGACGGCGTCGCCGAACTTGGCGAAGTACTCCTCGGTCAGGTCGCACTCCTCGAGCCAGCTCTCCGGGTCCAGGGCGAACAGCTCGGTCATCTGCTCGTCGGTGACGTCCAGGCCGTCGAGGAACAGCGCGCCGGGCGCCGGCTCGATGCCGATCGGGGTCTGGACACCCTTGCCGGTTCCGTTGAACCGGTCGATGATCCACGCCAGCACTCGGCTGTTCTCGCCGAAGCCCGGCCAGATGAACTTGCCGTCGGCATCCTTGCGGAACCAGTTGACCTGGTAGACCTTGGGCAGCTTGTCCGGCGTCGTGGCCTGGCCGATCTCGAGCCAGTGGCCCCAGTAGTCGGCCATGTTGTAGCCGCAGAACGGCAGCATCGCGAACGGGTCGCGGCGCAGCTGGCCCAGGCCACCCACGGCCGCGGCAGTCATCTCCGAGGAGACAGTTGCGCCGATGAACACGCCGTGCTCCCAGTCGCGAGCCTCGTTGACCAGCGGCACGTTCGTCGCGCGACGGCCACCGAACAGGATGGCGTCGATGGCCACACCGGCCGGGTCCTCCCAGTCGTCGGCGATGATCGGGCACTGCCCGGCCGGGGTGGTGAACCTGCTGTTCGGGTGGCTGGAGGGCTCGCTGGACTCGGGGGTCCAGTCCCGGCCCTTCCAGTCGATCAGGTGCGCGGGCACCTCGTCGGTCATGCCCTCCCACCACACGTCGCCCTCGTCGGTGAGCGCGACGTTGGTGAAGATCGAGTTGCCCCACATCGTGCGCATGGCGTTGGCGTTGGTCTTCATCGAGGTGCCCGGGGCCACCCCGAAGAACCCGGCCTCCGGGTTGATCGCGTGCAGGCGGCCGTCCTCGCCGAAGCGCATCCAGCAGATGTCGTCGCCGACGGTCTCGACCTTCCAGCCCGGCTCGCTCGGCTCGAGCATCGCCAGGTTGGTCTTGCCACATGCGCTCGGGAACGCCGCAGCCAGGTGGTTGACCTGCCCGCTCGGGCTGGTGAGCTTGAGGATCAGCATGTGCTCGGCCAGCCAGCCCTCGTCGCGGGCCATCACCGACGCGATCCGCAGCGCGAAGCACTTCTTGCCCAGCAGTGCGTTGCCACCGTAGCCCGAGCCGTAGCTCCAGATCTCGCGGGTCTCGGGGAAGTGCACGATGTACTTGGTGTCGTTGCACGGCCAGGCGACGTCGTCGCGGGCGGTGCCGTCCTCGTCGAGCAGCGGGTAGCCGACCGAGTGCACGCAGGGGACGAAGTCGCCGTCGACCCCGATCAGGTCCAGCGCGGCCTTGCCCATCCGGGTCATGATCCTCATGTTGAGAACGACGTAGGGCGAGTCGGTGATCTCCACGCCCAACTCGGAGATGTGCGAACCCAGCGGACCCATCGAGAACGGGATCACGTACATCGTGCGTCCGCGCATGGAGCCCTCGAACAAGCCCTTGAGCTTGTCGCGCATCTCGACCGGGTCGTGCCAATTGTTGGTCGGGCCCGCGTCGCGCTCCTCCAGCGAGCAGATGAACGTACGGTCCTCCACGCGGGCGACATCCGAGGGATCCGAGCGCACCAGGAAGGAGTTGGGGCGCAGCTCGGGGTTCAGCGCGATGAACGTGCCGTTGTCGACCTCGAGCTTCGTGAGCCGGTCCCACTCCTCCTGGGTGCCGTCACACCACTCGATGCGGTCGGGCTGGGCCAAGGTGGCGACCTGCTCAACCCATTCGAGCAGCTTCTTGTTCTGGGTGGGCGGGTTCTCGAGTCCGGCGAAAGTCATGGGAGGAGCACTCCATCGGGTCCATGCACGTCCCGGGCGGACGCACAGCCCTAGCCTGCCGTATGGCATTTTCCTCGCGACAGCAGGAGGTACCCAAAGACCCCGCCGATGGTCCCTAAACGCCGGGTCCAAGGGCGCTCGTGCGATCAGGCCGGGGGTCCGGGCGTCGTGCTGCGCGCTCCGGCGGGCCAGCGGGCGTCGGCCGCCAGCGCCGGGAACTACTCGAGCCCCTCGGTCACAGCAGGTGCCAGTGCTCGACCTGCGGCGGTTCGGCGAAGTACGGCCCGATCAGGGCGCGCCACTGGGCGAAGATCTCACCGCCGCGGAACCCCTCGGTGTGGTCCTCGAGGGTCTCCCACTCGATGGCCAGCAGGAAGGTCGAGGGTCGCTCGATCCCGCGATGCACGTGGATCGCGCGCCACCCGGCTGCCCGGGCCAGCACCGCCCTGGCCTGCTCGAGTGCTGCGAGGAACCGATCCTCCTGGCCGGGGACCACGCAGATGGTGGCGGTCTCGATGATCATCGTCGGTCCCCCGCAACGGCCGAGTCGCCGTTGGCCGGCAGTCCGGCCGGGCGCCAGGCGAGCTGGTCGAGCACCGGGGCGAGCGCCATCCACCACTGGTCCAGCGGCCGGCGGGCCGCCATGTCGTAGACCTCGGCCATCCGCTCGATGGCGATCGTGGACAGGTGGTCGCCCACCATCGCGGTGAAGCGCCAGTCCGACCGGCCGGCCAGCACCGAACCGGTCAGCCAGTCGATGCAGTGCGCGGCCAGGCGGGCGGCGTGCGCACGATCGAAGGCGGTCGGCGAACCGCCCTGCTGCAGGTGGCCGACGATCAGGGAGCGCACGCTGAACAGCCCGCCGGACTCCTCGGTGAAGAGCTGACGCAGGAACTCGGTGGTGTAGCCGACGCTGGCCTCCTCGTTGCGGATCGACAGGTGGAACTGCCGACCCTCGCGGAAGCCCGTCACCATGGCGGCCACGTCCTGGTTGAGCCGGGCCAGCGTGGGGGGCTCCTCGTTGAGGTACACCTCCTCGGCGCCGGTGGACAGCGCGGACATGAAGGCCAGGAAGCCGCACTTGCGGCCCATGGTCTCGACGATGAAGGCCCGCTTCGTGGCGCTGGCCGACTGCCGGACCCGATCGACGTCGCGCACGATCTCGTTCAGGGCGGTGTCGGCCCCGACGGTCATGTCCCAGCCGGGCAGGTTGTTGTCGATCGACGTCGGCAGGCAGATCACCGGGATGCGCAGGCCGGGGTGCTCGCCGCGGTGCGCGGCCAGGCCGTGTACTGCCATGTAGGCCCGATGCCCGCCGATGACCAGTAGCGCGTCGATCGAGTTGCGCGCCAGCGCGTCGCCGACCTCGGCGAAGTGCTCGGGCGCGGGGGTCTTCCGACTGGTGCCCAGCTCGGCGCCGCCGAGCGCGGCCCACGCATCCACCGCCTCCCAGCCCAGGGGCTCGACGCGATCGGCCAGCAGCCCCGGGAAGCCGCCGCGGACGCCGACCATGTCGTGCCCGCGGGAGATCCCGAAGCGCACGGCAGCGCGCACCGCGGCGTTCATCCCCGGGGCGAGCCCGCCGGCGTGGATGATCCCGATCGTGGTGCCCTGGCTGGGGAACATCGGCTCGGGCTGCGCGATCCCCTCGAACACCCGGACCATCTCGGTGAACGACGAGCCGCGGGCGGCCATCGCCGCCTCGTGGTCATCGGCCTCGATCATGACGGGGATCGCCTGGGTCGCCGCGACGGCGTCCATCAACGGCATCCGCTCGACCCGGTTGCCCCGGATCCCGATCAGCGCCGAGACATGGTCCGGACCGGCGTCCAGTACCTCGTTGGCCGCGGCATGGCCCATCAGGGTGGGCATCCACCGGTCGTAGGCGCTCGGCGTGCCACCGCGTTGGACGTGCCCCAGAATGGTCACGCGGGTGTCCTCGCCGGCCCGTTCGGTGACCAGGTCGGCGACCATCTGCGCGGTGATCGGCTGGCCCTGCGAGTCGGTGACCCCCTCGGCGACCAGCACGAGGTTGTCCCGCCGCCCCGCCGCACGCCCCGCGGCCAGCCGGGCGATCAGGCGGTCCTCCCAGCCCGGCGCGGGGCGCTGCTCGGGGATCAGGATGTAGTCCGCTCCGCCGGCAATGGCGCACATCACGGTCAGGTAGCCGCAGTGCCGACCCATCACCTCGACGACGAACGAGCGCTGGTGGCTGGCGGCGGTGGAGCCCAGGGCGTCGACGGCCTCGATGATGCGGTGCATCGCGGAGTCCGCGCCGATGGTCTTGTCGGTGCCGACCATGTCGTTGTCGATCGAGCCCACGGCCCCGGCGATCATCAGGTGCGCGTGGGCCTGGGCCGCCTCGGCGCTCAGCTCCCCGCCGGCCACCAGCTCCTCGAGCAGACCGGGCCACTCGGAGCGGAAGATGTCGGTACCGGTCAGCGACCCGTCGCCGCCGATGACCACGAGCCGGTCGATGCCGCGCTCGACGAGGTTCCGGGCTGCCCGCAGCCGGCCCGCCCGCTCGCGGAAGTCCGCCGACCTCGCTGTCCCGATCATCGTGCCGCCTAGGTGGATGATCCCGCTGACCGAGTCCCAATCGCACTTGCGGATGCGTTCGCCTCCGTCGACCAGGCCCTGCAGGCCCTCGTACACGGCGTAGGCGTCCGCGCCGCGGGCGATCGTGGTGCGGACCACGGCGCGTACCGTCGCGTTCATCCCCTGGGCATCGCCACCCGAGGTGAGCACGGCCAGCGCGGGCCGGCGCTGCGACGAAACCTCGGGCGCAGCTCTCGGCTGGTCGGGGAGCACAGGGGGCACGCGCGGCTCGGCCGCGTGCGGATCGGTGGACGCGGGCATGGGGACCTCCCGGAGACGTGTCCTCACAGCCTATTGAGCCCCGGCCGGCCCCCGCCCGACGGGCAGGCGGGCCGCTGCCTGCAACTGCGCGGTTCTCCACGCGCTCAGCCCCAGCCGAGCTCGTGCAGGCGCTCCTCGCCGATGCCGAAATGGTGGGCGACCTCGTGGACCACGGTGATCCGCACCTGCTCGACGACCTCGGCCTCCGAGCGGCACATGCGCAGGATCGGGCGCCGGTAGATCGTGATTCGGTCCGGCAGCACGCCGGCATACCAGCCGTCGCGGCCGGTCAGCGGAATCCCCTCGTACAGCCCCAGCAGGCTGCGCGTGCCCGGCGCCACGTCGTCGGCGACGAGCACCACGCAGTTGCTGATCATCCGGGCCAGCTCGGCGGGGATCTCATCGAGCGCGTCGGCGACCAGCGCCTCGAACTGCTCGGCGGGGATGTCGAGCACAGGTCTCCGTTCGGCCGGGGCGGCAGTCGCAGCACCGCGATCTGTGCTGACCGCCACATCGCTGCTCGCGAATCGTAACTCGAAGGCGACGGCGGGCCCGTTGGCCCTTCCCAGTGTCGGTCGGCAGGGGCACAGTGGAGGTGCACGACGATGCACCGACGGTGCACCGACCCCCGAGCGAGGAGGGACGATGAAGGCTTCAGTGGGCGACCGGATCGTCATGGCCGGCGAGCAGGTCGACCGACCGACCAGGGACGGCGAGATCCTGGAGGTGCACGGCCAGGCGGGGGCACCGCCCTACCTGGTGCGGTGGAGCGACGGGCACACCGGGCTGCTCTACCCGGGGCCGGGCTCGGTCCTGCGGGTCCATCCGGTGGGTGCACCGCCAGCGTCGGCGACCGCCCCGCGCGAGCCCGTCGGCCACGAGGCCGGTCCCGCGGACCAGGCCCCGCACACCGCGCACCAGTGGACCGTGCGGATCTCGCTCTTCGAGGGCGAGGACACGACCGCCCGGGCGGTGCTGGTGGCCGACCCGATGGCGCAGGTGCGCGCCACCGGGGTCAGCCATCGCCGCGCGGTGGACCCTGCGCACCCGCGGATCGGCGACCAGATCGCGGTGGCCCGCGCACTGCGGCATCTGGCCGACCAGCTGCTCGAGCAGGCCAACTCCGAGATCTCGGCATCCACGGGCGAGTCGCAGGTCCACGTGTCACCGACCTGACCACGCTCCGGTCGGCCGCGGATCGGGCCGGTCATCGGGGCCGCGCGAGTCCCTTGGCAGTTGAGCCGAGGACGGTTCAGTCCCGCTGTGCAAGGTGGACGCGGTTGCGGCGGCCCGCGCCCTTGGCGGCGAAGGCCACCTCCGCGGCCCGCTCGATGGAGTCCTCCGTCCGCTCCTCGGGCTCGACGGCCGCAGCGACCACCGTGACGGTGAGGATCGGGGTCAGCGGCGCGCCCCCGTGCGCGATCCCGAGACCCTCGACAGAGACCCGGATCCGCTCGGCCACGACACCCGCCTTCTCGATCGGGGTATCGGGAAGCAGGACGACGAACTCCTCACCACCCCGCCGGAAGGGCATGTCCTCCGGGCGGGAGGTCGCCTTCAGGACCTCAGCGACCCTGCGCAGGGCGTCGTCGCCTGCCTCCTGGCCACGCCGATGGTTCAGCAAGCCGAACTTGTCCAGGTCCAGGAACAGGATCGAGTCCGTACGCGGCCGGCGAGCGCGGATGCGGTCGGCCCGGTGGGCCTCCTCGTCCATACCGCGCCGGTTGGGCAACCCGGTCAGCGAGTCGGTGCGCGCCTCGGTGGACATCCGCTCGACCAGCCGCTGGAGGTGGTCGATGCGGTTGAGCAGGGCCCGCCTGCCCTCGGCGAAGGACACTGTGTCCTCGCTGTAGACCCGGACCTGGTCGCGCCCGGAGTCCTTGGCCTGGAACAGCGCGCGGAAGGCCCGACCCATGGCCTGGTCGGGGTCGGCTCCCATGGACGTGACCCCACCGGAGAACGTCACATCGACCGGGCCCGTGTCGGTGGCCATCGGTCCGCGCACGGCGCATCGGGCATCCAACAGCATGGTCGCGACCTCGTCAGGGGCGCGCTCCTCGAACATCAGGACGAAGTCGTCGCCCCCGATCCGGGCAATGGTTGCCTCCGGTGCAACGGCCTGCAGGCGCGTGGCGAACTCCAGGATCACCTGGTCGCCGACGAGGTACCCCCGCCGTTCATTGATCTCGGTCAGGTAGTCGAGGTCCACCAAGGCGATGGCGCCCTTCGAGGGCGGAGCGCCCATAGGCCGGGACTGGACCCGATGGGCCAACTCAGCCAGGAACGCCCCACCCTGTCCCGTGGGCAGGCCAGTCTGCGGATCGCGTTCGATACTGATCGAGTTCTCCCCATGATCGAGTGTTCCCCCATGGGCAATTGATAGCACTAAGTGATCAATTAACTACATGGCGTAGCCACTCTACCTGGGACGCATCCTACGCTGCCCGGCGGCCCCCGACTCGTCCGGGTCCCGGGCGCTCCGTGGCGGGTACTGAGGACGGGAACCGGCCGTGAGTCGTCCACATCAGCGTGCCGACCGACCCTCCCGTACCGGACCGTGTGCTATGATTCGTACATACGTTCGAACTCGGGGGGTCATGTGGCAGGCACGAAGGCGGTGGGGCGGCTGGCCGACGTAGGCCAGCGCACTGGTGGGGACGAGAGCCTGCTCATGGACTCGGAGGCTGATCGGGAGGTCCGCTTCCAGGCACTGATGCGTCGCTGGTGGGTCGAGGATCGCCCGCCGTGGACCGCGCTGGACTGGTGGGATGCACCCATGCGGGATGAGGCGCGCGGCCTGCTGTGGCTGACTGCCGGGCCGGTACTGGCCGCCGCACTGGCCGACCTCGGGCGGTCCAGTCGCTGTCCACACCCGCACGAGGCCGACCGGTTCCTGCCGGACTTCCCCACACCGGGGCAGGCCACGGGCTGGCCGTGCGCTTGCCAGGTGGTCGCCGCAGCGGCGTGGGAGGCGTGCGCCGCCTGGGTCGCTGCGGGTGCTGCCGTGGCGGTCGTGGACGCGCTCGGCCCGCAGCCGGTTCAGTTCGAGATCGGCGAGGGGCGCCAGAAGGTGGAGGATCCGGGCCGCGAGGAGTTGGCGCATGCCCTGCGCTCCACGATCCCCTCGATGGGCAACCGGATCGGCTGGGCACGTGCACTGACTGCGTCGCCGAGTCTGGAGTCGCTCGTGTCCAGCGCCGCAATCTCGTCCTGGGCCGCGCGGCTGGTGCTCGAGCATGTCACTGGGCTGATCGATGAGGACGCGCAGCGCGTCATCGAGGAGGTACGCCGCCGCGTGCTCGACCGGGTCGCATCGCATCGGCGCGCCTACAACTCCGCCGAGATCGGCCGGATCGCTCGAGCAGCCCGGCTGCGGATCTGCCCGGAGGCAGAGCAGGAGGCTAGGGCGCGTGCGTTCGCCCAGCGACGGGTGCAGGTGCACCACCGCGCCGACGGCATGTCCACGTTGATCGCCGACCTCGCCGAGTCCGACGCCCATCGCATCCACCGGCGCCTCACGGCGCTGGCTGCAGGGCTCGAGCAGGACGACTCAGGCGGCGATGCGCCGGGACACGCCAGTTCGCCCGACCAGCAGAATCGTCCCGGTGCCCACCCGGTGACACGCACCCGTGATCAGGTGCGCGCCGACCTGCTGGTCGACCTGCTCCTGGGCGCGCCCGAGCCCCGAGGCTTCGCCCGGCACAACCATGCGCAGGCCGAGGATTCGCAGCCCGGAGGGTCGCGTCCCGAGGAGGGGCAGCCCACGCAGGACGGCGAGCCCACCCGACGCTTCGGCCGGCAGCGGGCCCCCGAGGGCCCAGAGATCTCGGTCATCGTCGACCTGCCGACCCTCCTGGGCCTGGCCCAGAGTCCTGCCCTGGTGCCGGGGCTCGGACCCATCCCCGCCCATGTCGCCCGGGAGTTGGCCGCCGATGGCCGCTGGCGGGCATGGATCAGCGACGCGGCCGGTGCGGTCACCGCGACGGGCAGCACCGGATACGCTCCTTCGACGGGCCTGGCCCGGCTGGTTCGGGCTCGGGAGCCGCGCTGCCGCTTCCCGGGGTGTCGGACCCCCTCGACCCGTTGCGACCTGGACCATGCCATCCCCTGGCCGCGAGGTTCCACGGAGGCCTCGAACCTCGGCCCGCTATGTCGGCGGCACCACGTCCTCAAGACGCATGCGGGCTGGGATCTCGAACCGCTGGCACCCGACTCGACAGATGAACGCCGCAGCGGGCGTCTCCCGGGATGGCGCTGGCGGACGCCCGCCGGTTTCGAGATCACCGCCGGGGCGCCCGTCCACCTGCCCTGATCCAAGGACAGTCGGTCGAGCCACTGGTCCCTGAGCGGGGAAGGATGGCACCATGCGCGACGACTTGGGCTTCGAGGTGCCGCTGCCGGCCGCGCCCGGTCGCGTGGTCTGCCTGGTCCCCTCGTTGACCGAGGCCATCGCCCTCAGCGCACCCGGCCTGCTCGTGGGCGCCACCCAGTGGTGCACCCATCCTGTCGAACTGGACGTGGCCCGGGTCCGGGGCACCAAGAACCCCGACCTCGCCGCCATCCGGCGGCTGCGCCCCGACCTCGTCGTGGCAAACCAGGAGGAGAACCGACGAGCAGATGTCCAACGGCTGCGCGCCGAGGGGATCCCGGTGTGGGTGACCCGGATCGACAGCGTCGCTGCCGCCCTGGACAGCCTCGACCGGCTCCTGTGCGAGGTGCTGAACATCCACCCGGCGCCCCCGTGGTTGGGCCAGGCGCGCGAGGTATGGAGTCGGCCGCCCGACCGGAGGGTCCTGAGCGTCGCCGTTCCGGTGTGGCGCGATCCCTGGATGTGGGTCGGCAGCGGCACCTAAACCCATGATGTGCTCACCCGGTTGGGCTGGCGCAACGTGGGCGCTGCGGCCGGAAGCCGGTATCCGCATGCCGACCCTGCCCGGGTTCTGGCCGAGCGTCCCGATCTCGTGCTCCTGCCCGACGAGCCGTACCCGTTCAGCGCACAGGACGGGCCTGAGGCCCTGACCCCGGTGCGGTCGGTCCCCGTGCCCGGACGCGCACTGGCCTGGTACGGTCCCGCGATGATCGAGGGACGCGACCTGTTCGAGGCGGCCATCCGGGCATGAGCCCGCCACCGCCCGGTCCCGATTCAGCGATCGGCGCGGGGGGTCCGGCCCCGTGCTCTGGCCGGCTTCGGCCGTGTGAGCTGTTTCGGCGGGCTGGGGGGTTTCGACGGCAGCGAGGTCGCGCATCGCACGCCGACCTCCACCCATTCGGGAACTCGCCTGCTCTGCTCGCGCACCGGTGCCGGGGATCCGCGGCGCACCGGTGCCGGGAGCCGTCGCTCGCCGCTGGCGAGCTCCTCCCGATTCCCGCGAGTCGCCGGGCACAAACCGAAGGCCCCCGGAACAGCGGGGGCCTTCGGTCTTTGTGGAGGTGCCGGGAATCGAACCCGGGTCCATCGGTGTCTCTTGGGGCATTCTCCGGGCGCAGCCACGCTGTTGTGCTCTCGACCTCCGCGCTTCGTGTGGCACTGCGCGGTAGCACGGTCCAGCAACTGTTAGGTGTTCCGTCCCACCCCGTTACCGGATGAGTTGGTCAGTCTCCTGCATGACGCCAGGACCGGGTCGGAGACGTCCCCGGGCTGACGGCTGTAGAGGCCCGCCTCAGGCGGCGAGGGCTACAGCAGTGCGATTGGTGTTCGCAGTTGTTTCTTGGCAGGTCGTTATCGAGATAACTGCCATCCTCGGCCCGCTTCTCCGCCTCGATCACAACCGACGTCGAAACCAGTCACCCCCTGTGCAATTGTCACTGGCGAACCAGTCTGGCAAGACTACCGGCAGCGGCCGCCATTGGCCAGTGCGCTCGATCGAGGCGCGGTCTCAGCCACCGCGCTTGATGTGGCGCCCCAGTTCCTTGGCGATGTCGCGTTGGGCATCGCGCTCGGCCAGCGTCTGGCGCTTGTCGTAGGCCTTCTTGCCCCGTGCCAGCGCGATCTCGACCTTGGCGTACCCGTCCTTGAAGTACAACGACAACGGCACGAGCGTGTAGCCGCTCTCCTTGAGCTTGCGCTCCAGGCGTTCGAGTTCGACCCGCTTGAGCAGCAACTTGCGCACCCGACGCGGCGCATGATTGGTCCACGTGCCCATCGTGTACTCGGGGATGTGCAGACCGTGCAGGTACAACTCGCCATCGTTGAACTGCGCGAACCCGTCGACCAGGCTGGCGCGTCCGGCGCGCAGGGACTTCACCTCGGTTCCCACTAGCACCAGGCCCGCCTCATAGGTGGCGTCGATGTGGTAGTCGTACCGGGCTTTCTTGTTCTGGGCCACGATCCGGCGGCCCTGCTCCCGGGGCATCAGCAGTTGACCGGGACCTTCTCGCCGCCGAACCAGCCCATCGGGTCGTACGGCTTGCCGCCGACGTGGATCTCGAAGTGCAGGTGCGGGCCGGTCGAGTAGCCCGTGGAGCCGACGTAGCCGATCACGTCGCCCTTCTTGACCTTCTGGCCCTCCCGGGCGCCGAACTTCGACTGATGTGCGTACATCGAGAAGATCCCATTGCCGTGCGCGATCAGCGTGTGATTGCCGTACGGGCCGCCGCTGGTGTTCGACACGATGATGCCCGCAGCGGTCGCCCGGATCGGGGTCCCCGACGGGGAACCGAGGTCCACGCCCGTGTGACACGAGCGGTAGCCGTAGACCGGGTGGATGCGCGGACCGACGCCCTGGCCGACCCGAACCCCGGGGATCGGCCACTGGAAGCCCGAGCCGGTGGGCACGAAGCTCAGCGAGCCCCCGGCAGCCAGGCGGGACGCCTCAGCGGCCGCCTGCTTGGTCAGCAGCGCGGCGATCCGCTGCTGCTCGGCCTGGTAGGACTTGTACTGCTTGAGCACCTTGGCCCGCTCGGTCGAGGCGACGTCCAGCGCGGTGGCCTTCTGCGCCACCAGCAGGTCGACCTTCAGCTTTGCCGCGGCAGCCTGGTCCCGAGCGATGTTGGCCTCGGAGAGCTTCATCGCGGCCCGCTGGCGCTTGTCGTCGACCTCCTGACGTGCCGCGTCCAGCCGCGCCTCCTTGAGGGCCAACTCGGCGCGGATCTCGGCCATGCGCGACAGAGTCTGGTTGTTGGCCCGTGACACCGCATCGATCGCGGCGGCCCGGTCGGCCAGATCAGTGGGCGACTCCGCGGTCACGAGCACGTCGAAGTCGGCGAACGCGCCGTTCTGGTACAACGACCGGGCCAGGTTGCCCACCCGGCTCTGCAGGTCCTCGATCTGGAACTCGACCTCGGCGCGCTCCTGCTCGGCGCGGATCGCCGCCGCAGTGGCCTGCTCCAACTCGTCCTGCGCCGCTCGGTCGGCGTCCTCGGCCGCGGTGGCCTGGTCGCGGGCCCGGGTCAGCGCCTTGCGGGCGTTCGGCAGGAGGGTGCGGACCTCCTCGAGATCCGAGATGGCCTTGTCGACCTGCTTGTTCGCCGCACGCAGGTCGTCCCCGGCAGCAGCGACGGCCGAATCCACCTTCTTCTTGTCGTCGCCCGGAGCGGCCGCCGCCGGACCCAGCACGGTCACCCCCAGCGCGAGCACAGCGGAGGTGGCCAGCGCCACAACTCGCGTCCCGCGCATGCGTTCACTCCTCACGACGAACCCGATGACGCCTGCGGCGCCTCATCCCGATGCAGACCCATGCCTGTGGGCGTGGAACCAGAGTACCCCCCACATCGGCCCTGTCCACGTCATCTGTACCCGTTCGGGTGATCTTCGTCCATCCGGGTGATGCCGCAGCCCCGATCCGGGCACGGCCAGCTGTCCGCGCCGCGGGCTCAGACCCGCAGATAACGACGCAGCGTGACCAGGGCGGCCACTGAGGCCAGCACGACCCCGGTGGCGAACACCACGGCCGAGACCTGCAGCCAGACCTCCCAGCCGATGAAGTCCGTGAGTGGGAAGCTCGGCGTGAGCACCCCATCGACCAGGATCGCCTTGAGCAGCGCCAGCAGTCCGATCGCCACCAGCGCCCCGACCGTGGCCGCCAGGGCGGCCTCGAGCAGGAACGGCAGCTGGATGTAGAAGTTCGATGCCCCGACCAGGCGCATGATCCCGGTCTCGCGGCGCCGGCTGAACGCGGCCACCTGGATCGTGTTGGCCACCAGCAGCACCGTGGCCAGCAGCATCATCGCCGCGATCACCAGGGCCCCGGTCTGGAACCCGTTGAGGATCGCGAACAGCTTGTCCAGCACACGCCGCTGGTCGTTGACCCCGTCGACTCCGGGCCGACCGACGAAGGCGCTGGCCACGACGTCGTACTTGGTCGGGTCGCTGAGCTTGACCCGGAAGGACTCAGGCAGCTGATCCGGGGTGGTGACGGTCAGGATCGGCGCGCCGCGGTTCTGCTCGGAGAACCGCTCGAAAGCCTCCGCCGACGATTCGTAGAAGACCTCCTGCACCAGGGGTTCGAGGGCCTCGAGGTCGGCCCGGATCTCCTCGCGCTGGGCCTGGGTGACCGCACCCTCGGCGCACGAGGTCACCGTCGAGGTCGACCCGCACAGGAAGATCGAGACCTGGACCTTGTCGTACCAGTAGTCCTTCATCAGGTCGACCTGCGAGCGCACCATCAGCCCGGCGCCGAACAGGGCCAGCGAGACGGCCACGGTGATGACCACTGCGACAGTCATCGTCAGGTTCCGACGGATCCCGACGAACACCTCGCCGAACACGAACTTCAGCCGCATGTCCGCCCCCTGCCTGTCGGCGATCCTGACGCCGGCCTGCTCATCGCGCCACCCCGTACACGCCCCGGGTCTCGTCGCGCACGACCTGACCGTTCTCGAGCTCGATCACGCGCTTGCGCATCTGGTCGACCACGGCCGCGTCATGGGTGGCCATCACCACCGTCGTACCCGTGCGGTTGATCCGGTCGAGCAGGCGCATGATGCCCACACTGGTCGCCGGGTCCAGGTTCCCGGTCGGCTCGTCGGCGATCAGGATCATGGGCCGGTTGACGAAGGCCCGGGCGACCGCGACCCGCTGCTGCTCGCCGCCGGAGAGCTCGTCGGGAAACCGGGCCTCCTTGCCGGCCAGGCCCACGAGGTCCACGACCTCGGGCACGACCTTGCGGATGTGCGCGCTGGGCCGGCCGATCACCTGCAGGGCGAAGGCCACGTTCTCGTAGACGGTCTTGTTCGGCAGCAGCCGGAAGTCCTGGAAGACCGCCCCGATCTGGCGGCGCAGGTGCGGGACCTTCCAGTTGGGCATCCGACCCAGGTCCTTGCCCGCGACGTGCACCGAGCCCGAGGTGGGCCGGTCCTCGCGCAGCACCAGGCGCAGGAAGGTCGACTTGCCCGACCCGGAGGCTCCGACCAGGAAGGCGAACTCCCCCTTGGTGATCTCCAGGTTCACCTCGTCCAGGGCGGGGCGGGTCTGCGTGGGGTAGTGCTTGGTGACGTCGGTGAATCGGATCACGCGGCACCCCCCTGGCGGCGCCAGCGGATCCCGGACTCGACGAAGTCGTCGATCTCCCCGTCGAGCACGGCGGCGGTGTTGCCGGTCTCGTGCTCGGTGCGCAGGTCCTTGACCATCTGGTAGGGGTGCAGGACGTAGGAGCGCATCTGGTTGCCCCACGACCCCGACGTGTCGGTCTTCAGCGCGTCCATCGCCGCCCGCTGCTCGATCCGGCGACGCTCGAGCAACCGGGCCTCCAGGACGCGCAGGGCCGCGGCCCGGTTCTGGATCTGGGACTTCTCGTTCTGGCAGGACACGACGATCCCGGTCGGCAGGTGGGTGATCCGCACGGCCGAGTCGGTGGTGTTCACGCTCTGCCCACCGGGCCCCGAGGAGCGGAAGACGTCGATGCGGATCTCGTTCTCCGGGATGTCCATCTGGTCGGTCTGCTCGGTGACGGGCAGCACCTCGACCGCGGCGAACGAGGTCTGCCGACGGCCCTGGTTGTCGAACGGGCTGATCCGCACCAGCCGGTGGGTGCCCTGCTCGACCGACAGGGTGCCGTAGGCGTAGGGGGCCTTCACCGCGAAGGTCGCGGACTTGATGCCCGCCTCCTCGGCGTAGGAGATGTCGTAGACCTCGACCGGCCAGCCGTGCCGCTCGCAGTAGCGGGTGTACATGCGCAACAGCATCTCGGCCCAATCGGCGGCGTCCACGCCACCGGCCTCCGAGCGGATGGTGAGCAGGGCTTCGCGCTGGTCGTACTCGCCGGACAGCAGCGTGCGGACCTCGAGCTCGCTGACGGCCTGCGCCAGATCGGCCAGCTCGGTCTCGGCCTCGGCCAGCGCGTCGGCGTCCGCCTCGCCCTCGGCCAACTCGACCAGCAGCGGGACATCGTCAAGGCGCTGGCGCAGGGTCGAGACCCGGCGCAGCTCGCCCTGCACGAACGACAGCCGGGAGGTCACCTTCTGGGCCGCCGCGGGGTCATCCCACAGGTTCGGCTCGGAGGCCGCGACCTCGAGCTCGGCGATCTCGGCACGCATCGCCGGGAGGTCCAGCACCGACTCGATACTGGACAGGGTGGTCTCCAGCTCAGCCAGAGCCACGGGGAAGTCGATCGCCATGACGGCCAAGCCTACGTCGTGTCACCCCCCCTGCATCGCCAAGGTGCGGATGACGCGCAGGGCGACCGACAGGGTGGCCAGGTCGAAGGTCTCCTGGGCGCCGATCTCGGCCAGCGTGGCCTGGGCCCGACCCAGGCCCTCGGCGTAGCGCTGCTCCCAGGCCAGGACCCGGTCGGCCGGCGCACCGCCCTGCGGGGTGGCCCGGACCACCTTGGCGGTCAGGGAGGCCAGCGCCCCGTACAGGTCGCTGCGCAACGCGGCGCGCGCCAGCGTCGACCACCGGTCCCGGCGCGGCAGCGCAGTGATCCGGCCGAGGAAGCGATCGACCTCGTAGCGCTCGGAGATCGCGAAGTACAGCTCGGCGACCATCCGCGGCGCCTCGTCGGTGCGCCGGGCGATCTCCACGATGTCCAGCATCGAGAACACGTCCAGCAGTGCGGCGACCTCGCCGGCCAGGTCCGCCGGCACCCCGGCCGCCACGAAGTCCGCGATCCGGCGCTCGAGGCGTTCGAGCTCGATGCCGACCAGCAGGGCGGGCACGTCACCGGACAGCTCGTCGACGACGCCGCGGAAGCGCTCGATCTCGCCGGGCACGTCCAGCGTGCCGCCCCGGGTCTGCAGCAGCCACCGGGTGGCCCGGTCCAGCAGGCGCGACACCTCGGTGCGCAGCGCCTTGAGCGCCTCGCTGGGCACGGTCCCCTCGTGAGCGTCGATGCGCCGCCACAGGTCGCGCAGGCCGAAGACCCCGGTGCTGACTGCGAACGCGCGGACGATCTCGGCCGGCCCGGCGCCGGACTCCTCGGTGGCGCGCAGGGCGTAGCTGACCCCGCCCCGGTTGACCAGCTCGTTGACCAGTCCGGTGGCGATGATCTGACGACGCAACGGGTGGCTGGTCAGGCGCGCGCCGAACCGCTGGGCCAGCGCGTCGGGGAAGTAGTCCACCAGCCACGGCTCCGCGAACGGCTCGTCGGGCAACGGCCCGGCCAGCAGCGCCTCCTTGAGGTCCAGCTTGGTGTAGGCGACCAGCACGGCCAGTTCGGGACGGGTCAGCGCCTGACCCTCGAGGCCCAGCGCGGCCAGCTCGCTGTCGTCGGGCAGGGCCTCCAGGGCCCGGACGAGTCCCGCCGAGGCCTCCAGCGCGCGCATCAGGCGGCCGAGCGCCGGCAGCATCGCCGCACCGTGCCCCGCCTCGACGGTCAGCAGGATGTTCTGGTCGATGTTGTCCTGCAGGACCCTGGTGGCGACCTCGTCGGTCATCGACGCCAGCAGCGGGTCGCGCTCGGCGGGTGCGGCCAGCTCGCCGGCGGCGGCCACCACGTCCAGCAGGATCTTGATGTTGACCTCGTGGTCGGAGGTGTCCACGCCGGCGGAGTTGTCGATGAAGTCGGTGTTCATCCGTCCGCCCGAGCCGCCCGCGCCGTAGCGGGCGTACTCCACCCGGCCCAGCTGGGTGAAGCCCAGGTTGCCGCCCTCGCCGATGCACCGCGCGCGCAGGTCCTCGCCGTTGACGCGGATCGCGTCGTTGGCCTTGTCGCCGGCGTCGGCGTTGGTCTCCTCCGACGACTTCACGTAGGTGCCGATGCCGCCGTTCCAGAGGAGGTCGACCGGCGCGAGCAGGATCGCCTTCATCAGCTCCGCGGGAGTCATCGCGGTCACGTCGGAGCCGAGGCCCAGCACCTCGCGCACCTGCGCGGAGACCGGGATCGACTTCGCGGACCGAGGCCACACGCCGCCGCCCT